>CAZXBP010000017.1:0-26563 GCA_964639015.1 uncultured Nitrosomonas sp.
TAAAAGATTTAACAGGAATTGCCTCTTTCTTTCATGCAATATTCGGGTTAAGCGGCTGTTTGATCGCTATGGTATCCCGTGGACAAAATCAATTTATGACGCCAAAAAGACGAGTGAACCTGAAGTTTCGCCCGCGATCCAGATTTTAATGACCTTCTTGGCTATGGCGCCGGGAACAGCGCGCGACTACATGAACTACATTAACGACAACATCAAGCCAGAAAAATAGGCAGAATTTTGCGCCTAATTTTCACCATTCAATTTTGAAATTAAGGCATTTATTATTAATTCGTGTTCAACAAAAACGAATTAAATCCAATGTCTTCCAATACAAACTTTCCAGCCCTGGCTGATATTAGGCGACCCACTTTAACAACAGAAGAGGCCTCTTTTTACCTTAACAGAAAACCGCAAACTTTGAGACTGTGGGCAATGCGTGAAAACGGCTTGATTCGACCAGTTCGCGTAAATGGCCGCCTGGCGTGGCCGGTTGCCGAAATCAAAAAAGCCTTGGGTCTGGAGGGGTAACGCCATGAATTTAAACAAAAACGCCAGCGGGAAGGCTGGCGCTAAATTTGAAGTATGTGCGCACAATTATAACAGATTCACCGACCCATTCACAGAAATTTCAAGCAGGCTTAAGGGTGTAGTCAGGCGCAGCAATGGCGGACTGCTTGCCTTCTGTCCTTCTCACGAAGATCGTAGCCGAAGCTTGGCCGTCAGTGTAGGCCGTCATGGTGGTGTGCTGTTGCACTGCTTCGCCGGGTGCGGTATCGATGATATTACCGGCGCCATTGGATTGAGTCCGGCTGATTTATTCGTTAAAAACGAAACAACTCAGCTTAATCAGCAGCTTAAGCAGTACGATGACTGGCGCTCATTTCAATCGATGCGCTTAAGCTTGTTATTGGTGCGATTGCCAGGAATCAAACACGACTTGGTCCGGCTGCTCTTCGTCGCTAATACACTTCGCAAAAACGAGGCACTACCGGCTGATGACCGGCAATTTGTTGCCGAATTAATCCTTCGAATAAACAGCGCGTTATCTTTTGTGGAGGGTGCGAAATGACGAACCCATCAACGTTAGAAAGGGGCGCGGAATTATTTGTCAACCAGGTTGTGGACGCCGAGACGACTGGCGGCGGCGAGAACCAAACCGATGTTATTGATAAACTCAAGAAATTGAACGCTCTCGATTACGACAGAGCGCGAAAAGCGGAAGCCGAAAAACTTGGAGTGAGTACAACCGCTCTTGATAAGGCCGTGAACGCGGCGAGGCGCAACAAAGATACCGATGACGGCGGATTTGTTGACGTTGAGCCATGGGACAGCCCAATTAATCCGGGCGAGCTGCTCGACGACATATCAGGCGCGGTTAGCCGGTTCGTCGTGTGTGATCGTGAGGCGGCGGACGCGGCGGCATTGTGGGCAAGTATGACGTGGTTTGTCGATGTTATTCAGATTGCACCACTCGCGGTCATTACTGCGCCAGAAAAGAGATGCGGAAAGACACAAATGTTAACCATACTGGGGAAGCTTTCGTACCGTCCGCTATCTGCCAGTAATATCAGCCCGGCGGCGCTTTATCGCTGTATTGACGCATGGCAACCAACATTATTACTTGACGAAACCGACGCATTTATGCGCGAAAACGAGGAATTGCGAGGCGTGATTAATTCAGGGCATAGCCGCGACAATGCCTATGTAATCCGCGCCGTTGGTGATGACTTCACGCCAAAACGCTTCAGCACGTGGGGAGCTAAGGCGCTGTCCGGCATTGGCCACCTGTCTGACACATTGATGGATCGGTCGATCATTTTGGAATTACGCCGAAAACTTGACCACGAGCATGTCGACCGACTGCGCTACGCTGAGCCGGGATTGTTTTCAACGTTATCAAGAAAATTGGCGCGGTTCGCTGATGACTACCGCGATAGAGTGAGAAACGCCCGGCCAGTTTTGCCCCATGTCCTTAACGATCGACAACAAGATAATTGGGAACCACTCTTAGCTATTGCCGGACTCGCTGGGAGTGAATGGATTGACCGCGCTAATAAAGCAGCGCTGAAGCTTTCCGCGGGTGACGATTCAACCAGTACCGCAAATGAATTGTTGGCCGACATACATGAAATATTTGAAACAAAACGCGCTCAAAAAATCAGCACGGCAGACTTAATTCATGAATTGATATCAGATGATATGAGAGCGTGGGCGACATACAACCGTGGGAGGCCTTTGACGCCAAGGCAACTAGCTAAAAAGTTGAAAGGGTATGGGATTCAGCCAAAAAATTTACGCATCGGCAACCAGGTTTTAAAAGGTTTCAGCAAACAGCAGTTTGAGGAATCTTTTTCACGCTATCTAGCCCCCCCTGATTTATCCGCTACAGCGCTACAAACCAGTACCAGCAATGGTTGCAGCGTAGCGAAGGAAAATAGCGTAGCAGCTACAAACCGCGTAAGCGCTACAGACCATGACACAGTACTGCTGTAGCGGGTAGCGGATAAATCGGTAACGTAGCATTTAAAAATATTTGTAAGCTACGCTGAAACCCGCACCAGTATTGAATTGTAGCGTTGTAGCGGATAAACACCCCCCCTTAGAAGAGTATAGGAAGGATTTTCAAAATGAATGCTATTGAAATTCTCGATTATTTACGTGAAAAAGAGATCCAGGTGAAGCTGATCGATAACGAGTTTCTTGATTTATCACCAGCCAAGAAACTTACTGATGAATTGATTAAAAGATTACGCCAGCATAAACCGGCGATCATTGCCGAACTGAAGCGCGAGCAACGGCGGCAAAAAGTCTTGGCCATGCTGGAAGAATCGGACAAGCCAAGAGCGTTTTATGTGGATGATCAGACAGACCAACATAATGTAATTGTAGCGGTTGCGATCCGTGGCGCTGCTACTTGTGAAATAGAGATACCACGGAACAAGTACGATCCGTTCCTAGTCCTTGAAATCATTGACAAAAACGCTACACACTAATTATCTATTAACGTTAAAAGAGGCAAAACATGCCAAGCACCGAAACTTTCCAGAAAATGCTATCAGGCGCCGAACGGTCATTTCAGCAGACTCGTCCCGACTTGGCACCGGAAAAGAAAAAAATGTTCTTAAGCCGTAGAGAACTGAGAATTTTTGAAACGCTTTATCAGGGACTGAAACATTATCCCGGCTGGCGGATGCAAAATATATTCAACGACCGAACCAGGGAGCATTATGCAATTTATGAGCAATGTGCTACCGAGTTAGCCTTAGCGGCAAATCGAAAGCGCACACTGATAAATGTTGCTAATCATGAGGCTGGCCATGCGGTTGTTATGGCAGCCGTTCATTGGAAAATAGGCGAGGCAGTTCTGGAAAATAATAATGCACACGGCGGTTACAGTGGATATGTGAAAACTCAGGGATACGAGGAATTGAACGATTACGAACCAATAGAAAATGCGCCAATGCCAAATAAACCTAAGATTTTTTCGACTATGCTGGCGAATGTCAGCGGATTTGCCGCAGAACATTTGTTTGCACGCCTTTCGCACTCTTATCACGAAAAACTTATTTCATATTGTCAATGCAGGTTTTTGGATGAACGCGATAGCGCCAGAGCATTAACCAATTGGCATTACTTCATGGTCTGGTGTAAACAGATTCTTTTAAGGAATCAACAGCTTTACCATGTCGTGGTTAAGGATTTAATCGATAACAAAGTTATGACGGAGGCAACGAAGCACAGACTACATAATGAAGTAAAAAAAGAAAATGTTAACAAATTTTATAATTAGTTTGGAGTATCAATAAATGAATCTGAAGCAAGCCATGCATTCAATCACCACTCGCATTCATACAGATCATGAAATAGAGGAAATAGCACTGAAACGGCTAGAGAATCACAAGGGCACACATGTTATTTTTTCAAACAGCGAGGATATAGACAAAAGGCGCGTATCGATATTCTTACCCAATGGCCTGCGTGTTTATTCTTGCGACTTGACCAAAACAATGGCGGAAGAGGGGAATATGTACCTATCCGCCTTAATTGATTCATTCTGTAAAGGGGAAAGACTGTACTACATAACCCTTGATTAATGCCTAAGGTACTTCCTGAGGTTTAGGACGCGCGGGTAATGCGCACCGCGCAAAAACTCCAGCAGAACAATTTATTAAACGGGTTGAGCAGTATGACAAGAAGGGAACTGGCACAAGGACTTGGACTATCACTCCAAACGATCTACAAACTAATCAAGCGCGGAATGCCGTCTGATAGTGTCGCGGCGGCGGCGGAATGGAGACGGCAGAACCTTGATATCACACAAACCAAAAGCTGGCGAATTGATGGCAATACCGGACTGACCCAGGGGAGCAAACCATTTAATTCATTAACGCAAGAAGCCTTACTCAACAAAACACTCGAATACGCAATAACTCACGCCCTAACGCATACAGTCCCGGAATTGTGGTTTGATGAAGTCGGAATACTTGGGCTGGTGATGCGCGATTGTGGTGTCAGTATCACGGCGGAACAAGTGCACCAGGTTCAGCAATGCCTTTTACTGGCTTATATGGGCGTTGTTTCTGAATATGTGAACGATGAAGAACTGAATTTCACTGTCGGAGACATTTTGAAGTCAGTGCCGGGTGATGATGTTTACTCGCAAGTGGTCGAACATTTAAAGCGTATGCTTGAGACTGGATAAAAACCGGCACCACGTGGCACCGGCTTCTATTCATCTATCTATTCAGTATCCAGATCAATGGCGGCGTTAACGTCTGCTTCTTCAAACAATTCCTTAGCCAGCCAGCCACTGCCAAAGAACTCAACAATATCATCGTGAGTTGAACAAACCTTCGCTTCATAGGTATCGCGTTCACCCTGCCAGCGTGTGCGGTTGATCCGTTGAGCAACAAACTTCCCTGACTTGGCTTTATACAGCTTCAACACTTGCCAGCGTCCAGTTTCACCCGAATATGATGAACCCATTGCGCGGTCATCGCTACTGGATACTTTGGCGATCAGTTCACCGGTAAAGACTAAGTTACGGTCATTGTCACGTTGCACGGTTATCTTTTCCATATTAACGCACCTCCATGACAACAGAAGCATGAAGGCTACGTGCTACCTGCTGCGCTTCGATGCGTGAATAATGGTCTGAATGATGAACCGGTAGCGCCAGACCTGTGGAAATGAATAGTTGAAAATCACCTTTGGCAATTCGTCGAATGTAACCGGCCACAGGCTTTGTCTTTTTAACGATGCTTGATACGTTCGTTTTCATGTGCATTACTCCGTTTAGAAATTGATTGAAAAAGTCTACACGGAGGCTACACAGCCACTTTAAAACAAAAAAGCACTTAACACGATGTTGTGTAAGTGCTTGATTTTACTGGTGGCCAAGGGCGGAATCGAACCACCGACACAAGGATTTTCAGTCCTCTGCTCTACCGACTGAGCTACTTGGCCTGCTTGCAAATTCATAATCGACGATTGGCGCGCCCGGCAGGATTCGAACCCACGACCCCTTGGTTCGTAGCCAAGTACTCTATCCAACTGAGCTACGGGCGCTTGAAACAATCTGCTGTTGCCAGACCGCTATCACGAGTCTTGAGAGTATAGCAGATTGAAGCTGGTAGCGGGCTGCGAACTTTTATTTATTTTTCATTCGGCACCGTAAAAACAAATCGAATTGTGCGATCGTAAACCGATTCGATTGTTTTGCTACTGATCGTTTCAATTTCATATGCGGGGGCGATGATGGTTTATTTGGGCGATCTTGTCAAGAAAAAATGTTGAGTTTGCTGAAGTCAATTAGAAATTTGAGTGATGTGTTTATCCTTCCTCGGGCTCGGGATCTTCCTGGTGCGGTAAATCCACGTCATGCCTTGCTGCGGATGGGGGCGCATCAGTTATGCTTCCTTTGATTTTCGGCGTGTGACAGACAACGTCTCCATTTTGCGCTCTGTGCCTTAAGGCATGATCGATGAGCACCAATGCGAGCATGGCTTCAACAATGGGCGTTGCACGGATGCCAACGCAGGGGTCATGGCGGCCGTGTGTTTCAACAATGACCGGTTCTCCGTTTTTGTTGATTGAGCGCCGACCCAGACGGATGCTCGAGGTTGGTTTGATCGCGACATTGACGGTGACCGGCTGTCCGCTCGAAATACCGCCGAGTATGCCGCCGGCATTATTGCTGAGAAATCCTTCCGGAGTCATTTCGTCAGAATGCTCTGTGCCTTTTTGCGAAACACTGGCAAAACCGGCGCCGATTTCCACACCTTTGACTGCGTTGATATTCATCATGGCGTAAGCGATGTCCGCATCCAGGCGGTCATAAACCGGCTCTCCCCATCCTACCGGCACGCCTTCAGCAATCACGCTTATTTTTGCACCGACTGAGTCGCCGGATTTGCGTAACTGATCCATGAAAGTTTCCAGTTGCGCTACATAGTTGCTGTCGGCTACGAAAAAAGGATTTTGATTAACGTCCTGCCAACGTTTGAATGGTATTTCAATCGGTCCAAGCTGCTCCATATAGCCACGAATAACGATGCCGAATTTTTCATTCAACCATTTTTTTGCGATTGCGCCAGCGGCCACGCGTACCGCGGTTTCCCGCGCGGATGCCCGTCCACCGCCGCGATAATCGCGGATGCCGTATTTCTGCCAGTAGGTATAATCCGCGTGACCGGGGCGGAATACATCCATGATTTTGCTGTAGTCTTTGCTGCGTTGGTCTTCATTACGGATCAGCAAGCCGATCGATGTTCCGGTGGTCTCGCCTTCAAATACGCCGGAGAGAATCTCGACGGTATCGGATTCTCGCCGTTGCGTGACATGGCGGGATGTGCCAGGTTTGCGTCTGTCCAATTCGCGTTGAATATCTTCCTGGCTGATTTTCAGACCCGGCGGACAGCCGTCGATCACGCAGCCAATTGCAGGGCCATGTGATTCACCAAAGGATGTGACACAAAACAGTTTGCCAAATGAGTTGCCAGACATGACGAAAAATTCCTGTTAATTACTTTTATTGCAGTAGTTAGTCCAAATTATCTGTACACCACAGTCCCGTCACTTTTTTCGCTATTGAGAAAGATCAAATTGAAAAGGCTTTAATCGTGATATATACAACGGGTAAAATGCAACAGGCTGGGTAGGTAAGCATTATAAACGGTAAAGACTGATCTTTATCGAAAGATGCATAAAAGCTCAGGCTCTGTATCAAATATATCCGGAAAAAAACAGGAGATGGAATGAGCGCAACACAAGTCAAAGCATTTTTGACGCAGTTACAGGACAGCATTGTCGCAGGACTGCAATCGGTTGATGGTAAAACGTTTCGGCGCGATCAGTGGGATCGTCCAGGCGGCGGCGGTGGTATCAGCGCGGTCATCGAAGAAGGCAACGTGCTGGAGCGTGGCGGCGTCAACTTTTCACATGTCCATGGCACCGGACTGCCTGCATCGGCGACAGCCGCGCGCCCGGAATTATCCGGCCGTTCCTTTGAGGCCATGGGTGTTTCGCTGGTGCTTCATCCACGCAATCCCTATGCGCCGACCGTGCATATGAATGTCCGCTACTTTGAGGCGCGCAAGGAAGGCGCCGAACCGGTCTGGTGGTTTGGCGGCGGCATGGATCTGACGCCGTATTATGGGTTTGAAGAAGACGCCGTGCATTTTCATCAGGTCTGCAAGGACGCGTTGCAGCCGTTTGACGATGACTGTTATCCGCGCCTGAAAAAATGGTGCGACGAATATTTCTTTTTGAAACATCGTAATGAACCGCGTGGTATTGGCGGCGTATTTTTTGACGACTGGAATCAACCTGATTTCAAAACCTGTTTTAATCTGACGCAAAGTGTCGGCGAGCATTTTCTTGCAGCCTATCGACCTATTCTGGAACGACGCAAGGATACCCCGTATGGCGAACGTGAGCGTGATTTTCAGGCTTATCGCCGGGGGCGTTACGTTGAATTTAATCTGGTCTGGGATCGTGGTACGTTATTCGGATTACAAACGGGTGGACGTACTGAATCCATCCTGATGTCGCTGCCACCGATTGTCAAATGGCGCTATGACTGGAAACCCGCGGAGAATACCCCGGAAAAGAAGCTGTACACGGACTTTCTGATCGGAAAAAACTGGGTTTGACCCTGGCTGCTGAATCCGCGCTATTCCTGAGAGTCTGTCGGACATAAGACTAATCTACTTCGCCGATGGGATAACGGCTCATATTTTCTCAGTTTTTTTGTAGCATAGTCTTGCTATGCGCCTCGAAATTGAGAAAATTCGCGCCCGTTCTCCTACTCGGCTCGCTACGATCGCTATTCTTGGACAGCCTCCTGGTCCAGGTTTTATTGCTGTTTTAAAGACAGCTTCATCATTGTGCAAATCGACTCTCCGCTCTACCGTGGTTGTGTGTGCATGACACGCCATCATTTTTAAAGAATTTTGCAAAGGTCTTATTCAGATCGAAAGCCGTGTGTTCACTGTTCCTGTTGTGAACACCGCCTTGTTTTGTAACGAACATCAACAAGACAGTGCCGCGCAAGGGCGCTGCCGGTAAGACTTTGTCCTAAATCCACCCAAAATAGCGGGTGGAAATCCTGTTTTTTTCATCCGTTAATTCCTGTTCCCCGGACTGATAATATGCGCTCAATAGTTTGGAGTCTCGATGTCAGAAGATAGTGATTTAGAACGAACGGAACAGGCGACGCCTCAGCGCATACAGAAAGCGCGGGAAGAGGGGCAGGTTGCTCGATCGCAGGAATTAACGACGTTCATTTTGTTGCTGTCCGCCGCTGCGGGTATTGTTTTTATGGGCAATTATTTGATGAATGATTTGCTGGCCATTATGCGTGAAGGTATGCATATGGAACGGGAACTTGCATTTCAATCTGACCTGATGTTCATTCGATTGAGTGAATTGGCTTTTGAGGGACTTCTGGCCTTGGTTCCCTTGTTGACCGTATTGATGATTACCGCATTTTTTGCGCCTATGTTGCTTAGTGGCTGGTTGATCAGCAGTAAGGCGCTGATGCCTGATTTTAAGCGACTTAATCCAATGACCGGATTTGGAAGGATTTTTTCAGCACATGGATTGACGGAACTGCTGAAAGCGTTAGCAAAAACGATAGTGGTTGGCAGTGTGGCTACGCTGGTTATCTGGAGCAATACTGAATCGGTTCTATCTTTGATGGCCATACCGGTAAATTTGGGTATTGCGCGAGCAGGTGAATTGCTGGTTTTTAGTTTTTTAATTATCGTTGCTGCAATGATTTTTATTGTTGCCCTGGACGTGCCTTTTCAGATCTGGAATCACGCCAAACAGTTGCGCATGACCAAAGAAGAGATTCGCAAGGAAGTTAAGGAAAGTGAAGGGGATCCTTTGGTAAAGGGCCGTATCCGCAGTTTGCAGCGCGAAGCTGCCCGTCGCCGTATGATGTCGGCGATTCCCGAAGCGGATGTTATCGTGACCAATCCTACGCATTATGCCGTTGCGCTGCGATATAAAGGCGGTACGATGCGTGCCCCGATTGTTGTCGCTAAGGGTGTGCACTTGCTCGCCGCGCGGATACGCGAGCTGGGCGAGGAGCATCGTGTTCCCATTCTCGAAGCGCCGTCACTTGCGCGCGCTCTTTATCACCATGCCGATCTGGATCAGGAAATACCTGAAAAACTCTATACAGCAGTTGCGGAAGTGCTGGCCTATGTATATCAGCTCAGACGTTATCAGAATTATGGGGGAGAAGTACCCGAACCGATTGGTACTATTCAGGTTCCGCGGGATTTGGAAGTTCCCGCGGCTGACTGAATGAGAACCGGAGAATACAAGAGGATTTCAGGCATTCATTCAACGATGAGATTTTGAAAATTGCTGTAACTTGATGCGTATGAACAACACAATGACTTTTTCCGGTTTTATGGCTGGAAGCAATCTCAAAACGCTGGCGGGGCCGATACTGATCATCATGATTCTCGGTATGATGGTGCTTCCCTTGCCGCCGTTTATTCTGGATATTTTATTTACCTTCAATATTGCGCTGGCCATTATAGTTTTAATGGTCAGTCTTTACACCAAAAACCCTTTGGAATTTGCGGTGTTTCCGACAGTATTGCTTATTACGACACTGTTGCGGTTATCTTTAAATGTTGCATCAACACGGGTTGTTTTGTTGGAAGGACATACCGGCCCTGATGCAGCAGGAAAGGTGATCGAGGCGTTTGGTCATTTTCTGGTTGGCGGTAATTATGCCGTGGGTCTGGTGGTATTCATTATCTTGGTGGTTATTAATTTCGTCGTGATTACCAAAGGCGCGGGGCGTATCGCCGAAGTGAGCGCGCGTTTTACCCTGGATGCGATGCCCGGAAAACAAATGGCGATTGACGCGGATTTGAATGCCGGTCTGATCGGTGAGGAAGATGCCAGGAATCGCCGCACCGCGATTTCCAGAGAGGCTGATTTTTTTGGATCAATGGATGGCGCTAGCAAGTTTGTGCGCGGAGATGCGATTGCCGGTGTACTGGTCATGCTGATCACGATTATCGGCGGTCTGATCGTGGGTATGCTGCAGCATGATCTCGACTTGGATACCGCCGCGCGTAACTATACGTTGTTGACGATCGGCGATGGTCTGGTTGCTCAAATTCCGGCACTGGTTATTTCTACTGCTGCCGGCCTGGTAGTCAGCCGTGTGACGACAGAAGAGGACCTCGGGGAACAAGTTCTAGGGCAGTTGTTCAACCAACCGCAGGTATTGATTATCACGGCGGGCATTCTGGGTATTATGGGACTCGTTCCGGGTATGCCGCACTTCGTATTTCTGTTGCTGGCGTTTGTGCTCGGAAGCGGTGCTTATTTCATGAAGAAAAATGCATTAGCCACAGCGGAAGAAGAGGTTGCGGCAAGTACCGTGGCGCCGGTTGTGGAACAGCAAGACGCCAGTTGGAACGACGTGCTTCCAATTGATATGCTGGGATTAGAGGTTGGATACCGGCTGATTCCGCTGGTCGACAAAGCGCAGCAGGGTGATTTACTCAAGCGAATTAATGGTATACGACGCAAATTTGCCCAGGAAATCGGATTCCTGCCACCGGTCGTGCATATTCGTGACAATCTGGAGCTGCGTCCCAATGCTTATCAAATTACCTTGAAAGGCTCTGTGATTGGCAAAGGTGAATCGTATAACGGCATGTATCTGGCGATAAATCCGGGCAGGGTGACAATGACGCTGCCCGGCACGCCAACAAGCGATCCGGCTTTTGGCTTGCCAGCGGTATGGATCGAAGCTTCGCTCAGAGAGTCGGCACAAAGCAACGGTTATACGGTGGTCGATGCGAGCACCGTGGTGACGACGCATATCAATCATCTCATTCATATGCATGCAGCTGAATTGCTGGGTCGGCAGGAATTGCAGTTGCTGTTGGATCATCTTACCGCTAAATCACCTAAACTGATTGAAGATTTGATACCTAAACCGCTGCCGCTGGCGGCGTTGCAAAAGATCCTGCAAAACCTGCTGAGTGAAAATGTTCGTATCCGGGATATGCGCACGATTGTTGATGTGCTGACAGAATATGCCGGTACGATACAGGATGCTGCGCAACTGACGGCATTTGTGCGTATCGCTCTGGGACGTGCCATTGTGGAACAGTATTTCCCGGCGGATAGTGAGCTTCAGGTTATGGGATTACATCACGAGCTGGAAAATATCCTGACACAGGTTGTACAAAGTGGCGGGCAGGAAGGCGGAGGAATAGAACCTGGGCTTGCAAATATGCTGCTGAAGGAAGCCGCGGTGGCCGCCAAACATCAGGAAAATCTTGGATTGCAGGCCGTGTTGCTGGTTCCTGGTCCAATTCGCAGTCTGTTGGCACAATTTTTGCGTCGTGCTGTACCGCATCTCAGAGTGCTGTCGCATGCCGAAATTCCCGAATCCCGCAAAATCAAAATCACTTCCGTTATTGGAGGTAAACAGTGAAAGTAAGACGTTATGTAGCAGCTACATCGCGAGAGGCAATGCGCAAGGTTAAAAATGATCTGGGCGCTGATGCTGTCATATTATCCAATCGAAAAATATCGAGTGGTGTGGAAATAATGGCCCTGGCTGATTCGGAGATGACAAATTTGGTTGGCACGCATCAGCCGGATCAATCCAGGGAAAAAAACGGATATCCGCAAGATTTGCCATCACATGAGTCGGTTGCTGCGCATTCTCCTTCCATTGATGGATCATCTGGATTTGCTTTTGACGCCGATACTTTACTGTCAGGCGCAGGAAAACCACCAGACAGGCAACCCGTTATTGATAATCCACTGCCTGAAAGCATTCCGGAGAATGTCGTAACCGAAGATTTTGTGCGTAGTCTCATGAGTGAAATACATACTATGAGAAGCACACTTGAAGATCAACTCGCGGCGGTAGTATGGGGGAATGCGACACAGCGCAGGCCGGAAAAAATGAAGATGCTCGGAACGCTGTTGAATGCGGGATTCAGTCCACTCTTATCACGCCGGTTGGTTGACAAATTATCCGAAGGTTTGACGTATATGCAAAGTCTCAAGCAGGCGTTGTCGGCCCTGGAGTTCAATCTGCAAACTGCTGTCAGTGATGAAATGATTCAGCAGGGGGGCATATATACTTTACTTGGCGCAACCGGAGTCGGTAAAACAACAACAATTGCAAAAATCGCGGCACGCAGCGTTATCAGGCACGGTGCAGATAAAGTGGCTTTGTTAACGACAGACAGCTACCGTATCGGAGGACATGAGCAACTGCGTATATATGGCCGTTTGCTAGGACTGTCCGTCAGAAACATTCAGGATGCGGACGATCTGCAGCTGACTTTATCTGAGCTAAGAAATAAACATATCGTACTGATCGACACAATGGGCATAAGTCATCGTGACCAGATGGTGGCTGAGCAAATTGCGATGTTTGTTCGTACTGGCACAAGCATTAAAAAGATGCTGGTCATGAGCGCGACATCAAGCGGCAGCACATTGGATGAGATCATTTCAGCTTATAGTAAATATGGCATTCATGGATGCATTATTACCAAACTTGATGAAGCTGCGAGTATGGGTGTGGTTCTGGATGCGGTTATCCGTCGCAAGTTGATGCTCCATTATGTGACCGATGGACAAAAAGTACCTGAAGATATTCATCCGGCAAATGGACATAATTTATTGTGCGAAATTTTAAAAGCCAGACCGTCTGAGTCGGCTTTCACGTTACAGGATGCCGAGTATGCTTTGGTAATGGCGAAAAGCGCCAGAACGGATGATATTGCAAATCAAGTTTATGTCGGAGCCGGTAATGACTAGATTTGTGTGCGATCAAGCTGAAGGTTTGCGCGGGTTGACGGCGCACAGAATCAGTCCGGCAACTCGTGTTGTTACGATTGCCGGCGGCATGAAAGGTGTCGGTAAAACAACTATTGCAATCAATCTGGCGGCAGCATGGGCAGAAAAGGGCAAGCGCGTTTTATTGATTGATGAAAATGCCTATCCTGACAATATCAGCGCCAGACTTGGGTTAAAAACGCGTTTCGACCTGTTGCATGTCATTAATCAGGATAGAAGGTTGGATCAGGTTGTTTTGCATGGATCTGAAAATATCTTTGTTTTATCGGCATTAAGAGGCATCCACGCTCTGTCAGGTTTAAGCGCGCTGGAGCAAAGCAGGCTTGTCAAAAGTTTCGGCCGGTATGTCGAGTCAATTGATATCATTTTGATCGATACGGCATTGACAAGGGACACACATGTATTGCCGCTAAGTCTTGCTTCGGAACAGGTGCTGATTGTTATTTCCGGTTCCGCCGCTTCTCTGACTGGGGCTTATGCACTGATAAAAATGATGAGCCAGAATTATGCAAAGCAAAGCTTTTTGATTTTTATTAATAAAGCTGAATCATTGCATTCGGCTCATGTTGTTTTTGAGAATTTCTCACGCATTGTGCGCCAGTATCTTTCAGTTTCGCTGGAAATGGCGGGATACGCGCAATCGGATAAAAAAATAAATCAGGCCAATCGCATGTGTCAGCCGGTAATTAGTCTTTTTTCAACGTCTTTAACCGCTGATCGGTTTAGGCAGTTGGCTGATAATGTGATGTTTTCTCCTTTTGTAGAACATTTTCAGGGAGAAACCGCCGAGTTTATGCAGCGCCTGATCCATACAAGTCATCTGAACATGGCTAACTTTTAAGATTTAGCGACGATATGTATACAGCTACTGGAGTTAAAAATAAAGAGGATTTTTTTGAAGAGTTTATGCCGCTGGTAAAGCGTATTGCTTATCACATGATGGCTAAGCTTCCTGCCAGTGTTCAGGTGGATGACTTAATTCAGGCTGGAATGATCGGTTTGCTCGATGCAATTACCCGTTACGAGGGTTCTTACGGCAGGCAGTTTGAAAGTTATGCGGCACAACGTATCCGGGGCTCGATTCTGGATGAATTGCGCGAAGCGGACTGGTTGCCGCGCAGTATTCGTAAAAAGATGCGGCAGATTGAGCTGGCGGTTACCAAACTCGAACAGTTGAACGGCTGCGCGCCAGGTGAGCAGGAACTTGCAGATGAATTACAGATTTCGCTTGATGAATATCATTCAACGCTGCGGAGTGCGCGCGGCGCACAGTTAATTTACTATGAAGATTTTCAAAAGGAAGACGAGGAGCCTTTTCTGGATCGCTTAATGGTTGATGATGGCAGTAATCCGCTGGATAGGCTGGTAGATGAAAGCCTCAGAAAATCATTGGTGGATGCGATTGAGAATCTGCCGCCGCGTGAAAAACTGGTTATGGGGATGCATTATGAGCAAGAGATGAATCTGCGTGAAATCGGGGAAGTGCTCGGTGTAAGCGAGTCACGCGTTTGTCAGCTGCATACGCAGGCCATAGCGCGCTTGCGCAGCCGCTTGAGAAATCCTTGACAAGCCAGAGAATTGATAATTTGACGATGTGCCATTTTTTAGACAATGCTGAAATATAGTAATGATCGAGAAAACAAGAATCGATATTAGCAGTGTCCTCGGTATCGCCGTGGCAATCGTGGCGATTACGGGCGGGCAAATGCTTGAGGGCGGCCATATCGGCGCGTTAATGCAGTTTGCGGCTTTCGTGATTGTGGTAGGTGGTACTGTGGGTGCTGTTCTGCTGCAAAGCCCGGTTAATGTGCTGATTAATGGAATAAAAATATCTAAATGGGTTTTTTATCCGCCTGTGAGGCCATATCAAATATTGATCAAGCAGTTGGTCGGCTGGTCGTATCTGTCAAAGAGAGATGGCTTCCTGGTGCTGGAAACGCATGCTGATACAGTCGCTGATCCGCTGACAAAAAAAGGATTGCAGTTGATTGCGGATGGCAGCAAACCGGAAAAATTGCGTGAAATACTTGAAATAGGCGTTGAGGCCGAGGTTTCTTTTCAACGTCAGTCGGCAAAAATATGGGAGGCGGCAGGTGGCTACGCGCCGACTATCGGTATTCTCGGCGCAGTACTCGGATTGATTCATGTTATGGAGAATTTGTCCGATCCAAGTCTGTTAGGCCCTGGCATCGCGGTGGCATTTGTCGCCACTATTTATGGTGTTGGGTTAGCGAATTTAGTGTTTCTGCCTGTTGCCAGCAAACTTAAAACCGTCATCAATAAGCAGCTTGTTATGCGCGAAGCACTGGTTGACGGGTTGGTCGCGATAGCCAACGGAGAAAATCCAAGAGAAATCGAGAATCGGTTGATGGGTTACTTTGCCGAAGATTGATATCTGATCTAAAACTTTGACCACAGTAAGAAAAATTATTTCAGATCATGGGTATGAGAAAAATATTCAAGGAAGATGATGCTCATGAGAACCATGAGCGCTGGCTGGTTTCATATGCGGACTTCATAACCTTGTTGTTCGCATTTTTTGTGGTTATGTATGCCACATCTTCCTTGAACGAAGGAAAATACAAAGTTCTAAGTAGCTCTCTGGTAACTGCTTTTAAAAGTACCACGTCACATTCGGATGCCGATCAGCCTCAAATTACGCAGTCGATCATCAAGACCGAACCGGATGGCGCAATGATTAAAATCATGGAAAAAGAAAACGGGCAGACCAAACAGGCGCAACGTGTAGAGCAAAGGGAAACGTTGCGATCAATGGCAAAAGATATCTTGCAAGTACTGGAACCGTTGATCAACGACGGCAGCGTAACGGTGACGCAAAGTGCGATTGGCATTACGGTTGAAATCAATGCCAGTGTTTTATTTTCACCTGGCGAAGCATTTCTGGCGGAAAACTCAATCGAGGCATTGCGTGCAGTAGCTAAAGTCATTCAGGGACATGACCATGAAATTCATGTCGAGGGTCACACTGATAATATACCCATTCATACGATTCATTTTCCATCGAACTGGGAATTATCGACAGCACGGGCCAGCAGCGTGATTCGGCTGTTTATTGAAAATGGCGTAGATGCTGTCAGGTTGACTGCTGTTGGTTATGGTGAAAACAGACCGGTCGACAGTAACGAAACGAGTGAGGGCAGAAAGCGAAATCGCAGAGTTTCCATCATGATTCTGGCGAATGACGCTGATCCTGCCCAGGAAATCCCTATTATGCAGGATTGATCTGAAAATGATCGGATAAGCGCATGATCGTGGCAGTATTACTGCGCTTCGTGCGCCTCGCACTTCATTCGGTTTTGATTGAATCTCTCTTAATGTAAAACGCGGGGTGCTGTCAAAATAAACTCGGGAATCTGAACGTCAAAATGAACACCGTCTTCGGCTGCCATTTGATAGCTACCCTTCATGGAACCGACCGATGCGGAAATGACAGTGCCGCTGGTGTATTCGAACGTATCCCCTGGTTTGAGTACAGGCTGTTCGCCGACCACACCCAGTCCGCGCACTTCGTGCACTGAGCCATCGCCATTGGTGATAATCCAGTGCCGGCTGATAAGTTGCGAAGCAACCGTACCTTTGTTGGCTATGGTAATGGTATAGGCGAATACATGCTGATCATTTACCGCATCCGATTGATCGGGCAAATAGACTGTTCGTACGCTGACATTAATTTCATATTTGTTATCTGACATAAATCTTATTCCACACTATTTTTTGGATTGTATCAAGAACAAAATACGGTAATTTCTAAAACAATTTACTTCTCATTAACGGTGCGAGCTCATTTGCAGGTAAAATAGCGCATTTGATAATCTGAGAGGTTTTGTATGTACCGTATAGCACCCAGTATTTTGTCAGCCAATTTTGCCAAGCTTGGCGAAGAGATCACCAACGTTATCGACTCAGGCGCCGACATCATACATTTTGACGTGATGGACAATCATTATGTTCCAAATCTGACGATAGGGCCGCTGGTATGCGAGGCGATACGTCCGCTGACTGACGCGATGATCGATGTGCACCTGATGGTCGAGCCGGTGGACCGGATTGTTCCCGATTTTGCCAAAGCAGGCGCTAATATTATATCGTTCCATCCGGAGGCATCCAGGCATATTGATCGCACCATTGGGCTCATCAAAGACCAGGGTTGTCTGGCTGGTCTGGTTTTCAATCCTGCCACGCCACTGCATTATCTTGATCATGTACTGGATAAGCTTGATCTGATCCTCATTATGTCGGTAAATCCTGGATTTGGCGGGCAGGCATTTATTCCGGAAGCGTTGAACAAACTCAGTGCCGTTCGCAAGCTTATCGATGAGAGCGGCAGAGCGATCATGCTGGAAATCGATGGCGGCGTTAAAGTGGATAATATTGCGGAAATTGCACGCGCAGGCGCCGACACTTTTGTAGCGGGATCAGCAATCTATAGCGCAGGAAAAGACAGCGATCCGCATCGTTATGACACTATTGTTTCAGCGTTGCGCGCAGAATTGAGCAAAGTATAAAATTTCCAATAATAAATTCTAATAAACATGTCTGTAGAACATGTCTTTTTGTGATATGAATCAACACATTTTTTCTTATGCCAACAGTACTGTCGAAAAGCCGCTTTTTCCACTGGCGATTAAAGTCGTTATGATCGACCTGGACGGCACTTTGCTGGATACTGCTGAAGATCTCGCACTGGCAGCCAATCTGATGCTCCGCGAACTGGGTAAGCCGGAACGGTCGGTTGAAACGATTAAATCCTATATCGGGAAGGGTATCCAGAGACTCGTTAAACGTGCTTTGACAGGTGATTTGAATGGCGAGCCCGAACCGGATTTACTGGAAAAGGCGTTGCACATTTACAAGAAAAATTATGCCGAGAATGTTCACGTCAAAACCAGACCTTTTCCGGGTGTCAAAGAGGGGGTTGAACGGTTGAAACAGGCTGGTTTTCACTTGGCCTGCATTACGAATAAATCGGAGATCTTCACGTTGCCGCTGCTCAAGTCAACCGGATTTCATGACTATTTTGAAATCATTCTGTCCGGCGATAATCTGCCGAAAAGCAAACCCGATCCGATGCCGCTGACGCATATCTGCAAACATTTCAATGTGCAGCCGCACGAGGCGATTCTGTTCGGTGATTCGTTAAACGATGCAACTGCGGCACGCGCAGCGGGCTGTCATATTTTTTGCGTGCCTTATGGCTACAACGAAGGTCGTGATGTGCATGAACTCGACTGCGATGCGATTGTGCCCACTCTTGTGGAAGCCGCTCAATTAATCGTCAAAGCGTCTTGATGCTGTATGTTGCAGCTATTTGAACCGGCGTGTTCGGTAACACAGCCTGAATTCGTGTTTCCGCTAGTGCTATCCCCGTCCCTGGAAGTGTCCAATGACTGAAAGTGAATTTAATCAACTTGCAGAGAAAGGCTATAATCGGATTCCGGTTGTGCTGGAAACTTTTGCGGACTTGGATACGCCGCTTTCCATTTATCTGAAACTGGCCAATCAGCCTTATACCTACCTGCTGGAATCGGTGCAGGACGGTTCTCACTTTGGTCGTTACTCGTTTGTCGGGCTGCCCGCAACTTCGCGTATCGAAGTGCGCGGTAATCATGTCACGCTGGTGAATAAAAACTGTGTCGAAGAAAAGACAGTAGATGATACGCTGGCCTGTATCAGTGATTACCTGTCGAATTTTAGCGCCGCACCAGTCAGGGAATTGCCCTGTGGCGGACTGGTCGGCTATTTTTCGTATGACACCGTGCGATATATTGAGCATAAGCTGGTTGGTCACGCCAAACCGGATACACTCAACACACCGGATGTACTGTTGCTGCTTTCGGAAGAAGTTGCCGTAGTGGACAATCTGTCCGGAAAGCTGTATCTGGTGGTTTATGTCGATCCAGGTATCGAAAATGCCTATCAGACAGCTAGAAAGCGGTTGCAGGCATTGCTGGCAAAATTACGTCAACCGATTGAAATTCCAATCGAGCAGGCAGTCACTCAAGAACCCGCTGTTTCCGAGTTTCAGGAAAGCGAGTTTATTGCCGCCGTCAAACGCGCCAAGCAATACATCTACGACGGCGATATTATGCAGGTCGTCCTGTCACAGCGCACCAGCAAACCGTATCACGCGTCAACGCTGGCGCTGTACCGCGCGCTCAGGAGCCTCAATCCATCACCGTACATGTTTTATTATCATTTTGATGATTTTTATGTCGTCGGGGCATCACCTGAAATTCTGGTACGTTTGAAAAACGATATCGTCACAGTCAGACCGATAGCCGGAACCCGTCCGCGCGGCAACAGCCCGCTGCAGGATGCCGAGTTTGCCGCAGATTTGTTGGCGGATCCCAAAGAGCTTGCTGAGCATGTGATGCTGATGGATCTCGGACGTAACGATGTGGGCCGTGTCGCTCAGACCGGCAGCGTTAAAGTGACCGAACACATGAGAATAGAAAACTATTCGCATGTGATGCATATCGTCTCCAATGTGGAAGGTAAATTGAAAGACGGCATGAATGCCATGGATGTGCTGCGCGCCACCTTCCCCGCGGGCACGGTCAGCGGAGCGCCCAAGGTACGTGCGATGGAGATTATTGATGAGCTCGAGGTGTCCAAGCGGGGCGTTTATGCCGGCGCGGTAGGTTATCTTGGATTTAATGGTGATATGGATCTGGCGATCGCGATCCGGACGGGTGTCATCAAGGACGGCACGCTTTATGTTCAGGCAGGTGCCGGAATAGTCGCCGATTCAATTCCGGAAAGTGAATGGATAGAAACGCAGAATAAAGCCATGGCGATAATGCGGGCGGCTGAAATGGCCGAGAAGGGGCTGGATTACTCCTTCGATTAAGATCACCTATCGTACTTGAAAAACCATCTGCGTTGTCGCAGCGGCAACGCAGATGGTTTTTCAACATACTGTTAATCCAGGCAATATTCTTCTCGGATTACTACTACTGCTGCGGCGGTTGTTCCGCAACATAAATTTCCACGCGACGGTTCATCGCTCGGCCTGATGGGGTGTCGTTGGATGCTATCGGTGCATGCGACCCACGGCCGTCAATCTGAATACGTTGATAAGGCACGCCGCGCTGGACAAGATAATCACGGGTGCTGGCGGCTCGGTTGACGGATAACGGGTTGTTGATTGCGTCACTGCCGGAACTGTCGGTATGTCCAATGATGGAGACGAGCGTATTCGGGTTTTGCAGCAGGCTTGTCGCAAAGCTGTCCAATATCGGACGCATGCCGGGTTTGATTTCCGCGCGTCCGGTATCAAACGTGATGTCGCTCGGAATTTCAAGCTTCAGGCGATTGTCAGCAGTCTGGGAAACCTGTACACCGGTGCCCGCTGTCACCGTTTCCATCTGTCTTTTCTGCTCTTCCATATGTCTTGACCACGCGTACCCCGCTAAAGCACCTGCTGCGGTTCCTGCCGCAGCACCAATCGCGGCGCCTTTGCCATCGCCGGCAAGTCCGCCGATCAATGCACCTGCTGCTGCACCGGCAAAAGCGCCTTGTGCCGAACCGCGTTGTGTTTCCGACATGTTTGCACATCCGCTAAAAATAAGTCCAGCTGTGACAGCAATAATGATTTTACGCTGCATATCAACCTCCATTCGTTTTAAATGATAAGGAAATCATTTTCGGGCTAACCCTGAAAGCATTAGCCTAGCAAATTATCGGGAGGTTTGCTTGATTTCGAGGATTTATCGGTATAGCCTTGCGTTGTTGCAGTTAAAAAGAGACAGGTTATGGGAAAAGAGGTTATTTCGTGCGAATTGCATGATTTTGTTGAAGTGGTGTGTATGTACGGGTATCAACTCAGACTGATACTGAAAAACGGTGAAGTGATCGAAGGAAAAGCAGTCGATATCCTGTCGATAGATCAGCAGGAACTGCTTGTTGTTGATGATAATGGCGAAAAAAAACAAGTCGACTTGATAGCATTGGCTAAAATGCAGGTATTGACACCGAACGCAAAATTTTCAGAAGTCGTTTTCTGATTTTGTCCATGGCATACGATAACCTTAGTGAAACGTTTTATTACCTATGGATGGCTATTGCTGGCGCTGCTCTTACTGATGAGCGGCGCTGCACTGTTCATCATCAACTACAAACCCGCATTGCTGGTGCCAGCTATTGAGCAGTGGGTTAAATTGAACAACCAGCGCTTACTGAAGATTAACGGGGATGTACATTTTTCTTTTTTTCCGCGCGCTAATCTGTCTTTAAGTCAGTTGTCAATCAGTGAATATCAACGGGATGATGTGTTTGCGTCCGTCGAGGCGATGCGAATCACAGCGTCCCTTTCATCGCTGCTTAAAGGGCGGCTTGTCGTAGATCATGCGCATGTCTCAGGTTTTCAGGCCAGGATTGTTCGTTATCAGGATGGCACAGTGAATTTTGCCGACTTACTGCAGAAAAGCGGTGGCGGATTTTTCAGTGCGTTTGAGATCGGGCGTCTAGAAGTGGAAAACAGCAAGCTAAGTTTTCAAGATGACATGACACACCAGTCTGTTGATCTGGAAGCTTTGCAGTTGACTGCGGTGCAGGTTACCGACACAGCGCTGCGGCAGATTAAGATGCAAAGCCAACTGGCATTTCATCATGGGAAAAGCGCGGACAGAAACGACGCACGCGTTGCACAGTTGAGAATCCAGCTTGACGCCGAAGATGCGCTATTCAATCAGGAAGAACTTACCAGCGGCCCGGTTTTCTTATCTGTTCAGACGCTGCCGGAGGATCATGACGCCGAAGCGATTGAACATATTTCAACCCGCTGGTCGATTGCCGGTTTGAAGTGGATTAGGAATAGACTGACCAGTCAACATGTACATATGGAACTGGGGCTGAAACATAGCGGATACAGTGTAAATGTCGCGCTGGATACTGCGCTTGAAGTCGGAATGCAGGAGCTGGCAGGCGCCTTGCCGGATCTGCAATTGGTGTTTGATTTTTTTCATCCGGACTACTTGAGCAAATCGGTCAATGGTTATTTCAAAGGTCATCTGGGCTTTGACGGAATAGCCGGGCAACTGCATATGGATTTGCAAGGGCAAATTGATAGCAGCGCTGTGAAGACGACAATGCGGGTGCAGGATTTTGCGCGACAGACGCATGCATTCAAGATTGAAATCGACCGACTGGATCTCACAGCACTGCTGCCGAATGAGCAACCGGAATCCAAATTCCAGGTAGTGGATATTCAGGCGGAAGTCGCAGCGCTTCCTGATTTTTCAAAACTGGAACAGCTTGGCTTGAATGGTTCGATTCAGATCGGGCGGCTATCCATGGGGGATATTCACTTGTCAGACTTACAATTGATGCTGATGCCGGGGAAAAAAGATTTTCTTATCGAACAATCCGAGTAAACGATTGCCAGCATGTCCCTATTGGCTGAATTACTGATTATCTGGCAAAAAAAATATGGCCGCCACCATTTGCCGTGGCAGAACAGCACTAATCCCTATGCAATCTGGCTATCGGAGATTATGCTTCAGCAAACACAGGTGAGCACAGTTATTCCATATTATCAGCGATTTATTCAGCGATTTCCAACGCTGGACAAGCTCGCGCAGGCGCCGCTGGACGATGTTCTGGCGTCGTGGAGCGGTCTCGGGTATTACACGCGGGGCCGCAATCTGCACCGGACGGCACTTTTGATCATGACAGAGTATCAGGGCATTTTTCCACAGACGCGTGAAGAAATACAACAGTTGTCAGGTATAGGACGTTCGACCGCGGCTGCGATTGCCGTATTTGCTTTCGGTCAACGGGATGCCATTCTGGACGGTAACGTCAAACGCGTCTTTGCGCGTTACTTTGGCGTGGCAGGCTATCCCGGGGAAGCAGAAACGCTGGCGAAACTCTGGTGGCTGGCCGAGCAATCCCTGCCCGGCGATGATGATCCAGCTGGTATCAAAGCCTATACGCAGGGACTGATGGATCTTGGTTCGTTAGTGTGCATTCGCCGGAATCCTGTTTGTGAACGCTGTCCATTACAGCATACATGCGTGGCGTATCAGGAAAAACGCGTTGCGTTACTCCCCGCGGCCAGACCTAAGAAACATTTACCCGAAAAACAGACTGTTTTTATGATTTACCGGACGAAGCAGAAACTTTTGCTGGAAAAACGCCCTGACCAGGGTATCTGGGGTGGTTTATGGTGCTTTCCGGAAAACACCGTAGACAAGGATCGATTGAAGGCGGGAAGCGGCACAGCTGGTGTTGAATTGCCGCAGTTGATGCATACTTTTACACATTTCAGATTATGGATACATATCCAATTGGTTGAAGTGAAGGTGGAAATGGTCAGCACTGGAAAAATGACTGTCTGGGTCGCGCCGGAAGAAGCGCTGGATCTGGCGATTCCGGCGCCGGTAAGAAAGCTGATTGTGCAGTATTTTCTCAATGACCTGAATTGAAAGCGCATGGAAAACTGGCAGGCATGGCGTAAGCAGCAACGCGAACGATTAATCACCGGCCGCATGGCAGTACCTGCACTACAGCACCAGCAATGGAGCAGCGCTATTTCAGATTTTCTGCGGCAGGAATTTTCTGTTTTGCAGACAATGAAAATTGGTTTGTACTGGCCGTTTCGCGGTGAATATGACCCCAGGGTGGCGGTGCGTTATTTCTGGGAATCGGGTGCGACACTGGCGTTGCCAGAGGTCGTTGACCGGCGTAAACCGCTTTCTTTTCGCCAATGGTGGCCCGATGCGCCGATGAAACCAGGTACATACAATATTCCGGTGCCACAAGGCACACAACGCGTTGAGCCTGATGTTTTAATCATTCCCATGGTTGGTTTCGATCGAAAGGGTTACCGTCTGGGCTACGGCAGCGGTTATTTTGACCGTACTCTGGCGGCGTATTCGGTTTGTCCGCTGACAATCGGCGTGGCATTTGAAATGCAGCGGCTGGAAAATGTACATCCGCAGCAGCATGATATCGCATTGCAGTATGTCATTACAGAAGCGGGTGTATTTAAAGGGGCGTCTTTAGAAATCAAATAAGCAACCTGAGAATCCTCGATCGGGGTGATTAGGATTCCCGGGTTGACCGAGCAGATTGTCAGCGTCTGAAATTAATCATCGTCTTCAGATGATTCCGTTTCGTGGGTATCCTCATCATGGTCGTCATCGCTGTCCGTCGTTTCAGCGGGCGCATTTTTTGAAGTCAGTGAATCGAAGCGGGCCACATACGTGTCTTTTTCAAGACTTGTCGCAACGAGTACGGAAACAGTTGTTTCCGATGTGATTTTAAAATCACCGGATCCTCTCATAAGATTGCCGAAAACCGGTTCAAGGTCAACGCGAACCTGCTTTCCATCGTTATCCGAAATATTTGCTCTGGCTGAGCCGCCCTTGGTCTGAATCTTGTTCCGGTTATTCTGATCGGTCACGAACAACTGTAATTCGCCATCTTTCGCCACCAGTTCTAAATGGTATGGCCCCACAGCACGTATTTGTCCACCATGGATGCCGGATTGATCACTTCCTGATACCGCCAGACTGGGCAGTGTAATCAACAATCCTGATAAAGCAAGTACGGAAAGTACATTTCTCATTGTTATTCCTCCTCGATAAAAATTAGCAGATTAATGAAAATGCCAGGAAAAATACTGTGCATCTCTAAGAATCCAAATTTGCGAGCATCCGCTTCGCGGATTGCCAGTTTACCCCGTTTCGTCACAACACTTTGTTGTTCACGCCTCGTCTTGTTCATTCCATTCTTTATTGAATTTGAATTTTTAGAAGCGCTCTGGTGTTACTTAAAACCAACAAAATACACAGTTTTTCATAAAACTGCATTAATAACCATACCATATAAGTGGATTATTCGCCAGTTGCAAGCCGGATTTTGTAGAAACTAGATTAACTTTTCGATTCTGTAGGCCGGTTTTATTAGTCCGAAGTAAGGTTAAAACTGAAGCCAGCCAGAATTGTTCGCTGTAGATCAGTCTATTCTCGGACAGCCTCCTAGTTGCCAGCAGCTGTACAAGAATTTCAGATTCTTATAATCGCGTGGAACTCACTAATTATTCATCTCAACTTCAAGTAACCGAGCAGCTCTGGCGGGCAAACCTTGCTGCGCATTAAGGCCGTCATGCCGGTGATCGACTGCAATGAGAACGCCTGCATTTGTATGGTATTGTAAAATGCGTGACGGTCATTACACCGAAACCGGCATCCGTAAAGATCTTCGTAAAAATTCTTCCCTGAATGATTAATGTACTGTTTTTTTTGCTTGATTAATGAGGAAGTCTTTAGTTGGACTGTCAATTTAGGAAAACTTCTTTGACTTTTTCTTCCAGCGGTGGGCGCATGCCGGCTTTGCGGCCTTCAGCTAAAGCTTCTTCAGTTTCGGTGCCTTTGCTGATAAGATAGCTTGCCCATATCGCGCCGGCGCGATTGCCTGATCCACAGTGGACAAGAATCGGTTTGGGTGATTGTTCGATGGCCTTGGTGAATGCTTCCAAGTGTTCCTGGCTGATATTTGCGACTGTCATTGGAATATTGATGTAAATCATGCCGGCACCTTCTACGAGTGCCTTTTCTTCACGCGTGCCTTCATTAGTGGTGCGCATGTCAATAACGGTTCTAAAGCCATGTGCAGCCAGTAC
This sequence comes from uncultured Nitrosomonas sp., assembly GCA_964639015.1. Taxonomy (GTDB): domain Bacteria; phylum Pseudomonadota; class Gammaproteobacteria; order Burkholderiales; family Nitrosomonadaceae; genus Nitrosomonas. The sequence continues at coordinate 26,018 of CAZXBP010000017.1, forward strand.
TGGAGCGCCGCCATCGCCGATCAGACCGGATGTGGCGATCTGCGGTGCCGCGCGGTTATAATTTTGCACTGTACTGACCTGATGTCCAAATGGAATCCGATCTGCGAATGACAAACCTGGAAGCAGTGTGAATAGCGTGACGAATACTGTGATAATAAGTTTCATAATAAGCCTCATACTCGATGTAGTATAGTAATTATTTTGCCAATCTGCATAAACCTAGAAACCTCGGTTGACCGTTATCCTGGATGACTAACGATATGAATACATGAAACAATTCGAGCAATGCCGGTTCGTTCGGATGGCGAGTCAAACGATGGTGTTTATAGCACGCCGCTTTTAAATTTTTGCTGCGTTACAATTCGGTGTAATAACGCGTTATTACACCTCACTGCGTCTTGCCGGAAATAAAAATCAACGCACTTTAAACCCCATTCAATTGAGGCTTTTAGGTTAAACCTAAAAACCTCAGTTGACCATTATCCGTGATGACTAACGGTATGAATAAATGGAACAACCTGAACAATATCAACTTACCCAAATGGT
>CAZXBP010000018.1:0-13736 GCA_964639015.1 uncultured Nitrosomonas sp.
TCATAATTTGAGATGATTTGACTGATAAGAGACTAAAAACCTCAGTTGACCGTTATCCGAGATGACTAACGGTATGAATAAATGGAACAACCTGAACAATACCCGTTCACCCAAATGGTGAATCACACTATGGTATTTATAGCACGCCGCTTTTTAATTCCGGCTACGTTGCAATTCGTTGTAATAACGCGTTATTACGCCTCATTGCGCCTTGTCGGAGATAAAAATCAACGCACTCTAAATCCCATTCAACTGAGGTTTTTAGGTTGAACGGTCTGGATTTTGTTTAGATCAGCCTTGCCCGACGCGGCGTGCAGCAGTACATTGTTGATGCGCTGCTGTTGCGGCATACAGCCTGAAATTAATATAACCAGACGCTATTATCAGTGCTAACATCATATATTTCAATGCGACAATATGTCGCAGCCGGTTTTATCTTTTTGTTGATATAGTACTGCCCTTGTAATTTTATATCAGCTGTTAACAGGCTGTCGCGGAAAGAAAAATGAAGGCTACCGAATCTCAAAACAGCCATAAGCCGATCGGCAAACGCCATCGAAAAGGAATCATTCTCGCAGGTGGATCAGGCACTCGGCTTTACCCTGTAACCCGAGTAACCTCTAAACAGTTACTACCGGTTTTTGACAAACCGATGGTCTATTATCCGCTGAGTACATTGATGCTGGCAGGCATTCGCGATTTTTTGCTTATATCCACGCCGATGGATATACCGCAGTATGAACGATTACTGGGGAACGGTCAGCAGTGGGGCTTGAATATTACCTACGCTGTTCAACCGACACCGGGTGGATTGGCGCAAGCCTTTATCATCGGTGAATCCTATATCGGCAATGATTATTCGGCGCTGATTCTGGGCGATAATATTTTTCATGGGCACGATCTGCATCATTTGCTGGACAATGCAATGAATCGACCTTCTGGCGCAAGCATTTTTGCGTATCATGTTCAGGACCCGGAGCGTTACGGCGTTGTTGAATTTGATTCATTTGGACACGCCGTCAATCTGGAAGAAAAACCACAATCCCCGAAATCCAATTATGCGGTTACAGGATTATACTTTTACGATCAACAGGTTGTTGATTTTGCTAAAAACATTCGCCCTTCCCACCGCAACGAGCTGGAAATTACCGATGTTAACCGAATTTACCTGGAACAAGCCTCACTGCATGTTGAGATAATGGGACGCGGCTATGCGTGGCTGGATACCGGAACGCATGAATCACTGCTGGAAGCGAGTCATTTTGTTGCCACCATTGAGCACCGTCAGGGACTCAAAATTGCCTGTCCGGAAGAAATCGCATTTAAACAACAATGGATTGATGCAACACAGCTCGAGACACTGGCTGCGCTACTGGCGGGCAACGGGTATGGGCAATATCTGATGCAGGTGTTGAGACACCACAATTAAACCTAAAAACCTCAATTGATCGCTATTCGAAGTGGCTAACGATATGAATAAATAGAACAACTTGAACAATATCTATTCAACTGAGGTTTTTAGGTTAAAGCATATGGACATCTCTAAAAATCCATAGTTCGTTACAATATGTCGTTGTTCACAAAAAATATCTCCCTGCATATCAATCCATATGCCGCGTCAATATTTTTTGTTCTCGTCTCGTGTTGTTTAAAACGCTGAATTTTTAGAGACACCCATAATTTAATGATAGCAATGCGCGATTAACCGATTTTACAGATCACAATCCATATGACGACACATTTTACGACATGCAGAACTGTAGCGGGCAAACGCTTGAATGGCGGAGACGGCTTCTTTTGCCGGTTCCGGAATACGCATATTGCCATGCAGATATGAAATGATAACTGATCATTCTCCTGAAAGCGCCAATCAGTTTGAAGCTGATCTGACATGGGTCAGCGAGCAACCTTTGATACCGGGTCGGCAATATCGAATAAAACTCGCATCTCAGCAAACAACCGCCATAGTCACCGCGATCAAATACCGTATGCATAGCGATAACGCCGCGCGTCTGGCTGCACGAACGCTGCATGCAAATGAAGCCGGCAGGGTCTATCTGTATACAGACGAGCTTTTGTTGTTTGAAGACCTGGATAACGGGAACGGCCTGAATTTCCTGCTGGCCGACTGGAAAACGGACGAAACGTTTGGCACAGGCACCATCGATTTTGTGTTGCGCCGCGCCACTAATCTTAAATGGCAAGCACTGACAATTGACAAAACATCCCGGTCGATACAAAAGAAGCAAAGCCCTAAATGCATCTGGTTTACCGGTTTATCCGGTTCAGGAAAATCGACGATTGCCAATCTGCTGGAGAAACAACTGCACCAGAATAACAGACATACCTACCTGCTTGATGGCGACAATATCCGGCATGGTTTATGCCGTGACCTGGGTTTTACTGATGCCGATCGCGTTGAAAATATCCGCCGCGTTTCAGAAGTTGCCAGACTCATGGTTGATGCGGGTTTGATCGTGCTGGTCAGTTTTATTTCCCCCTTTCGCAGCGAGCGCCGTATGGCACGTGAGTTGTTTGCGGTCGATGAATTTATTGAAGTTTTTATTGACACCCGGTTGGAGGATTGCGAGCGCCGTGATGTGAAAGGACTTTATGCCAAAGCACGCAGCGGCGTATTGAAAAATTTTACCGGCATCGACAGCCCCTATGAACCGCCCGAATCGCCGGAAATCCATATTCAGACAGCACTGCTATCACCGCAGGCTGCTGTCGCGGATATATTGAAACATTTGTGAAAATTAAATTTTAAGATAACCCGCCATGCATTACATTGACGTCTTCAATGGCGACGCCGACGGCATCTGCGCGCTGATACAGTTACGCAAAGTCAATCCGCAGCAGGCACAGCTTGTCACCGGCGTGAAGCGCAATATCAATCTGCTCAAATATGTTGACGCAACGCCGGATCACCATATCAACGTGCTGGATATTTCATTTGACAAGAACCGGTCAGATGTAGAGCGGTTATTGAAACAAGGCGCTACCATTGAATATTTTGACCATCACTACTGCGGCGCGCTGATACAGCACCCCAGGTTGAAAACGGTTATCGACGATCAATTATCCACGCTGTGCACCGGCCTGATCGTTGATCAGCATATAGGCGGAAAATTCCGCGCATGGGCGCTGGTTGCAGCTTTTGGGGATAACCTGAATGCCCCGGCTTGGTCATTGGGCAAGCAATCGGGCTTCAGCGATGAATCTCTGACCATGCTTCAGCGCCTTGGCATGTATATCAACTACAACAGTTATGGCAGCAGCCTGTCCGACCTATACTTCCACCCGGACGTGCTGTACCATCATTTACAGCAATATGCTTCGCCGCTGGACTTTATAGCGGAAAACGCCTTCATCTACAACACACTAGACACAGGCTACCGAGAAGATCTCGCGAAGGCAAAAGCCGGTTCTTATCTTTATCAATCAGCGACCGCAGCGGTGGTTTTTTTTCGTAACGAAAAATGGGCGCGCCGGGTCAGCGGCGTTTATATCAATGATCTCGCCAATCAATATCCTGACCGTGCGCATGCCGTCATTACCGAAAACACCGACGCTACCTGCACGATCAGCATACGCAAACCGCTTAAACGGGAAACCCTACCTGCCGATCAGCTGGCCCGCAGGTTTGCATCGGGCGGCGGACGAAAAAGCGCCGCAGGTATCAATGCGCTGCAAGCTGATCAGATTGATCAATTCATTGAAGCTTTTAAGTCGCATTTTTCTTAATTCGCGGATTCAATATGCCCGACAAATCCGCAGCCGCATGCCGATCTGCATCAGCTAACCGGATTAGACCTCCTACTTCACGCACCGCAAAACCAGTCATGAACAGCCAACAACAATCTTTCCCGCAATGAGACCGGCTAAGGCTGAATGTGCGTTAAACCTAAAAAACCTCAGTTGACCATTATCCGAGATGACTAACGATATGAATGCATGAAACAATTCGAGCAATGCCGGTTCATCCGGATGGTGAGTCAAACTATGGTGTTTACAGCACGCCGCTTGTTGATTTTTGCTGCGCTACAATTCGTTGTCATAACGCGTTATTACGCCGCATTGTGTCTTGCCAAAAATAAAAATCAACGCACTCTAAACCCCATTCAACTGAGGTTTTTAGGTTAAAACGCCGAATTCTGAAGCACGGAGCGCATAGTGATTTATAGTGAAAATCTCATTTCGGCAAATACTATTCCACAGGCGGCGGATTGGCTTCAAGCTCAACAATTGAAATTGTTTTATGTGTATCCGGAAATTTTGAACCGTTATTTTTAATCGGCCCAGGAGGATTGATAGTCGCCAAATGGTGAACTCTGGGACTTCTTTTGACCAGACTGAATCTGGAAGCAGCAGCAGCGGGAATCCAATTTACCGGCGTCGCGAAATCTTTAACCCGCAAGTTGATGTTCGGATAATAATCAGCTCCGATACTCAGCAGTAATTGCGCTTGCGCACGATCGTCCGTTTTGTCAGGGTCATCCAATATCAGCTCTGAAGTTAATTGCGCGTAAACAGCCTTAACATCCGAACCAAGTATTTCATATTTATAGATGCCGCCGTGAATGGGATTGAGTCCCGCATTTAGTCTATAGGAGATTTTACCGTCCGGCTCCATCCGCTTGTTTACTTTTTCACCGGCAGTACTCGGCGACACATGCAGCTGATGAAACTGCCAGGTAGGATCGCCAGTATCCACATTGACCTGTTGCCAGGTATTCGAACTGCGCTTCAGAACAAACAGTTTTATATCGGACACCTTGACGCGTACATTGCTTGCTTTATGCATCGTACCCGGATAAATAACAAACCAAGGCGTTATTGCGTGCCAGTACGCCGCGGATTTATAGTATTTGTCATTCGGTTGCCACCAGGACGGCGTAGCGTCGCCTCTGGGTGCAGCACCTATAACAATATTGGCATTTTTTGACCAGCCTGTATTGCTCGGTGCTTTCAACAATTCAGCCTCATTTAGTAGCATATCGGCTTTTATGTCGTCGATTAAATTCGACAATGCCTGATTGCTGGCGGACAACAAGGCAGACAATAGAAAAAAAATAATTGCAATTTTGACGATGCTACGTGCACGGTTTTTTTGTCCGGCGGTTTTTTCGTAGTCACCTGAAATAAGACTGTCATATGACAATCTGCTGTTAACGTTCACGCTTGGTCCTCCTGTTAACGGTTATGAATGGAAGACTGGAAGATAATTGTATACATACCCATTCCGCATTAAACGCGAAGAATTATCACTACCAAAAAGAATAGTGCAACGACAATCCTGCGCTTAACTCGGCCCGCCGAACGGTAACATAAGTAAATATCTTTGCAGTGCGGCCATCCTGGGTTGTTACACCTTTAGATCGATCACTTTGCGTCCCAATCTTTCGATTGGTTTGCCCTTAAAAAAGCTATTTCACTTTTTCTGCCACGCATCGTATTTCAATATCCGTTTTTTATAAATAAATCATGAAAAAAGAATTTTGTAAAACCATGCGCAGGTCAGAAACGATTTACACACAGCGCGCATCGAAATCCGGCGTTATAATCCTTTATCGAAAAAAAAGCTGGATCAAAAAATCCGGATTAATTGAAAACCGGATCTGATACACGCGCCTAGCATATTGAACTGCATCTGTATTTGAGAATATTCCACGACATTTTCTGTTATTTCTTTAATTTAAAACACAGAAGAAAGCTTATTTCCAGTTGTATTTCAAATACTAATATCGGTATTTTTATGCTTAGCCGGTTCTTTCTCAGCCGAAAACAGGCAAGAAAACGAAAGTTTTTACGTGATAATTACATAGTTTGATCCTGTGTTGTTAACGGGTTCACAGCGGCAACGCAGATCTTTTTTCAACCACCTCCATCTGTCAAATACGTAATAAATGAACAAGAACAAAACTTTGAGAATACTCGGCACGCGCGGCGTGCCTGCACGGCACGGCGGTTTTGAAACTTTTGCCGAGCATCTGGCGCTTTATTTAACCCGGCGCGGCTGGAATGTTATTGTTTATTGCCAGGGTGAAGGCGAAGGCAAACTATACGAGGATGAATGGCGGGACATCCGCTTGATTCGCGTGCCCATCAAAAACAAAGGCGCTTTGGGCACCATTCTTTTCGACTGGAAAACAACGCTGCATGCCGCCCGTCATCCCGGCGGCATCCTGACGCTGGGGTATAATACCGCGATTTTTTGTGTACTCTACCGCCTGCTGAGATTAAGGAATGTCATCAATATGGATGGACTGGAGTGGCAACGGGAGAAATGGTCCCTGGCGGCCAGATTATGGCTGTATATCAACGAGCGGATCGGCTGTCTGACCGGTAACCACCTGATCGCGGATCACCCGGAAATTCAGAAACATCTGGCAACCCGAGTCCGGCCCGAAAAAATAACCATGATCCCCTATGGCGCGGAACGTATCGACAGTACCGAGCGGACATTGCTTGAACCGTATGGACTACGTCCACAGGAATACGCGATTGTGATCGCCCGTCCGGAACCCGAAAATTCCATTCTGGAAATCGTCACCGGGTTTTCCCGGCGTACGCGCGGCAAGAAACTGGTCGTACTTGGAGACTTCGACAAAGCCAATCCGGAATACCGGGAGAAGGTATTTTCCGCAGCCAGCGCGGAAGTGCTTTTCCCGGGTGCTATTTATGACCAGCCGGTTGTTCAATCACTGCGCTATTTCGCCAGCCTTTATATTCACGGTCATCAGGTCGGCGGCACCAATCCGTCGCTGGTCGAAGCGCTTGGCGCGGGCATGCCGATACTCGCGCATAACAATCGCTATAACCGCTGGGTGGCCGGCAACGATAACTATTTCTTCACCGACGCGAATGAATGCGCGCAATCACTGGATGTCTTACTGGAGGATACAGCACTGCTCGAGCACATGCGACTGAAGAACCGACAGCGCCATCTGGACTGTTTCACCTGGGAACATATACTGGCACAATATGAGCAACTGTTGAGCGAACAGCTATAACAGCAGGTTGCCAGTATCACGTACATGGATTAACGCCTCGATCGATCCCCGTCCACGCTATTGCGTACGCTTCGAATTGAAAGGTGCAGCCATCGGTTCGCCGACAAACACCCCCTGCCCGGGCCAGGCCACGCTTTTCCAGTAGGCTTCGATCACCGATTCACCCCGGGTATAGCGGTCTATGACAATGCCCGGATGGGGGAATTTCTGGGGAAAAGCGCAAGGCTCGGTCACAGTGCCATAGCTGGCGGTAACACCGGCATCAATCCATTTTAGGATACTCATTTGCTGGTCGTTAAATAAAACGCCACCCAAAGACGTCAGGTGGTCGGTGATCGCGCCGGGCAAATAATGATTGGTGTTCAGTTCTTCGACCATCGGCCTGCCGGTAAAATAAAACAGCACATCCCGTCTATCCGTCAGCGCATCGGTTTCCACGATTTCCAGCCCGATTCGATTGCCGAAAACCGCCGCAACCCGCTCATAAACCCGCGCACGTACATTACGCGCCTGATCCGACGTGCTGACAAGATAAGCCGTGCCTTTCGGGAAAGTACCATCCGAACGCACACCGCGATCAATCATCGCTTTGACCTGTTTCACGCTGCTGCCTGCCAGCAACATGGCCGGACGGATATTGAAATCCCGATAAGGTAAAGACGAATTCGAATTGAAATACAAACTGGCTTTTGTCGGCGAACAATCAGCCGCGCAGTATTCCCTGTCAAATCCGAATGTCATCGCACTGGTGATGGACATACAGGCAACCTTGTAAGGCTTTGACCAGGCAAGCACATAGAACTGCACCTGCTCCGGAGTCTGCGCGACAATCTGTTTTCTCAACGCGGAGAATAAATGGCTTCCCATGACACCGGTCAGCGGAAATTCGATGCGAATCATGTTTTCATCGGGGATTTTTCGCTTGTCCTGATAATACCTGCCGATTTCCAGACTGGCGCTATCATTTTTGTTAATCACTACCGCGACGTGTTCAGGCAGAACAGCGGCCTGAAGGCAGGCCACGGACAAAACCCACCAGGCAACCGCATAAAAGAAAAAACGCATGGCAAATCCAGCAAAAAGAAAAACAGATAGCGCATTATTGCATATTCATTTCACGGGATGCGCATGCATCGCACACCGCAACATGCAGATTTGATGATGCCGCCCTTCCGGTTCTTAACGAACAGAAAACACCACACTGCCACATCCAGCATACGATCATCATTCAATCCGGTGCGACAATATGTCACATTGTATTTCGCTTATTTCCAAGGTTAGAATCCGAAAGCCTGTGGATTCCTGCTTTACTCAGTCTGTTTTATTCAACCTTGAAGATAGCCAGATCGTCTTCCTGTGGAATGATTGGAAATTACAGAAACGATTCATGTCAAGCTTTCCTGTTACATACACTTATCAAACATTCTTTCCACATCAATATCCCGCTATTTTCTAGTCAATAGTTTGATGCTGACAATTAAAACTAGCCAATTCTTCAATAACGTTACAAGGGGAAATCATGGATCAAAATCATGCGCACTCAACTATCTCCGCTATACAGCCGTCGCTTACTGCAGCTGTTGCGCCGTTCGGCGTAAACACCGCAGAAGCGGCTAATGCGGTAATTCCAAATGCCGACAACTCGCCCGCAATTGCAATATTCCAGCATACGCCCTGCAGTACGTTCGTTTGTAGTCGATACCGATGAATTCCTGGTCTGATTTAAAAGCAGACACACACCGCCAATATGGTCGATTCACTGCCTGCAATCTGGTGAAAGGTTTTGTTACGTGCAGAACATTCCGCGTGGTTGTGTTGATGCGGTGTTGCCAGGGCATTGCACAATCCCGCCTGCTTGTCCGGCTATCGCTCCCTTTTTTTCAACTGCTGTATCGCATCGCCGCTTCTCACGCCGGGATGGATTTATCCTGGCGCACCAGAATCGGAGGCGGTCTGGCTCTTACGCACGGGTGGGGCCTGGTCGTCAATCCGGGAACCAGAATCGGCAGAAACGTCACGTTATTTCATGGCGTTACTCTTGGACGCCGTGACCGGATTTCTCACACGGGCGAACGCCGTACCGGCTATCCGGTGATTGGAGATGAAGTATGGATAGGTCCGCACGCGATTATTGTCGGCGCGGTAACCATAGGCCGCGGCTGCAGAATCGCAGGCGGTGCTTTTGTTACCGAAGACACGCCGCCGTTCTCGGTCGTGTCGGGTAATCCTTCGGCAATCGTCAAAAACAACTGCATCCCCGATGTCACGAATCCCGCCCCCGACGCACCCGATGCCGGGCACCGGAAATCCACCCGGCTCTGACAGTATCATCAACCCCCGCGTCCGTGAAGAAAACAGACACATGACAATTGCGGTTATCTGCAAATAATGAATCTATCAACTGAATGATGAACACCGTCACCGCATTCGCGTAGTGCGACAATATGCCACATTGTATTCCACGTATTTTTGGGCATAATCTGGTTCATTAGCGAAAAAGCCACCCTCGTTGCAAAACGAGTCCGGAAAGCCCGCGGGTCTTGAGTCTTACTGCTAAAGCCTGTTATTGACAGCTTGTTTATTTGCAGTGCTCAAGATGGCTGGGTTGCCTCCCAGGGAATGATGGGGAGTTTCTGAAACGATGCATGCCGGGTATTCCGGCTGCAAATTCGGAACATCATTCACGCGTCGGTGTTCTGTTATCTCAAAACCGGATTCACGACATCGACGTGAAAAACTGTTTTATTTTCATTAATGCACTATTTCAAGTAAGGAGAAATCATGCCTAAAAACCATGTACGTTCGACCACATTCGCCGTGCAGGCATCGCTGATTGCCGCGGTTGCGCTGTTTGGTGTCAACACAGCGCAAGCCGCTGACGCAGTCGTTCCAAAAGTCTGGAGCGGTAACGATTACCTGGATGCCGGTTCGACAACCATTACGGGTGCCGGTGCCGGCCTCAACAGGCAAGGAATGACCACCAATCCTGCGTTGAGCTACTCAGCCTGGGCGCATGCCGGTCACTGGTTCAACTTCGAAAACAAACTCGACGGCGCGGATGTCAGCGTCACAGTAACCGGCAATGCGGGATACGTTCCAGGGCTTTCAGTCTGGGCAACCGGCGCATCCGCCTTCGACGGCGGCACTGAAGGTTTTGCCGGTGAAATCAGCAACGCAGGCTGGGGCACGCCGCATTCGTTCAATGCCACTGGCGCGCAGGGTGATTTTGGTACGTTGTGGATGGCCAGCGGTTCCGGTGGCAATGTTCTTGAAACCCTCGGCTATGCCATCGCCAATCCAGCCGTCAACTATGGTCCTGCTGATACCGGATGGGGCGAAACGATACTGTCCGGCGCACATGACGTCAGTTTGACCAATACGTTTGAGTCGGGCGTCAGCGGCAGCACAGGCGCGCAGATGGCCACTCTGTCGTTCAATGATCTCGCGGCAGGCTGGTATACGGTATACATCGGCGGCACCGACGCCAATGCATTGAACGGTGGCTATGATCTGGTGGTCAGCGCCGTTCCTGAAGCCGAAACCTGGGCAATGCTGCTGGTTGGACTGGGTCTTATCGGCTGGCGTCTGAGAAGCCAGCCGCGCGAGGAATCCGGTCTGGCGCTTGCCTGATAAAACCGTAAGCGTTGCAAGCTGAAGTTAGCGCGATGCAAAGAAAGGACGGGTGATTACGAAAATGTCCTTTCTTTGCCGTCGCACTTCAATATTCAGTTTTTTTAAACCTTTAATCTTCTTGTGTTGAAAGAAGATGCTGATGGTTCGGATGCCGAATCTTGAAGTACGGTAAGTATAAAGCATCAGCAGGAAATCAACAGAAAGTCAATTCAGCTCAGATCATCAATCCCGGTCCGGCCGCGCTTTTGACGCTTTCCCGGATTTGCATCCTGATCTTGTTCAAGCTGAAATGGAACCGGAATCGATCATTGCCTGTCGGGAGGAAACCGAATGCGAAGATCCGCAAATAACGACAAACCAGCAAGACCCACCTGCGGAAAACCCGCCGGGCGTATTATCCCTGCCTGAGGTTTGCGTGCGATTTATTGAATTACTTTTTTATGAAGCGAATAACATGAATAACCGAATTTATTTAAACCATCGGGCATTCCTGCCGGGCATTATTTTGTTAATGCTGACATGGAACATCCCGCTGCATGCGCAGGCAAGTGTCGGCATCGATACCTTTGACACGTCCAATCAACTTAACAACGCGGGACAAATCAGCGCATCGGCGCGGTTTGGCCTGAATGATTCATACACCGACAATTTCTTTCTGAACTATTCCGCCTGGGGTGTTAATGGCTCCTGGTTCGCCTTCCAGAATCAGAATATTACCGACGTCACGATAACCGTCACGGGTGATGCCGGATTTGTTCCGGGGGTCACCGTCTGGGCTACGGGCGCGGCTGAATTCGACGGCGGCACGCTGGGTTTTGCCGGCGAATCCAGCACGGCGGGATTCATCACGCCGCTCTCGTTTAACGCAACCGGCGCAATGGGCGATCCCGGCACACTCTGGATGGCCAACGGCCAGGGTGGCAACGCGATTGAAACACTGGCTTACGCCGTGGCCAATCCGAATGTTAACCACACCTTCGGCACAGGATGGGGAGAGACAATTCTGTCCGGTGTGCACGACGTCAGCCTGACCGATACCTTTGAAGCGGGAATCTCGGGCAACGCGGACGCCAACGCCGTAACGCTCCAGTTCAACAGTCTTACCGCGGGATGGTATGCGCTGTATATCGGCGGCGCCGATACCACGACAATCGGCGGCAATTACGACCTGATTGTCAGCGCCGTGCCCGAAGCTGAAACCTGGCTGATGCTGCTGATAGGCCTGAGTCTTATCGGCTGGCGCTTGAGAAACCAATCCGCCGCCGATGCTTGCAGCCGGGCTGTCGCCTGATGCTCAGCGCATGACTGCAACGAAGTGATTAGCAAGGAGAATAATCATGTTGAAAAATTTAATCAAAATAACGACCGGGCTGACGCAGACAGTTTTTCTGTCTCTGTGTGCCAGTACCGTGGTGCTGGCACATGGCTTCGGCCCATTGCCCACGTCGCTGAAAGGCGCACCCGTTCCGGAAGTGCCGGGATTGCTGGATGGCCCCGATCCGATCATCATCAACAAAGACAAAGCCATTATCCTGGGTAAAGCGCTGTTCTGGGATATGAGTGTCGGCAGCGACGGCGTGGCCTGCGCAACCTGCCATTTTCACGCGGGCGCCGACCGGCGTACTAAAAATCAGCTGTCGCCGGTCGGCCGTAACAGTGATTTGCCGAAGGAGTTTTCCATGGGCAAAAACGGTACGCCGCATGGCCCCAATCATAAGTTAACCAGAACCAGCTTTCCTTTTTTTGACAAGGAAAATCCATCGGAAGAATTCAGTCCTGTGACCTACAACAGCGATGACGTCGTTTCTTCTTCAGGCACATTTGGCGGCGCGCACCGCGATGTCAGCTGGTTCCAGACCATGGAAGACAGTTGCGACCGCAGCGTTGATCCGGTGTTTCATGTTGGCGCAAAAGGCACGCGCAAGGTTGAACCCCGCAATACACCGACTGTAATTAACGCCGTCTTTAATTTCCGTAACTTTTGGGATGGCCGCGCAAACAATATTTTTAACGGCAGCAGCCCATGGGGCGATCGTGACCCCAATGCCGGTGTCTGGATCAGGAACGCAAATGGCACAGTATCCAAAGAACGCCTGCGGCTGATCAATTCCTCGCTCGCTTCCCAGTCTGTTGGTCCACCGGTAGACAATTTCGAAATGTCCTGCGAAAACCGCACTTTTTCCGATCTGGGCCGTAAACTGCTGTTTCGCCGACCGCTCGAACATCAGAACGTGCACTGGAACGACAGCGTGCTGGGCGATCTCGCATTCAGCAGCGAAAATCAATTGAAAAAGGGACTGAATACACGTTATATCCAATTGATCATGGAAGCATTCAACCCGAAATACTGGTCGTATAACCGGCGCGGCCCTTTCGGCGCGCCTCCGGCCAGCTCACAGACACACGGCCTACCCTACTCTCAGGCTGAAGCCAATTTCGCAATGTTTTTCGGGCTGGCGCTGCAGATGTATCAATCCACGCTGATTTCCGACGACTCCCCGTTTGACCGCAGCGCGGTGAATGAAGTCGGCACACCGATCGATCTCAGTTTGTCCGCGCAGCGCGGCATGGATCTTTTCCGCGAAGGCCATTGCTCACTCTGTCACACCGGCCCGACATTCACGAATGCCGCGGTGGCAACCTACGGTATTTTACAGATACTAATTCCGCGCGCTTTCGGCAACGATTCCTTTCGCGTCAGCACTACTGTTGTTGTCACGTTGCAAAATGCCAATGCCGGCGCGATGTTTCATGACGTCGGCTTTTCCGCTACCGGTGTAACCCCGGATGAGAACGACCCGGGACTTGGCGGCATTGATCCGTTTGGCAATCCGCTGTCGTTCACCGATCAGTACATACAGCTGCTGGCCGGCAATGAGAGTGCCGTTGTCGATCCCTATGTCAGCGATGTGCGTCCCTGTGACATGGACATTCCCATGGCGCTGAACATCAATACACCGCACCTGTTCAAGTTTACGCATGTGGACGGCATTCAGCCGCAGGAACAGGACACGGACGGTTGCTTTCTGCCTGACGGGATATACACCCCCACGGTGGCGACAGCATTGGCGGAACTGCAGAAACCGA
>CAZXBP010000018.1:13746-25431 GCA_964639015.1 uncultured Nitrosomonas sp.
CGAACTGACCGGACCTTACATGCATAATGGCGGCATGGCCACGCTCGAACAGGTTATCGAGTTTTATACCCGTGGCGGCAATTTTCCGGTGCCTGCAGTTGAATTTGCCAAGGTTTTCAATCAACCGTTCCTTACCTTGCCGCAACAGCTGGAAGACTTGCTGAATTTCCTGAAAAGCCTGACCGATGATCGCGTCCGCTATGAACAGGCGCCGTTCGATCACCCCGAATTGTTCGTTCCGCATGGTCATACGGGTGACAGCCAGATCATCGCCGACTCAAGCTGGCTGAGCGAAGCGCTGGCCGCCGATGAAGTACTGCACATACCCGCTGTTGGCGCGGATGGCCTGGACCAACCGGTTCTACCTTTCGAGGATTATCTGGAATAGTGTCAGGAGTTCGCTGAGTGTCAACCCGCCACCGGCTGACGCCGGTGGTTTAAAACACCCGTCAGTAGGCGTTTTTCCTGTCCAGCACGGCCCATACCGTGCGAATGATGATCCAGATATCAAGCCAGAGCGACCAGTTGTTCAGGTAATACAAGTCGTGCTCGACACGTTTCTGCATTTTTTCGAGTACATCGGTTTCCCCGCGCCAGCCATTGACCTGGGCCCAGCCGGTGATTCCGGGTTTGGTTTTATGGCGCATCATGTAACCTCTGATCAATTTGCGGTATATTTCGTTATGCGCAACAGCGTGCGGTCGCGGGCCGACAACGCTCATGCGCCCCTGCAACACATTAATGAACTGCGGCAGTTCATCCAGTGAAGTGCGCCGCAAGAATGCGCCGATTTTTGTCACCCGCTGATCGTTCCGGGTTGCCTGCTTTATGTTGTCGCCGTTTTCGGTAACTGTCATCGAACGAAACTTATAGACCATGATTTCTTCGCCATTATAGCCATAGCGGCGTTGCTTGAAGATCACCGGCCCGGGCGAAGACAGCTTGACCGCCAGGGCAATGCACAACATCAATGGCGACAGCAGAATCAATATCACCGTGGCAAAAAAATAATCACTGGCGATTTTGATCACCCCATCAATGCCTGCATAAGGTGACTCACCCAGCGAAACAATCGGCATATCGGCCACATAATCCACCTGCGCCTGCAATAAATCAAAAATGTACATATCCGGCAGGAAATAAATCGAAATGGTCGTATCCGCAAGTTCTTCGACTATGCGCTGTATGCGCGGCTGGGAAGTCATCGGCAGGCTGATAAAGATAATGTCTATCCTGTTACTCTGGATATACGGAACGATTGCGCTGGTTTTGCCAAGGTATATCCCAAAATCGCCGCCGATTCTGGGTTGCCGCCGGTCGTCGAAATAACCCTGATTGGCAATGCACAGCAAGGGCTGGGTAGTCAGCGTGTTCAACAGTTTCAGGCTCAGGGCGTTACCGCCGATGATGACCGATGATCTTTGTCTGCCCTGGCTGCGCTGGATGCCGACAATTGCCTTGACAATCAGATGACTGATGATCAATATCATTGGCGTAGCCGTTATCCACAGCACAATGACCTGCCGGGAAAAATGCTGCAGAAACTGCGTCGCATGACCCAGAAAACCCAGAATGGCGACAATGATCAGCCAGCCGATCAGCGTATCGCGAATATAGGCCAGCAGGTTTCCCCGCCGCCAGTTACTATACAGTGATGTATGATCAAACACATAGCTGGAGATAAAGAAGATGATAATAACCAGCACCAGGTAATGACTGGTAAACGTCTCGCCAAACAGCCAGATGGCCAGCAGCAGCACGCCCCAGGTTATCGTCGGATCGAGGATATATTTAAAAAAAGCGATGACCGGTAAATCAAATGTTTTCATTGTCTTCCCAAAATATAACGTAGCGATAACGTCGCGCCATTGGCAGAAAAATCACCGAGGGTGGAATTAGTTAACAGATTGTTGTGATAGGCCGTGACGCTGAATTCAGTGCCATAAAATGGCATATACACCAGTCCCAGCGAAGCGGTAATGATTTTGTTGATATTGCCAAGCCCGGCTTGACCGGAAAATCCCGAGAAAGTGTCAAATTTTTGCGTGTTATACGACAAATCACCGGTCACCTTTGTTTTACTGGTCATCCGCCAGACGGCTGACGTGCTTCCACCGGTATTCAAACTGAAGTTGGCTGTCAGACTCTGAATAGCCACGGTTTCCCGCCAGCCGCTCAGTGTTATGTCGATCTTGCCTGTTGGTTTCCAGAAATAATTCAGCCGGACGTTGATGCCATTGAAATTACTGGTGGAAACGGAAGAGTTTTGTCTCTCCACCCAGCCGCCCGAGAATACGGCGCGGGATTTTGCGGTCAGTCTCCAGTCAATCTTTGCCAGGACTTCGTTCTGGGTGTAGCTGTTTTCGGTAAACAATCCATTCAACGTCTGGATCGGCGAAGTGAATTCACCGCGGATATGCCGGTATTGCATACCAACCGAACTGCTGCTGGACGGCAGATAATCCCAGTCCAGCGCAAACCGGTTTTCCCGGCGGTTCTGGAAACGCAGCAAATCATTGCTGGTTTCAAAATCAAAGTGCGTATAGTCGCCGCCAATCCGCCAGCTCGGATGATAGCGCCAGCCCAGATTGAAAAACTCGGCACGCTGCGTGCGTATGTTTTTCACGCCGGGTTGAAACAGAAACGGCGACAGACTTTTGTCGAAATTTGCGCCCATATTGCCTTCCAGGCGATTACCCAGAAACCAGTGCCAGTTTCCGCTCAGGGTCATGGCGTTGTTATTCATCTGGCTGAACTTCTCGAACCGGTTGTGACTCCAGTTGCCGTTGAATTGCAATTGCTGCCTGCTGATCTGCTTGTTGATCACAGCACCACCCAGAAACCGGTGCGAAATATCAAACAGGTTATTGGTGCCAAGCAACGCCTCTGCATCGGTCTGATCGCGGATGCGCAAAATATTATCATCCGCCGTCATGCTGTAATTCGCATAAGGACGAATCAATTTCCCGACGACAGTGGCGTGAACCGATGCGCAGCAAAGCAGCAATACGAATACCGGCAAAACGGAACATACCGCGCGCCTTGAAGAATACCCGGTTAACCACATGTCACTTTGCCGCAGCGCCGAACGCCGGGTCGTCGAACCATCGTTTTCTGAATTGGTAATTCGCTGAATCTTCGACAAGAATTTCTGTATCAGTTGAAATCAAGATCTGGATAAAGTCAGGACAGATGGGGAAACATAAAAATTACGCATAACCCAATTCACGCATGGTCTTAAGAAAAGGATCATGGATCAGCGGATTTAACGTACAGGCGGCTTTAGCAGCCGGTGGTTTGAGTGATGACAGTGCATATTGCAGAAACGGTTCGTCATCGCCGTCCAGTTCCAGAAAATCAGCAATCCGTGTCATGGTTTTTCGCGGATCGCCGCACAGCGCTTCATAACGGACATGCAGGATATCATCGGGAAACTGATTTAACAGCGACAATCCCTCGCGCATGGTGACAATCCACTCAACCGCGGCCATATCGACCTGTTCCTTCCAGATTTTCATTGCGCCGATATGCGTGGAGAGATCATCATGCCGGGCGACAATCTCGTCTGTCAGCAAATCCCACTTCCGGCGATTGACGCCCCACCAGTCGTGGGTTTCATTGTTGCGTTGCCGACCCAGCCGCTGTGACCAGTGCATGATCGAATGGCATGTGTCCCAGCCATTTCGCGTCAGAAAAAGAAATTTCGCGTCAGGAAAGATCGCTCGAACAAACGGAATCCGGAAAATCAATTCGGGATATTTATCCACAATGCGGCGCGAAAAAGTTGCCGACAGATATGCGCCATAGATACGATGCGCAGCCTGAATAACGGCATCCGAGGCATCCGCTGCGGTAAGCCGGTAACGCGCATGATTGCGGTTATAACTGCCGATCAGATCTTCTTCCGGGTAAACGGAATGCCACAATGCTTTGGGTTCATTGAGAAAACCGACATCACGATGCATCGACAGCACTATCCCGAGTATGGTCGTACCGCTGCGCCCGGTACCAAGAATAAAAACCGGCTTGCTGATTTTCCGTTTTATTGGCAGCCGCTTTTCGACAGCAAAATGCGCAAACACCAGCGGATTGATCCACTGCCCGCGCGTCGTGAGCGGCCTGCCTTCAAACAGCGCATAACTGACCATGCGGCTCCACAGTTTCCAGGGGCGTGCGTTGATATAGGCTGAGTCAATTTGAGCAATCATGAAATCGTTGTTACGTAAAAAAACAGATTTAAGCCGAATTACTGCAAATCCTGCAGGATTCGGCCAAAGGGCGGCTGCTCCGCGCTGCCGGAATCGCAATCGCTGACGGGACTGATCGCTGAACCGGCCACTGAAGCAGACAGCCGCCAACAGGCTATTGAAAATGTGCTCGAAACAACCGATGCAGGGCAAAAACAGGCGATGCAAGCAAAGCGCAGCGGCAACGCCGATAGTTTTTCAAAACCTGCTGAACATGGAATTTTATACGATTAGGTGACCGGACAGGTGCGGCAAATTGTCACATGCCGACAAGACAACGCAGTGTTAACGTACTGCGACAATTTGTCGCATTGACCCATAGTACAAGTTGCTCAATACTCCGGATGTGTGGCCACACAAAAGGGGAGATGAAGCTTTTCTCATCTCATCATAACAAAATGTTATCTAAGAGGGTCTTCAACAATGAAACTAATTTCATTAAAAAATGCACTGGCACTTGCGTTATTCCTTGCCGGGATGACCGCGCTGCAAGCCATGGCGCACATCGGTTACGGTGGCCGAGATTTCGGTTCTTTCACCGGCGCTTCCGCACAATCACAAACTATTACCAATCAATCCTTCACCGGCAGACACGGCTGGATTGACGGAACCGACACCGATTGGGGCGATTCTCACCGGTTGCGCGCATATCGGTTCCATCTCGACAATGACGCCGATGTCACCATTTCATTCCAGGATCTCGCTTACACCACTTCAACCGGCGCAAGCGTGCTCGGCGGAATCAACGCCGGCTTTACCCTCTATAGCGGACTTGCGCATACATCACCGTTTGCCGCCGATCATGACGGTGCAGCGGGATCGATCGCCATTCGTGATGCCATTGCCGGCGCCGGCAATACGGAAGGTTCGTTCAGAGCGCTGACCGACTGGAGCATTACAAACGACGACAACGATCCTGCCAGCGTTTTCACCTATGTCGGACATGCTTATGACGGCAGCGTGGATTATGGTTCAGGCGTTATTTCCGGCGGTGACGGCGTTGCGGATAACTTTGTTTCGCAAACCTTCCATTTGACCGCTGGCGATTATTCGATTTTTGTCGGCGGCACGGATTACAGCGACCAGGTTGCGCCGTGGACCGCTTATGGCGTGGAAGGCATGGTTTCGGTTGTTCCGGAACCGGAAATTTACGCCATGCTGCTGGCCGGTCTGGGTCTTGTCGGCTTTGCCGCGCAGCGCCGCCGCATCGCACATGGCGAATCAGGCAACAGCAATCCGGCTTACTGCTGATTGTACTGAGCCGTCCTCGGTTATAAGCCGAGATTGCTCATCGTCTTAACCAAGACTCAAAATAGCCTTGCATCCACTCTTTTTATGATCACAAGCAAATGGATGCAAGGCTTTTTCTCTTTCACCTTCCCGCTCATGTTCTGAGCGCTATTGCATAAGAATCCACCAGATGAAACACACATTGCATTACTGGATTATTCTGCTGACCGCTTCCGCCGGAATGATTGCAGCTGCCGGGGTTCCGGTTCCAGCGCAGGCATCCTTACTGTCGGTCATTGATATCAATGACGCCAAAGCCTTCGCACCGCTGATTGTTGCCAGCGACGACCCGGCTAACTGGCAGGCGCCATCAGGCGACCCATTCGACGGCGTCGACAAACTGATATTGAACCGCACCGACGGCACGTTCGGCTGCTCGGGCTCGCTGCTGGATGGCGGCGGCTTTCTGGTCACCGCCGCGCACTGTTTAACCGACAATGACGGCAACAGCATACTGAATTCGGCCACGGTTTCTTTTCAAGACGGCGCTGTAACGACTACCGCGACGCAGGCGTATATCTGGAACGGCTGGGATGGATACACGCTGGAAAGCAATAGCGATATCGCGATCCTCAGACTGGATACGCCTGTCACCACCATTTCCGGTTTTGCCATCGCCACCGGAAATCCATTCCTGCAACCGGTGCTGCATGCCGGTTACGGACAAACCGGCACTGGTGCTACCGGAACGCAATCAGGCACCTTTGGTACATTGCATTATGGCTACAATGTCTACGATGCAGTCTGGAATGGCGGCAGTCTGGCGTATGACTTTGACGATGGCACTACCGCGCACGACACCTTCTGTATTGTGGCCGGCATATGCAATACCGGTTTGCCACATCCATTCGAATCGATGATCGCCTCAGGCGATTCCGGCGGGCCAAGCTTCATTTTAGAGAACGGCGAATTCAGACTGGTGGGACTGCATTCTTTCGGCGCGACTTTCGGTCTGGGACTGGGTGATATCGACGCCGTCCTGAATGCCAGTTTTGGTGAAGCGGGCGGCGATACCCATTTGCTGCCGCATATCGACTGGATAGAAAGCGTTACCGCAGTGCCGGAACCGCGGGCATATGTGCTTTTAGTCGCGGGACTGACCGTTGTTACTGCATTTACGCGCCGCCGGCCCCGTTTTGGTTAACAGAACAAGGAAAGTTTTCCGGAATCTGCCGTACGCCGTCTCACCCTGCCCCGCTTCACCCCGTCAGCTTGCTTCTGAACATGAAATACACCGCACCGACCAGGCAGAGCCCGGCCCACAGATAATCCAGTTTCAGCGACTCCCTGAGGTACAGTACCGAAAACGGAATAAACACTGTCAGCGTAATCACTTCCTGGATAATTTTAAGCTGACCGACGTTGAGCACGGTATAGCCGATGCGGTTTGCCGGCACCTGAAACATATATTCCAGCAGCGCAATACCCCAGCTGATCAGCGCCGCAATGACCCAGGGCAAGTGATTCAGCTCCTTCAGGTGCGCGTACCACGCGAATGTCATAAAAACATTGCTGCAAATCAGCAATGCAATGGAAACCAACACCGGATTCATTTAGCCTTTGCCTATCCGTTATCTTTCCGATTTAATCGTTAATTCCGGACAGACTGGAAGCACTGATAAACAGCAAAAACACGCCGTCCATCGTAAATTTCAGAAATAGGCACAATCGTATCGCCACCCAGCATACCGGCTTCGTTACGGGCAAGATTGGCCAGTTCGACAGCCACCTTTTCTTCATCCCGCTCGATCACGACACGACTGACAACCTTGGCATTCACCTTACCAATCCGTTTGCACGACTCGACCGCGCGCTGCGATTGCACAACGCGCACGGTTTCACCCATCGGCGTCACTTTCACCCAGGTAGTACAGGCAGACAACAATGCAACACTGCAAGCAATAATCAGATTTTTTTTCATCACACACCCTGATTCCGGTAAAACAACAGCCCCAATAACCGACCCGCCTGTCGACAGATCCGGCACTGGTGATTATAAAGTACGCACATAAAAAAATCGCACTGCCGTTCATCCATTACTCAGACAGGCCATACCGGATTCGTTAGGGTCAGATAAACTCAATTCCGGTAGTCGACAAACCGGTCAAATCGATATTGGCCGCGTTCAAATCGGTTTCCGCCGCAAGAACGCCCAGCTCACCGGTGGTCAATACCGCATTATTCAGCATATCCACATAAGGCTGCGCCTGCTGCGCTGTCGGCGGCGCGCCGACCACATTGCTCCAGAGCAGCGTGACAATTTCAGGCGATGTGCTGATGCCCATCGCTGCAATGGCAAATTCGGCCAATTCTTCATAAGTCGTGCCATCATCCATCAGTTCGAGACCAATACCGACAAAATTCGGATTTGAGACATGCTCACGCCCGATCACGGCGCCGATCACCTTCGCCACCTGCCCGGCCGTCGCATCCAAATCGTAGGCGATACCCTTATCCGAGAATAACAGGCGCTCGATGCTGATTAAGGTATCCCGGCCATCAACACCCGAAGTATCGATAACATCCAGATCATTGGATGAACCGGTAATGACATAACTGCCAACCGGATTTGAGAAAACAGCGGTATCCGATCCGCCACCACCATCCAGAATATCATTGCCGCGACCGCCTTCAAAAACATT
Source organism: uncultured Nitrosomonas sp. (assembly GCA_964639015.1). Lineage (GTDB taxonomy): Bacteria > Pseudomonadota > Gammaproteobacteria > Burkholderiales > Nitrosomonadaceae > Nitrosomonas. The sequence goes on from CAZXBP010000018.1 coordinate 21,926, forward strand.
GACGCCATCGGAACCGACAAAATGATCGTCTGCGGAGGAACCGGTCAACCGTGCCGCACCGGCGACAAATTGCTCGATGCTGGTGAATGTGCCGCGCACCGATTGTGTTCCGGTGACAAAATCGATTTCCAGATCGACATCCGAATCCGCAGCATCTTCCACCACTGACAAACGCGCGAGATCACCGGCTGAATTGGCAAAGGTTGTGTCCGCTTTCAGCACATCCTGCGGTGTCAGTTGCAAACCGCCCTTACTGCGCGACGTCGTGCCCGAGTCGCTGCTCCAGACCGGTTGATCCACTTCGAGCTCGGCCTCAAAAGTACCCGCCGCCGTATCGATGCGTATCGTCCCTTTAAATGTGCCGAAGTCCAGCGTATCGTCGCCATCGCCGCCGTCTATCGTCATCTCGCCAAGCCCGATGACAAAGCGGTCGTCGCCATCGCCGCCAAAAGCGACATCATCGCCATCAAGCACCAGCACATCGTTACCGCCGCGGCCTTCAAGCCGATCAGCGCCCGCGCCGCCGGACAGCATGTTGTCCCGGTTATCGCCGCGTATCGTGTCGTCGCCGTCACCGCCGATGATGTTTTCGATACCGGTGAGCGTATCGTTTTCCTGACCGCCGGAAAATAATCTGAAAATGGCACTGCCTGCCATTAAATCAACATCAAGGTGCCCGAAGCTGCTGCTTTCGATCTCACCCCGGTCGGTACCCGGCGCGGCAAACGCCCATGAAACAGTATCGATGCCTGAGCCACCATCAAGATGATCATTTCCGACGCCGCCGTGCAGCAGATCATCACCCTCGCCGCCGGACAGCGTGTCGTTGCCCGCGCCGCCATAAAGTGCGTCACTACCGCCCCGGCCATCAAGTGTATCGTTGCTGCTTCCGCCGATCAAACGTTCCCCGGCATTGCCGCCGCGTAAAACATTGGGATAAGCATCGGCGCCGATGAGTTCTTCAACATTCCTCACGGTGCCTGAAAACCGTTCCCGGTCACTGAATGTTTTAATGGTACCGGCAAGCAGATCGACATCGAGTCCGGCAAAAACACTGCGCTGATTTGCCGACAGCGTATCCCGGCCATCTCCGCCGTCAATATTAACTTCACCGCTGCGCAGGATGAAAATATCATCGCCGCTATCACCGTTTGCATGGAGCGTATCGCTTAGACTGGCGTCGATCTCAATGCTGTCATTGCCCTCGCCGCCTGAAGCCAGACCGCTTTCCTTGATCACAATCACATCGTCACCGGCCTCGCCGTACAGTTCGAATGAGGGATTGCCGTCGCCGCCGCTATTGCCAAGAATAAAATCGTTGCCGCCACCGGCATGAATGGCTATCAGACCCCGGTCACGGATATCGAAGTAATCATCCTGATCACCCGCGTAGTAGACGTCAAAATTGCCGACATTACCTGAGGCGATGACCGACGGGCCGCTTTCATTCTGCAGACTGCCTTCGGGGGTGGCCAGCTCACTGCCTTCCAGTGCATTGAATGCGCGCAGCGAAGAACCGATTGAACCGTCAATCCGCACCAGCCAGCGGACATCCGGAACCTCGGTCAGATGCAGCGTATCGAATCCGCCGCCGCCGTCATATCTCGCACCGCCCGTCCCGGCATACACGATGTCATCGCCTTCCCCACCACCGACAAAGCGCCCGGCCTGTTCGCCGTAAAGCGTGTCATTACCCAGGCCGCCGTGAATTTCAGTATAGGCGCCCGAGCCGCCATACAGAGTGTCGTTGAAGTCAGAACCGAAAAATTGTTCAATATTGACCGCGGTATCCGTTGCGACAACCGTACTGCCGTCCTCCGATAAACGTTCAATAACACCGCTTCCGGCAAAAACGCGAACCGGCCCGGATGCTTCCTGAATACGCGCTTTCTCGCGGATACCGTCATTTATATATTCCCGCTGCAAAAATTCACGGATATCAGACGCATAGGTCAATGCATCGAAATCACCCTCGCCGCCATCGTAATAATTACTGATTCCCGATACGGCCCGGTCGCCGGCGACCAGCACATCATTACCCTCGCCGCCAAACAGCGCATCGCTGCCCGGACCGCCGATCAGAATATCCTCGCTACCGCCACCATCGAGATAATCGTCACCCGCCCGGCCATCGAGCAGATCCCGGTCGGCATTGGCAACCAGGCGGTTATTCGCCGCGTCGCCAAACAGAAATGCATTGCGGGAGTCTTCGACCACGATATTTTCAACAGACTGCAATGTCGACGTATTGCCCCCGCCCGCGAAAATAGTGCCGCGTTCGAAATCGGCGTCGATGGGCGGATTACCGCTTTCATTGTTAATCGGAAACCGCCAGGTATCGCTACCGGATCCCCCCGAAAACGTATCCTCGCCACCGCTGAATACCATCAGATCGTCGCCCGCGCCGCCGTTGAGCACATCGCCGCTGGCTGCACTGCCGAACAGCACGTCATTTCCGCCAAATGCGTTAATCGTAATAGCTGTATTTCCGCCAAACAGAATGTCTCTGTCTTCGGTACCATCAAGCACGTTCTGTCCGATCAGCGCACGAAAGACACTGTTCAGCAAAATCTCGGGCGTCAACGCGATATCGCCAAAAACAAACCATTCGATATTACGTGTTTCATCCGTGCCGTCGATCAATCTCGGATTTGTCGGATACAGATGATTGAACGTAATCGATTGACTATCTTCGGATTGGGAATAGGCATACTCAAGAAAATTGCCGCGGAACACGGCGATATCGATACCGTTACCACCATCGAGAAAATCGTTGCCCGCAGCGCCGAGCATAACGTCGGTACCCGCTTCGCCGGTCAGGGTGTCGTCACCTTCACCGCCATACAGCAGGTTATTATCGCCGGTACCCGTCAGCGCGTCGTTCAACGGCGTGCCGATGCCAATCGGCCCGGTCTGCGTATTGCCCACCGGATCGATCACCTGTTGATTCATATCATCGACCCATGCGGATATGCCGAGATAATCTTCAACCTGACCCAGCGGATCGATTTCCAGAAAAGCCGTATCAAAGTCCTGCAGAATATTGTCGAAAATACCGGGATTGGGCAGCAGCTTGTTAATGCGCTCGGAAACCGAATCGATAATGCGGTTGATGCCGAGTGTTTCCATGATGTAGTCGATGATCGGACCCACAGTCACATTGAATATGAATCCGACGGCATCCAACAAACCTTCGACGGGTTTGAGCACTTTTGAAATTTCATTCAACGGGCCGCGCAAAAAACTCAGCGACGAGGAAATGCCGTCAAACGCCAGCCTCACGCTGAGCACTGGCAAAAAAGTCGCACTCGGCACGGCGTCCTCGATCGCCTGGGTTTTTTGCTTGATATCGGCAAACAGATTGTTAATCGCGGAAATCGCAGCATTCGGCGGTGTCACCAAAGTATCAGCACCCGCCGCTGCGGGCGCTGCCGGGTCACCATTGGGATCGAATTCGTCGATTTTGTTCAACGCGTTAATCAACTGATCGACGGCAGTGATGTTTT
>CAZXBP010000019.1:0-25379 GCA_964639015.1 uncultured Nitrosomonas sp.
CAATCGGTTCAGATTGTGGCTCGCTTCGCGATCACAATCTAACCTTACTCGTTAGGCCTCAAACGCACGGCGATGATCTCGCGGGTCAATCAGCACGATTTTGCTGAAGCGATGTGGGATTCTCGGCATTACCTCGCTCTTGAATATGGGACGATCTTCTGGATCCATCGAGTAGTCAATGTGATCGGCCAAAACTAGCCACCATTCGGAATACTTCGAGCGATAGGGCTCAATCTTCTTCTCCTTGTCCGCGATGCAAAGGCGAAGATTTCGTTCAACCTCGCCCATGACCCACCCGCCAGAGTCGTCATCACTGCTCGCGCCGAGCAAGAAGAAGGAACCGTGATCTTTACCTGAACGGATCAAGTCGAGGTCCAGGTTCGGTGTAATCTGAATACTTGTTTGCGTGCGAACTGGGCGGGACTTGAACGTCTGGAGGTTCGATTCAACCAAAGGTCGGAGTACTTTCCACTCTTCCAGTGGACGGCGAAAGTCTAGGCCGACGTACCAGCACTCACCGGTCAGAGACGGTCCGAGCGACGGTAGGTAGGTCTTGAATCTCTTCCACAAGGGAATGGCCAGTTGCTCAAGACCCTGTGTTGTCCCGTCCGAGAACTCGAAGTTCTGGTTAAGGCGCCGAACCTCGACGGCAATGCTTCCGCCGACAGAGAAGTCGGGCGGGATGTTTCCGTCAGGTTCGTAGGCAACATCGCCAATGCCGAGTGATCGGAGGTATTGATCGGCGAGTCGCTCAGAGTCGTCCATTTGAGGCCTAACGCCGTGCTCAGCGGCCCGTGAGCGGAGTGGGTTTTTGCGCCACAATGGCGCGAAGCGACAGGCGCAAAAACCCGCGGAGTCTCACGGGTCCGCTGCAGCAACTTGTTGGGCATGACTTTAAGCTAAATTCATTCATCGTCAGTTAAGCGCGGCATTAATGAAAAAAACTCATCGCATTTTTCCAAAACTTGGTCTATCGCGTCTGTTCGAAATACCTCTGTGTGGATTCGCTGGCATCCGTCACACACACAATCAATCGCAGTTTTCTCCCACAACGAGCGGCACGGCCATGTTTTTACAACCTTGGCAAACGGTGCGGCGCACCGGTGAGACCGCATTCTTTCTTCAATGTTTGATGCAAACCCCACTTTAAATCGACCCGGATCGTGCTCTGGCTCGAGTTGCACCAGGTAAAAAACCCCGTATTCTGTTGCCAGCATATCTTCTGGCGCGGCACTCGATTCGCGATCAGCCGCCAGTTCACCCTTTACGACGTCGAACTCGGCCTTGGTGATATACGACGAAACTTGACCATGCTTTTCCGGGCTTCGACGCTTTTCCGGTTCAATGCGAAGACGCTTCAAGATTTTGAATACCGACTGGCGTCGCTTTCCGCATTGGCGAGCCACATCAGATATTGAGATTAGTTCGTCGCTCATGGACTTTATTTAGATGCCCAACGTGCAGCTTGAGGGGCGCGGAAACAGGCGGCGAAGCCGGCTGTTGGAGCGTCCCGCTCGAAGCGCTTGTTAGTGCATTTACTGTTTTTTGCCATAAATAAAAGTTTCATAGGGCGACTCATTCCACGCGGATATGTCTTTAAAACCCAACATTTCAAAATATGAAGAAATTCGATCTACAATCTCATAAAGATACTCTTTTGATATATTTTTGTTTGGATCACTTAGGCCTTCAATGATTTCTCCATCTGGTGCCACATAGATTTTGGGAATTGAGATCACAACAATTCCGCCGGGCCTAATCACTCGAAATGCTTCGTGAACTGCTGCCCGACGATCAAACAAAGTGGACTGGTAAGTACGGAACGACAGGTAAATATCGACGGACGAGTTCTGAATGGCTTCTAAATTCTCTGCATCATTTTGCACACATACAGCGCTAGGAAAAGACTTTTTTGCAATATCCAGAGCATCTTTTGATAAATCAACAATCGTAAGTGATTTTATTTTTTTAAAGTAATCGCAAATACAGTATGCGTGACCATTTCCAAACCCAACATCAAGAACATCATATTGGCCAATATCACTTATACCTTTGCTTTCCAAGAAACGACTAAAGTGGTCAATCCAATTGCCATAGCTACTTTTTGCAGCTAATTTTTCATCATCATTTCGCGGAGCTGTGTATTTTTGCGTATATGCATGTCTACGCGCATGAATTATTTTTTCTTTTATATCGTTGCTGCTATGGGAAGGGTAAAATGTTCTGGCGCACACGTTTATAAGGTCGTTTACCGTGGCAACTTTATTAAAATTAACTTTGCCGAAATGAATCTCATATTGGGACAAAAAGTGCTCCATAATCTCCCGAATGTCTTGGTAAAACCTAGACTCCGGAGAAAAAACCTTTTCTTCATTTGTTTGTCGTGAACGTTTAATAACAAAGAGAGTTAGTAGTGTTAACCAAGCGACTACTATTACTATGATAGGGATGTAGAAGTCAGAAATCTTGATGTTGGAAAGAAACCCATCTGACTTGAAGCTGGTATACAGCTGGTAAAACCCTGGAATGGCAGCAAACAGGGTCACGATTACTGAGGTAATCCCCGGGTGTTCTTCAAAGTAGTCAATGATCTTCATACGGACTGCTTATTTTTTTGCGCACTACCGTTTGACATAAGGGGCACCGTTAGGCGTCCCGCTTGATGGATGGGTTAGGCAGCATGGGCAGATATTTGTTTTGCAGCTTCAACAGAAAAACCAATAGTTTGAAGTTCAGCTTCAAGCTCAGTTATTGATTCAGCATCAACCTCGATTGTGTCACCTTCAGAAATAACCATTGGAAATACATGCGTAGTTCCGTCACTGCTACCAGTTGTTGTTACAGTGTTTTTTTGAGTTGTAGTTACTTTTAAATCACCACTTGAATAACGAGACAGTGTTAAGTTGCGTCCCTCAATTACACCAGAAAATATAGTTGTCCATACATCGTTCATTTTTCTTCCTTTTTAAATTGCCTAACGAATAGCGTTTATCCGCCGCCTTCCCAAAGTTTGCCATCCCCACAGTCCTCTCGGCGGCGGATAAACCTTGTTGGACTAAACCGGCAGGGAACGGCACTTATGGAGATTGTAAGGCTGCTGAAGTGAAAGTCAACTGACAGTTGCGGCGAGCGGATATCGAGTGAGTTAAAAAATAGTGTTTCAACGGAGCTGGACAGGCACATTCATTCCCCTTTTTTTGTCCGAACCGGCCCATTGCGGAGTCATTCAGCCGGTATAGGCGAATAACTCCCTGGCGAGTCCAGATACTTGTCCGCCAACTGGAGTGCAAGTGAGGAGCAGCATGTTTCATGGTGGTCCCCGTAGGGATGGAAATCGCTGTCTCGAAGCAGGCAGAATGGCTTCTACTGTCACGAAGCGCCCTTGGCGACAATACGGGCAACTCATCCATTCGAGCTGTGTCACCCGCCGCATGAACGCTTCCACCGATTCCACTGTTGCAGGCTGGGGTGTGGGCGCTCCCAGCGCGACTCTTGCGGCAGCCAACTTGGCAGCCTTGTGCGCCGGGCCTATCAGGCCATAATGGCGAATACGCTTGAATCCTTTGGGCAGGATATGCTGCAGGAAGCGGCCGATAAACTCACCTGCCTCCATGCGCATCACCTTCTTGCGGTTGCCGTTGGCAGAATCGCGCATACGAAAACAGACGGTATTCCCCGTCATGCCAAGAATACGATCGTTAGAGATGGCCACCCGGTGCGTGTAGCGTCCCAGATATTCCAGTACCTGTGCGGGACCACCTGGCGGCTGTTTGGCGTAAACAACCCAATCGTGGCGGCGCAATTTGACCAACAGATTGCGCCACGATATATCGCTCTTCGCCACATCGTGGCGCAAGCCATTTGCGCGGCGCATCGCATCGAGCGAGGCTATGAATTTGCCGCGATAGACGCGCGAAAGTGCCCGGACCGGAAACAGGAAGTTTCGTCGCGGACTTACCCAATCATTGCTCGCACTCAGTGCTCCGCCCGCTATCAGGGCGTGAACATGGATATGCCGACCGAGATCCTGCTTCCAGGTGTGTAGTACCAGGGTAAAGCTGGGGATGCCGCCTAGCCAGTGTGGATTGGCAGCAAACTCGTTCAGCGTGGCGGAGACGACATTGAACAGCATGGCATAGAGCGTTTGCGCATCGTAGCCAGCCACCAGCCTGTTGAGCGCATGAGGCAAGGTGAACACCAAATGGAAATATGGCACCGGCAAAAGCTCTCGTTGCCGTGCAGCAAGCCATGCCTCTTTTGCGCGCGTCTGACACTGCGGACAGTGCCGGTTACGGCAAGAGTGGTAGCGATAGCGTAGTACACCACAACGATCGCAACACTCGACATGGCCACCGAGTACTGGCGTACGGCAGGTGACAATCGCTCGCCACGCCTTCTTCTGAATAGTGGATAAAACGTGGGTGGCAAGATAGGATTGACCGTAGCTGCGCAAAATCTCGGCCAAGCCCACACCATGAGACATGGCAGCAGCTAGTGCAAGACTGCGTCGAGTAACTCCAGTGGAGATGTCGTGCCGGTCAACTTGTGGTGCGTCAGGTGGAAGTAGCGCATGGTGGTTGAGACATGGCTGTGCCCAAGCAAACGCTGAATGGTATGAATATCCACCCCGGATTCCAGCAGGTGGGTGGCGAAGCTGTGGCGCAGAGTATGAATGCCACCTTTGCCTCCCAGGCCAGCGCTATCTCGGGCGGCACCATACATACGCTGCGCCGTCTCGATAGCAATCGGTCCGCTGCTCGCTGTGTTGGGAAATAGCCAGATGCGTGGACGATACATGCGCCAGTAGTCACGCAAGATTTGCAGCAATTGCGGCGAAAGCATCGTGTAGCGATCCTTACCGCCCTTGCCTTGGCGCACCTTGATGCACATCCGGTCTGGTGCGCTCTCGATGTCCGCCAGTTGCAGTGCACACACCTCGGAAACACGCAACCCTGCAGCATAGGTAATTATCAACAAGGTACGAGCACGAAAATTGGCTGTTGCTGCAAACAAGCGGCGTATTTCATCGCGCGACAGCACGTGCGGTAGTGATTTGGGTACTTTCGCCATCGGAATATCAAACCTGCTTTGGGGGCGCCGCAGTACCGTACCGAAAAGAAAGCGACAGGCACAGGCCGCCTGATTCACACTGGCATAGGCAAGTTGGCGCTCGACAATCAGATGCAGGAGATAGGTTTGGATTTCGTCCGCAGTCAGTAAATCCGGCGAACGTCGGTAGTACTTTGCTAGCGCACTAACTGCTGCCAGGTAGGTTTCGCGCGTGCGCAATGCAAAACCACGCAATAGCATGGCATCATTCATCTGTTCACGTAACGTTTTCATCTTCGTCTCCTTAATGGAACCGGGGATATCCCCTAAGATTAAGGATCGGAAATTATTATATTAATTGCAGCAAGTAGAGCAGAGTGGTGAAACGGATGAAGACAATGATGGGCGATGGCCACCGCGATAGCGGTTTAGTCCAACTAGAATTATACGTCCGAAATGACGCAATATATTACGTCAAAAATGAAACCTAACACGGAAAGTTGCATGCTATCTCCTTCAATTTTCTGATAATACGCCGATTTAGGTTTCATCATATCAAACTTTGTTATATCCACAAACAAGTCCGATGAACAGCCCCATAGAAAACAAGCCTCGACTTCTGGACTTCTGGATCAGGTGCGGGACACCATGAAGGTACCACCATGAAGATACCTTAGTGCTACATGGTTGCTTGAGGGGAAATGTAAGGGTTTAGATCAAAACGGTGAAACTTCAGTCAGACATTCCATTTGATGTTTTAGGCTATTAGCCAAAATAGAATTGACGGATCGCCCTGATAAGGGCATCCGTTTTACCTGAACAGAACTTGTATGTGGTCAAAAATACATATTCACTGCACGCCCTTGTGCATCAAACCATCAACGATCATCAAGGCATCTCCACCCGCTGCAATTTCACCGGCCAGACGCCTCTCTCCACCGCCTGCCGTCCGTCAAATACGATATAACTCTGCCGCCCGTAGTGGGGCAGGGGGCGGATGAGGGATTCAAGCGAAGCATTGTCCTGCGCAGAAACGATCGCCAGAGCACTGCCTTGCGGTCCATTCAAGGTCCAGGCCTGGGCGGTGCCTTTCCCGCTGACTTCATCGGGCCTTGCGGGCAGTTCTTTGGCTTCCAGCCAGGCGTCGACCTCATGATGCAGGCCGATAACCAGCGCCGGGGCAGCCGGTACGGATTGATTGGCCGCCAGCATTTGCGGTGTGCGGCGTTGCAGTTTTTCAGCCAGTGTCGTTGCAATCTGTTTCGTCGCGCCATCATCCGGCAGCACGATTGTTACCGCAGCGGGATTGACCATCACTTCACGCAGTATGGGCGGCGCTTCGCCGGGCGCGAGGTGGCGGAACAAGCGGAACTCCGGGTCGAGGATGACAGATTGCGCTTTATCGTTAACAGCAACAACGAAGGTCTGTTCCGCATGCTGCACGTCGAGCAGATGCGTTTCCTCACCGGATGGAGTCTGAACGGCGACCGGCACGCGCAACTGGTAGGGTGGGTCGGATTGCGTCAACGTGATATGGAGGCGATAGCCTGATTCCGCCGCTTCCTGTTTGACGTCGGTTATGGCCAGATTCGGTGCGCCGGTACGGTGCAGCCATTGATCGAAGAAGGCTTGCAGATCGCGCGTCGAAATGATTTCAAAGGCACTTTGCAGATGCGGCCAGGCGGTCACTTTGAAACGCTGCATGCCCCAGATGCCTTGTATTGCGCGATTGAACATGTCTTCACCGATCAGATCGCGCAGCATGAAAAAAAGCATTGCGGATTTGTGATAACCGGTGATTTTCGACGCGCCGTGCGTGCGCGATGTAAAAGCGGCCAGCGGTTCATCCTGTCCGGGTTCGAGCGCGGCAAAGTCGCGCAGCCAGCCCAGGCGCATTTCGCGCGCGGCGTCTTCGCCTTCCTGTTCCTTGTAGGTGTAATCCGCCATGAAGGTTGTCAGGCCTTCAGACCAGTTGCCGCTGCGATAATCCGGATAAACCGCATTGCCCCACCAGTTGTGCAGCACTTCGTGGCCGAGAGAAGTGTCCTTGATAAACGGCAGCTGCAATACATTGATGCCGAGATAGGTCAGCGTCGGCATGCCGAATCCGGTCGGCGTCGGGCTGGATACGATACTGAATTCACTGAAAGGATACGCGCCGACCCATTCCTCGTACAATTTGAAATAGCGTTTGACCGCTGCCAGATAGTCGTCTGCCAGCGCGCCGATCTGCGGGTGAAAATAGGTGCGCAGCTGAATCGGCGCGCCCTGGATGCCGGTATAGCTTTCCGACTTTATCACATAGGGCCCGGCCATCAGGTCAATGCCTTCGGCCGGATGCATAAACGCAAAGCGCGCCTGATAGCCCGCATCGGTATCCTGCTCATCGATCAAACGGCCCGCCACCAGACCGCGCTGTCCGGGCGGCAGTTCGATCTGAACCGTGTAATGAATCAGTCCGCTGGTTATGCGCGGATACCAGTTTGACGCATCCGGCAGAAATGTGCCTGCCGCGCCGCTTACGGCAATCGGCCTGCCCAGCGTCTGTTCATGATCGAGCGTTTCGTCGAGCGCGTGCAACTTGCCGCGCCAATGAATTTCGACTTGATACGAACGCAGTATGGCATACGGAATTTGCCAGACATGCGATTGGTCTTCCGCGGTTTCCGGTTCAAACGGAATATCGTCAATAACAGCGTGCGTAACTTCGAACTGCGCCGCGAGCTTTAAAACATGATCGCGCGTCTTGTTAAATCGGATAATGCTTTTTCCTTCCAGCAGGCGAGTTTCCGGATTGATACGCACCTGAATGTCATAATCGATAAAGCTGGTATGCTCCCTGGCCACGCCGGGAACCGGCGAAGCGGCGGCAGCGCCGATAGCGCATGGCAACAGAAGAAGCCAGAAAAACTGGATCAGCCGTACTGCTTGTTTGTTCATGGTTTTGTTTAGCAAACTGGATTCACTGGAGACGCCCCGGATTAACTGCTCAATGTGGGAAATTTGGCGATAATTTCTATTTCCTGATCATTGCGTTTCACTTTGAGCGGAAGCCAGGTGCCCGGCGCGTGGCGCTTGACGATTGCGATCACGTCGTCAGTATCGCCTAGCGGCAGGCCGGCCATTTCAAGAATCACATCGGCATCTTTCAGGCCGGATGCTTCGGCGATGCTGTTTCTTTCTACCTGCAGCACCAGCGCACCACCGCGGGCCATTTCGAAACGAATCCCCAGCCGCTGGTATTTCGGCTCGGCAAAGGGATCAATACGTTCCGGCAATACACCGAAAACAGCATCGGCAACACCCGCCACAAGCTGTTTGCATGACTTGCCGGTATCCCAAGGCAATAACGACATCACATCCCTGACGCCAAGGTCGTTCAGTTGATGCGGCACGCCAAAGCCATGCACGATATGGCCCGAGCCCATAATACCCACCACCAGCGGTTTATTCCCTTTTTCCGTATTATTCAACGCCGCTTGCAGCATCTGCGCCATGGCGCGGTCCCAGAGCTGCTGGCCGGCATAGAAGCGTCTGAAATCGGGGTCGTCATAATTGATTTCACCTTCCTGCTTGTCCTTGCGGTCATGCTGTTTGTAGATCGGCAGCAGAAAATCCAGATAAGCCTGGCTCGGCGGCGCCGGGCGCGTCAATCCTTCGCGTTCCTCCAGCGGCACGCCATAAAAACCTTTCTCGGCAACCTGACGCCGCAGCTTGGGTTCGATATTCAGCGCAACCATCGGAATATGATTCATGCGCGCGAAGTGAAACAACGGCAGATAAAGCTGCGGATCGGTGTTCCAGACCCGGTTCCATTCGGATGCGGCCAGAAACGCTTTTTCGTCCAGCTCGCCCGCTATCCAGCGGTCCAATACCGCCTGTACGCGACGCGGAAACATTTCAAACCCGATAACCATATCCGGTCGCACGGCATGCATCGCGGCAAGCATCTGCAACTGCCAGCGGTGATGGTCGGCATTGACATGCGTTTCCCCCAGCAATACCACCGAGTGTTTCACCGCGCGCGCGATAATATCCGCGTAGTCCGCCTGACCGGAGCCGGGAAGCATCCATTTTCCCAGTGGCACACAATGCGTTTGCACCGGCTTGCTGCCGGGTTTTAAATTTATATCAGCCACCGGAGCCGCTGTTACTGACAGGCAGAACATGCCCAGCACAAACAGCACGGCGGGAGCAACCAGTGTGACAAACCTTTTTCGCGCACAATCGGTATTATTTTTCATATTTTTTCTATCTGAATGTTATCCAACCCACTTACGGGCATTTCTGAACAGACGCAGCCATGGCGCATCTTCACGCGCGCGCATGCGTTGCAGCGCATCACCTGGCGCCGCCGGATACCAGGAATGCTGCGCAACACGAAAAACACGCTCCGGATGCGGCATGAGAATATTAAACCGCCCGTCCGGCGTCGTCATACCGGTAATCCCCTCCGGCGATCCATTCGGATTGTCCGGGTAGGTTTCGGTAATCTGTCCGCGGTTATCGGTAAAGCGCACAGTAACCAGCGCTTTGCTATCTCCAACTGGACGGCCGCCAAAGTCCGCGCGTCCTTCGCCATGCGCCACGGTAACCGGCATCCGGCTCCCGGCCATGCCATCGAACAGTATCGATGGATTTTGCTGCACCTCTACCATGACAAAGCGCGCTTCAAATTGTTCCGAAGCATTACGCACAAAACGCGGCCAGTGTTCCGCACCCGGAATGATTTCACGCAGATTACTCATCATCTGACAGCCATTACAGACACCGAGCGCGAAAGTATCGGTACGCTGGAAGAAGGCCTCAAAAGCTTCACGGGCATGCGGATTGAACAGGATGGATTTAGCCCATCCAACGCCCGCGCCCAGTACATCGCCATATGAAAAACCGCCGCAGGCAGCAATGCCTTTAAAATTTTCCAACGAAACTTCGCCGTTGATGATATCGCTCATATGCACGTCAATTGCGGCAAATCCGGCGCGATCGAACGCGGCGGCCATTTCAACATGGCCATTGACACCTTGCTCGCGCAGAATGGCGACACCGGGTCTAACACCGGTGCGCATGCTTTTCCGTATAATCGGCGCAACGATGTTTTCTTCAGGATCAAAACTCAGTGTCACGTGCAGCCCCGGATCATCCTGATCCAGGATACGGTCAAATTCCTGCTGCGCGCAAACCGGATTGTCACGCAGTCTCTGCATGTGATACGTTGTCTCCGACCAGGCGCGCTGCAGATCGACGCGCTTTTCCGCAAACACCGGTTTGTTGTTACGCAGCAGGCGCAGTTCATCTTCGCTGTTCGGATGTCCGATGATGAAGCTCATATCCTGCAAACCGGCTTCCGACAATACGCTCATGACCATCGTGCGCTTTTTACTCTGAATTTGAATCACCGCGCCAAGTTCTTCGTTGAACAATACCGCGAACAGGCGCTCCAGCACACGGCCGCCAAGCTGTTCGAATTGCAGCTCGGCGCCATCGATATCGTTCGACAGCGCGTCAAAACAGAGCTGATCGAGATTGACGGTAATTCCGGTATGTCCGGCGAAAGCCATTTCGCATAAGGTGACAAACAAACCGCCATCGGAACGGTCGTGGTAGGAGAGTATCGCATCGGCATTGTTCAACTGCTGGATAGCGGTAAAAAAAGCCTTGAGCTTTTTGGCGCCAGCCAAAGCATCAATATCCGGCGCTTCATTGCCGATCTGCTTATAAACCTGAGCCAGCGCCGATCCGCCCAGTCGGTTTTTCCCCTGTCCCAGATCGATTAGAATCAGTTCCGTGTCGCCACAATGCGTACGCAGTTGCGGCGTCAGGGTGCGGCGCACATCGCTGACTCTGGCAAAAGCGGAAATAATCAGCGAAAGCGGGGCGGTAACTTCCTTTTTAACGGACTCACCGGTGTCGGCATTTGCTTCCTGCCAGCTGGTTTTCATCGACATAGAATCCTTCCCGACAGGAATGCTGATGCCCAGTTGCGGACAGAACTCCATGCCAACCGCATAGACCGCATCATACAAACCGGCGTCCTCCCCGCGATGACCCGCCGCCGCCATCCAGTTGGCGGAAAGTTTGATGTCACCGAGTTGCTCTATGTGTGCGGCGGCGATATTGGTAATCGCCTCACCGACCGCCATGCGTGCAGCGGCTGCCGGACTGATCAACGCCAGCGGGGTGCGCTCGCCGATCGCGAACGCTTCACCAAAATAGGTCTGATAGCCCATCATGGTAACCGCCACATCGGCGACCGGCACTTGCCACGGACCGACCATCTGGTCGCGCGCCGTCATACCGCCCACGCTGCGATCGCCGATACTGATGAGAAATGTCTTGCCGGCCACGGCGGGCAATCGTAAAACACGGTACGCAGATTCGGCCAGGTCGAGTTCATGCGTCTTCAGCGCCGGCAGTGATAAACTGCGATGCGCCACCTCGCGGATCATTCTGGGTGGTTTGCCCAGCAACACCGGCAACGGCATGTCGACCGGCAGCACATCATTCGATACGCCGCTTTCATCAACAACAACCAGTTGTTCTTCCTGCGTTGCTTCACCGACAACGGCGAACGGGCAGCGCTCGCGTTCGCAAATCCGCTGAAAAATGTCCAGCGATTCCGGATGAATGGCGAGCACATAGCGTTCCTGCGCCTCGTTACTCCAGATCTGCATCGGCGACATGCCCGATTCCTCGGACGGCACCGCGCGCAGGTTGAACCGCCCGCCACGTCCGGAATCATGCACCAGTTCAGGAAAAGCATTCGACAATCCACCGGCACCGACATCATGAATGAACAGAATAGGATTTTGCGCACCGGCGCGCTCCATTTGCCAGCAACGGTCGATCACTTCCTGCGCACGGCGTTGCATTTCAGGATTGCCGCGTTGCACCGAATCGAAGTCCAGCGCTTCCAGGTTCGCGCCGGTATCCATGCTGGACGCCGCGCCACCGCCCAGACCGATCAGCATGCCCGGGCCGCCCAGTTGAATCAGCAAGGCTCCGGGCGGGAATTTTTCCTTGGCAATATGTTTTGCCGAAATCTGCCCGATACCGCCCGCAAGCATGATGGGCTTGTGATAACCGCGCACTTCTCCGGCCACGTTTTCTTCATAAGTGCGGAAGTAACCCGCCAGATTCGGTCGACCGAATTCGTTATTGAAGGCTGCACCGCCGATGGGTCCTTCCAGCATGATTTGCAGTGCCGAAGCAATACGTCCGGGTTTGCCATAAACCGTTTTCTTATCCGCATCGGTGTATTCCCACAGTTGAATGAAACCGGGAATATTTAAATTGGAAACCGAAAATCCCGTCAACCCCGCTTTGGGCTTGGCGCCGCGTCCGGTAGCACCTTCATCGCGTATTTCCCCGCCGACTCCGGTTGCCGCGCCCGGGAATGGTGAAATTGCGGTCGGATGATTATGCGTCTCCACTTTCATGAGTAAATGCGTCTGCTCCTGCGCGTAGGTGTAACGGTTTTCTCCATCCGGATAAAAACGCGCTATGTTTGCGCCTTCGACAATGCTCGCGTTGTCCGCATAGGCAACCAGCGTACCTTGCGGGCTTTGCCGATGGGTATTACGAATCATGGCAAACAATGATTGCTGCATCGGCCGGTCATCGATAATCCAGTCGGCATTGAATATTTTATGGCGGCAATGCTCTGAATTCGCCTGCGCGAACATCATCAGTTCAACATCGGTTGGATTGCGCCTCGCCCCCTGGTAATACTGCGCCAGATAGTCGATTTCATCAGGCGACAGCGCCAGACCCATCTCAACATTTGCTTTTTCCAGCGCCTGTTCGCCTTCCGCAGTGATATCAATAATGCTCAACGGCTGCGGCGCAACGTGATAAAACAAGCGTTCGGCTTCTTCGAAAGTGCGAAACACGGATTCTGTCATACGGTCATGCAATGCCATTTGCAACAATTGCTGCTGTTCGAGAGAAATCGACCGTTCGGTACAGATATAATAAGCCGTACCGCGCTCGATACGCTCTATAGCGCTTAGTCCGCAATGACGCGCGATATCCGTGGCTTTGCTACACCACGGAGAAATGGTTCCGGGGCGGGGGGTAACAAGATAAAACGCATCGCCGTCAGCCGGTTGCCGTGGTTGACAACCGTTCAGCAATTTTTGAAGCAGTGTTGTTTCACCGGGTGTCAGTGCCTGGCTGACTGCACAGAAATACCAGTATTCCGTATCAATCTGCGAAACCTGTATGGCGCATGCGTTCAATTCACGTATGAGCTTTTCCAGCCGGAAATCGGAAAGTGCGTTACCGCCACAATATCGAAGCATGGGCAAAAAGGGTATCATGTTCAAAAATGATATTTTACACGATGCATGGTGGATGAAATGAATACAATTGACCCGGTTTACCTGACAGCTGAAATTCGCGCTATTGAACAGGCTGCGCTTGCTTTAGCTGATCCGCCCGATTTGATGAAAAAAGCAGGCCGTGCTGCTGCCGAGACAGCGAAACAGCAATTCGACATGAGCGCTGCAAGAAATGTGCTCGTCCTTGCCGGTCCTGGCAACAACGGCGGTGACGCCTTTGTTGCCGCCCGCTATTTAAAAAACTGGGGGCACGCCGTAACCGTCGTCTTTAATGAAGATCCCGACCGTTTGCCACCGGATGCCCAAAAAGCCCGGCAAGCCTGGCTGGATAGTCAGGGCGAAATCCAATCCGATATTCCATCCCACCTGTACTGGGATCTGATCATCGACGGTTTGTTCGGCATTGGTTTGCAGCCGGAACGCCCGCTGACCGGTCAGTATCTTGACTGGATCGGTCAGGTTAATGCTCTGTCCTGTCCGGTTCTTGCGCTGGATATACCTTCCGGTCTAACCAGCGATGAAGGCAGTGTTTGCGGACAGGCGATTGCCGCCACCGTTACGGTAACGTTCATAGGCCTTAAACCCGGATTACTGACGCAATACGGCCCGCAGTATTGCGGTGAATGCATTGTCTGTAATCTCGATCTGGACGCGACAGTCAATGTTTCGCCACACATCTGGGCAATCAACCGGAAAATGATTCACCTGTTGTTACCTTCACCCAGACCTGCCAACAGCCACAAAGGGCATTTCGGCAGTGTTGGCGTTCTCGGCGGCAACAACGGCATGATCGGCGCTGCGCTGCTGGCCGGTCGATCGGCACTCTATCTGGGTGCGGGCCGTGTTTATCTGGGCATGCTTGCCGAATCCGCGCCAGTTGCGGATATCTTCCAACCCGAGCTGATGTTGCGCGCACCATCAGAATTATTCGATCTGAATACAATCAACTGCCTGATCGCCGGACCCGGTATGGATATTACCGAAGCCACTTATGCCTGGATGCAGCACGCGCTGAATAGCAGTCTGCCGCTGGTGCTGGATGCGGATGCACTGAACCACATAGCATTTCACAGCGAACTGGCCCGGCAACTGAAACTGCGTAACGCGCCTGTGGTGCTCACGCCGCATCCGGCCGAAGCGGCGCGGCTGCTCGATATGGACGTATCCATGGTGCAGCATAATCGAATCGACGCCGCAACGAAAATTGCTGAGCACCTTGGCTGCTTCGTTCTGCTGAAAGGTGCAGGCAGTATCTGTGCATTGCCCGGCGGCCGATGCTTCATCAACACCAGCGGTAATCCGGGATTGAGCAGCGCCGGAACCGGCGACGTTCTCGCGGGCATGATCGGCGCATTCATCGCGCAAGGCCTGAAGCCGGATGATGCGATGCTGCTGGCTGTCTATCTGCACGGCGTAGCGGCCGATGAATTGCTGGAGCGCAATCACGGCCCGGTCGGCATGACGGCATCGGAAATTATCGTTACCGCCCGGCTGTTACTGAACGGCTGGATTTATAAGCAATTGGCGGATGTGTAACGCATTGCCGGACATTGCATCTTGTTTAGAATGAATTTTGCGTGAACGCCAGACTTTGTCGGATGATACAAGCACTTATCCCGACGCCAGTCTGGCGTTGATAAAGTCAGGCAGGAAAAATTACATTTTAGCCAGCACTTGAGCCACCGTCTGCCCCATCAGCGACGGCGTAGGGCTGATGATCACCCCCAGTTCCTTGAGCAGGGCTACTTTCTCTGCGGCGCTTTCACCGGCTGAAGAAATGATCGCGCCCGCATGTCCCATGCGGCGGCCTTCCGGCGCCGTGAGGCCGGCAATGTACGCCACCAGCGGCTTGGTCATGTTTTCTTTGAAAAAGATTCCGGCATCCACTTCCATGGGACCGCCGATTTCACCGATCATGAGCGCAACCCTGGTTTCTGGATCCTGTTCGAGTTTTTCGAGTACATCCAGATGCGAACTGCCGATGATGGGATCGCCGCCGATACCGACAGATGTTGAAATACCGATGCCCAGTGCGCGCATCTGGTCGGCCGCTTCATAACCCAGCGTACCTGATCGACCCACAACGCCGACATTGCCGCGCACATAAATATGTCCCGGCATGATACCGAGCATGGAGCGTCCCGGGCTGATCGTGCCCGCGCAATTGGGACCGGTGAGCATCATGCGTTCTTCTTTGGGAAACCGGCGCAGGAAATTTTTAACGGTCATCATGTCCTGCGTCGGAATACCGTCGGTAATGGCGACACAATATCTGATTCCGGCGTCGGCTGCTTCCATGATGGAATCCGCCGCGAAAGCCGGTGGCACAAAAACAATACTGGCTTCAGCGCCGACCTGTTGCACTGCTTCCTTAACGGTGTTGAAAACCGGCAGTCCCAGATGCGTCTGTCCGCCTTTGCCCGGCGTGACGCCGCCGACGACATTGGAACCGTATTCGATCATTTCCTGTGCATGAAATGTACCGATTTTGCCGGTAAACCCTTGAACAATGATACGTGTTTTTTCGTCTATTAGTATGGTCACTTTCTACTCCCTAGCCTTCTTGCGCAACAACCTGGTTACGCGCCGCCACTACTTTTTCAGCCGCTTCCGCCAGGGTATTCGCCGTGATTATCTTCATTCCGCTGTCCGCGATGATTTTGCGGCCTTCTTCCACATTGGTTCCGGATAACCGGACCACCAGCGGCACCTGCATGCCGATATTTTTGACCGCCTGCACCACGCCCTCGGCAATCCAGTCACAGCGGTTAATGCCGGCAAAAATATTGACCAGCATCGCCTTGACGTTTTTGTCTGCAAGCACCAGTCGGAATGCTTTTTCCGTTCTTTCCGCCGATGCGCCGCCGCCCACGTCCAGAAAATTGGCAGGCTCACCGCCTGCCAGCTTGATCATGTCCATGGTCGCCATGGCAAGCCCAGCGCCATTGATCATGCAACCGATGTCGCCATCCAGGCCGACATAACTCAAGCCCACTTCCGCAGCCGCGACTTCGCGCGGATCGACCTGTGAATTGTCGCGCAATTCCGCAATTTTATGACGCCGGTACAGCGCATTCTCATCAAACGCCATCTTGGCATCCAACGCGATAATTTCGTTATTCGCCGTTACAACCAGGGGATTGATCTCCAGAATATTGGCGTCAAGATCGCGCAGCGCGCGATAGCACCCTTTAATTGTTTTAACCGTATGATTCAGCAACGACGAATCAAGTCCCAGCGCAAACGCCATTTTCCGCGCCTGGAAATCCTGCAAGCCGACAGCCGGTTCAATATAGATTTTGACGATCGCTTCGGGATTGGTTTTTGCCAGTGTTTCAATTTCCATCCCCCCCTGCGCTGAACCGACCATAATGACACGCTCGGTGCTGCGGTCGATCAGGAATGACAGATAAATTTCTTTATTGATTTTGGTTCCCGCTTCGATATAGACGCGGGAACAGAGTTTGCCTGCCGCGCCGCTTTGATGGGTCACCAGGACTTTACCCAACAGCTCCTCGGCAGCTGACTGAACTTCGGCGTGTGTTTTGCACACCTTGATGCCGCCGGCCTTTCCTCGCGCGCCGGAATGAATCTGCGCCTTGACAACCCAGACATCACCTTCAATTTCCCTTGCACGCTGAACAGCTTCTTCCACACTGTAGGCAATGCCGCCTTCAGCGATTTTGACGCCATACTCGGACAGAATTTCTTTTGCTTGATACTCGTGAATATTCAATTCGATTTCCTCATCAATCGGATTAATATGTCATGGCTTTTCTGTGAAACCATGTTTGAACGCGTTACTTTGATAATAAAAAGGCCGCGTTACGCGGCCATATGCATCATTATGACTTTATTTTCTGGCGGCTATCGCATCCGCAATTCTCACCACATTATTGGCCATTCTTTCCGAAGCCGCATCGATCAATCGCCCATCCAGCGCAGCAGCGCCTTTACCCTGGGCTGCCGCTTCTTTCAGCGCGACCAGTATGCGTTTGGCTTTATCCACTTCCGCTGGGGGCGGCGTAAACACTTCATTGGCCAGCGCGATCTGAGTGGGGTGTATCGCCCATTTCCCTTCGCAACCCAGTGCGGCTGCGCGGCGAGCCGCCAGTTTATAGCCATCCGGATCCTTGATATCGCCGAATGGACCATCGATCGGTCTCAAGCCATAGGCGCGGCATGCTACCGTCATGCGACTGATCGCGAAATGCCACTGGTCACCGGGATAATCCGGATTCAGTCCGCCGATATTAACCGTTCTGGCGCGGTTACTGGCGGCGTAGTCAGCAACGCCGAAATGCAGCGCCTCCAGCCTTCCGCGCGCACCGTTGCGGGCGATGTCTTCAACGTTAGCCATCCCCAGCGCGGTTTCGATCAGCGCTTCCAATCCAATCCTGTTTTTCAGGCCCTGCTGCATTTCCAGTTGATTCACCATGGCTTCCACCATGTAAATATCCGCGTAGACGCCTGCCTTGGGTATCAGCAAGGTATCGATTTTCGACCCGGCCTGTTCGACCAGATCCACCACATCACGAACCATATACTGCGTATCCAGTCCGTTGATACGAACCGATACGGTTATGCCATGTCCTTTCCAATCCAGATCATTAAGCGCCTGGATGATATTCTTGCGGGCCTGCACCTTGTCATCAGGCGCAACCGCATCCTCCAGGTCAAGAAAAACGAAATCCACACCGCTGTTTAATGCTTTCTCAAACATCTCCGGGCTTGAACCTGGAACCGCCAGCTCACAGCGTTGTACCCGTTGAACTTTAGTTTCATATAGCGTGTGACTCATTTTTCCTCCATGATAATTTTTTGTTTATACAGGCCTGCACGCTGCAATTCAGCCCGCAGCACCACCGTGTGGCCATTATTCAGGGTTTGTGGTTGTAATTTTTAACAACCAACTGCAAAACCGATAACCCGGCATTATAACATTTGTTGCTATGTGATTCTAACCATGCAATTTTTATACGCATGAGCGCCTGGGCGTCTGTCGGATAAATTGCTGCGCACGCACTCACACTGCAATTTGCCGGAGTTGTGCAATGGCATTGGCGGCATCAGTAAATTGACGATACTTTGCCAGCCAGAGCAGAGGAATTGTCGAAGCGACATCACCGTGCTGTTCAGCGCCTGCCGCGGCTATGGCGCCAAGCATAATGGCGCGGCCGCAACTGTCACCGCCTGCACGGATATTCGCTTCTACGGCTTGTCGGTAACTTGTGGCATGCCGGGCGATATGGACTATCACGGGCAATCCTTCCAGTACATGACACGCGGAACCAAAGCGTTGTGCAGCCCGGACGCTATCCAGCGTTTCTATAGCCAGCGCATCTTTCAGCAAAGCCCCGAGTTCTTCTTTTGCATGCGGCAAAGACTGCGTCAGCGCCTGTTCAACCGGTTCTCCGTCAAGCATGGCTGCAAGCACGGCCGCCGCATATTGTGCTGCGGCCACCGCCGTATCGTTATGATTGGTCAACCTTACAACCCGTTCGACCTTTGACAGCAGCGCGTCTGTCGACCCGGCATGCAACGCCGTAACGACGGGCACGGTTGCCAGCGCAGCGAACTGGTCGTCATCCGCGCCGGATATTTCGGGATAATCTTCCGAAATGAGTGGAATCAGCTTGAGCAGCGTCTGGCGCGTAGGCGAGTCGACATATCCGCTGTATGCGCCGCCCGGCCCAAACAGATTGCGAAACTCGGTCTGATACACCATGCGGTCGAACTCACCATGCGCGGCATAATGTTTCAGCATCAGCAGACAGATTTCTCCATAACCGGAAGAATCCCCCGCAACCTTGCTACCATGTGCAAAGAAACCTTTTGCGTCAGCGTAGTTTTCGGGATCGGGGGTTAAGAAAGCAACATTCTGTTTCTTTTCGATTTGCGCAATGCGCTCAGGATCATAAAGCCAGTGCAGGCCGAGCGCAGCGGAATCGGCAACCAGCGCACCCAGCACAGCCGCTATGCGAGGCGTCAATTTAACAGTTGTACCCATGAATAAGCGTATGCTCGTGTATTAAATCACTGTCGTTTGTGGTTGAAAATCGCGTGATTCTATTTTTATGTCAGCTGATTTCAACATCATCCGGGATTCTGCGTGCTTCGTCTTCGAGCATGATGGGTATGCCGTCCTTGATTGCAAAGGCCAGCCGATCCGGCTTGCAAATGAGCTCTTGTTCCTGTTTTTTGTACAACAAGGGGCCTTTGCAAACAGGACAGACCAGGATATCGAGTAATTTTGTGTCCATAATTGTTCTGATGTGCTTGTGTTACCGTTTCTAAAATCTGCTCAGTATATCATCGAGCTGATCGAGATTTGAGTAGTGTATGATGATATTGCCTCGACCGTTTTTCCCGGATTTGATCGTTACCTGTGCGCCAAGCCGTTCCGACACCGATTCCTGCAACGTAAGTACATCGCGGTCGATTTTCCGCGCTTTGCGTGTTTCCGGGTTAATCAGCTGCTGGATTAATTTTTCCGTCTCACGTACAGACAAACCTTTCAGCACGATTCTGTTGGCGATCTGGATTTGCTGCGCGGGCTCGAGCACCAGCAAAGCCCTGCCGTGTCCCATATCGATTTTACCCTGCATCATCATTTCCTGCACGGGCCCGGCCAGATTGAGCAAGCGCAATAAATTGGTCACCGCGCTGCGCGAACTGCCCAGCGCATCAGCCGCCGTCTGATGCGTCATGCCAAACTCGTTGATCAGGCGCTGAATGCCCATGGCTTCTTCCAGGGGATTCAAGTCCTCGCGCTGAATATTCTCGATAAGCGAAATCGCCAGCGCAGCATCTTCGGTTACTTCCCGGATGATGACCGGCACTTCGGTCAGACCGGCTAACTGCGCCGCACGCCAGCGGCGCTCGCCGGCGATGATTTCATAATGATCCACGCCGATCGCGCGCACCAGGATAGGCTGCATGATGCCTTGCGCTTTAATCGACTCAGCCAGATTTGTCAGAGCTTCCTGATTCATGTGGCTGCGCGGCTGGTATTTTCCGGGTTGCAAGGATGCTGTTTCGAGATTTTGCAATCTGTCGCCGGATGCATCTGCCGCATCTGCATTACCCGATAACAATGCATCCAGTCCGCGCCCCAGGCCTTTCAGTTTTGCCATCTAACCTTTCCTTTTACAATCCGAGACCTTTGCACGGCGTTATTCTCGTACCGCTCATAACGCCGTGCAAAGGTCTCAATCCATTCCTGACAATCAGGCATTCAATACCTCCTGCGCAAGCTCCAGATAGGCCTGAGCCCCTTTTGACTGACGGTCATGATAAAGCACGGGGAGGCCAAAACCCGGTGCTTCCGCCAGACGCACATTTCTTGGAATAACCGTACGGTAAACCTTGTCGCCGAAATGCCGCTGCAATTGATCCGACACCTGTTGCGCCAGAATATTGCGCGGATCAAACATGGTGCGCAGCAATCCTTCTATGCGCAGTCTGGGATTAAAATTCGCCCGCACTTTTTTGATGGTATTGACGAGATCGCTCAAACCTTCCAGAGCGTAATATTCGCATTGCATCGGTATCATCACCGCATGCGCGGCACATAGCGCATTCAGCGTCAACAAATTGAGCGCCGGCGGACAATCAATAATAACATATTGATATTCATCGATGATTTCAACAAGCGCCGCTTTTAAGCGGATTTCACGCTGCGTAAGCGTAACCATTTCGACTTCGGCACCGGCCAGATCGCGGTTGGCCGGAATCAGATCATACTTCCCCTGCAGCTCGCTGATACGCACTGACTTAATCGACAATTCGCCCAGCAGAACCTGGTAAACCGTCTGTTGAATCACCTGCTTGTTCGCGCCGCTGCCCATGGTTGCATTTGCCTGCGGATCAAGATCAATCAGCAGCACCCGTTTGCCCGCATTCGCCAGACTGGCCGCCAGATTGACGCTGGTCGTCGTTTTACCTACCCCGCCTTTTTGGTTGGTTATCGCCAGAATTTTTGTCACGCGCGATGCGCCTCAGGCAGGTCCGGTATATCAACAGCAGGCATGCAGCGGATAATAATCAGTTCGCGCTTTGCCGAAAGCCCCGGAATTGTTAAAGGTATTCTTTTTTCAATCACATACGGCGAAATCACTTGATCAAGCTCCTGTTGCGTGCAACTGCTTTTCATCGCGACCCAGCGGCTCCGTATTTCACGCGGTTTCACCAAGTGCCGTGTCGTTTTAATAAAATCACCCAGACTGGCATAAGCCCGCGAAATAATCGCATCAGGGCTTTGATCGAAAACCGATGTTTCAATCCGCTTTGCCATAACCACCACATTATCCAGCGCCAACTCAATTTTAACCTGCTGTAAAAAAGCCGCTTTTTTCTGATTGCTTTCCGACAGCGTCACCTGCCAGTCCGGCCGCACAAGGGCAATCGGTATGCCCGGCAGTCCCGCACCAGCGCCAACATCGACAATGTGGGGCCCGTCAATATATTCAACCGCCGCCAGACTGTCCAAAATATGCTGATACAGCATATCCTCAACATTCCTGATCGCCGTCAGATTATATTGCCTGTTCCACTTCGCAATCAGCAACAGATACTGAACAATCCTTTCCTGTAATCGCGCATCCGGCTCGATTACAGCGCGATTTAAGGCTGACAGACCTTGCGCAACGACATCATCAAGACTCATGCACGCTGTTTCTGGTCGGCATCCGGTGGACTGACGCCACCCAACCCGCGCTTGAGATGAACCAGCAACAGCGAAATAGCCGCAGGTGTTACACCCGATATTCTGCCGGCCTGGCCGATGGTTTCAGGTTTATGTTCATTCAGTTTTTGCTGAACCTCATTGGACAATCCCTTGACCAGACAATAATCGATATCAATCGGTAGCAGCGTCGTTTCATGCTGCGACTGACGAAGAATTTCCTCCTGCTGGCGTTTGATATATCCCTGATATTTGATCTGAATCTCGACCTGCTCGGCGATCTGCGCATCGATCCATGCATTTCCGGCATTCTGCTCGACGCCGCACAGCATCATTAGATCCGCATAGGACACATCCGGACGGCGCAACAGCTCGGTCAGTGTATATTCGCGCTCGATGTTTTTTCCGAGAACCTGAATAAGCCGCTCTTCATCAATAGCACCAGGGAAAATCCGTATGCCGTCCAGCCGGATCTGTTCCTGCTCGATGGCTTCACGCTTGCGCGCATAATACGCCCATCGTTCATCGTCGACCAATCCAAGCTTTCTGCCGGTTTCGGTCAGACGCTGATCCGCATTGTCTTCCCGCAGTTGCAGCCGGTATTCCGCGCGGCTGGTAAACATGCGATACGGCTCGGTCACGCCGGAAGTAATCAGATCATCCACCAGCACACCAATATACGCTTCATTGCGCAATGGACACCAGCTGTCCTTCTGCTGCGCATATAATGCCGCATTAATGCCTGCCAGCAAACCTTGTGCTGCCGCTTCTTCGTAACCGGTGGTGCCATTGATCTGTCCGGCGAAAAACAGGCCTTGAATGGTTTTGGTTTCCAGCGAGCGTTTCAGATTTCTCGGATCGAAATAGTTGTACTCTATGGCGTAACCCGGGCGCGTGATATGCGCATTTTCCAGACCGGCGATCGATTGCACCAGCCTCACCTGGAATTCAAAAGGCAGGCTTGTTGAAATACCATTCGGATAAATTTCATGCGTATCCAATCCTTCCGGTTCAAGAAAAATCGAATGACTTTCCCGACTGGCAAACCGCACCACTTTGTCTTCAATGGACGGACAATAACGCGGCCCGATGCCTTCTATTTTGCCAGTGTACAACGGCGACTCGGACAATCCTTTAGTGATGATTTCATGCGTTTCCGCATTGGTTTGCGTAATCCAGCAGGATGCCTGACGCGGATGTTTGACGGTATGCCCCATGAAAGACACGACCGGAGTCGGCGAATCGCCGGGTTGCTCTTTCAGTTTGCTGTAATTCAGGCTGCGCCCGTCGATACGCGGCGGTGTGCCGGTTTTAAGCCGCCCAACCGGAAATTGCATCTCGTTCAGACGCTGCGCCAGCGTTATTGATGGCGGATCGCCCGCCCGACCGGCTTTGAAATGGGTTTTACCGATATGCGCAAGCCCCGCCAGAAACGTACCCACCGTCAGCACCACAGCTTCAGCATAAAAACTGATACCCAGTTGAGTAACCACGCCGGCAATCCGACCCTGATCAATCAACAGATCATCCACGGCCTGCTGTACAACCTGAAGATTAATCTGATTTTCGATTCGTTTACGGATGGCCTGGCGATAAAGAACACGGTCTGCCTGCGCGCGGGTTGCGCGCACCGCCGGACCTTTGCTGGAATTCAACACGCGAAACTGTATTCCCGCTTCATCGGTTGCCAAGCCCATTGCGCCGCCAAGTGCATCGATTTCTTTGACAAGATGACTTTTACCAATGCCGCCGATTGACGGATTGCATGACATCTGACCGATTGTTTCGATATTATGCGTCAACAGCAATGTTCGACAGCCCATGCGCGCCGCGGCAAGCGCCGCCTCCGTGCCCGCATGGCCTCCACCGACAATAATAATGTCATAACTGTTTTGTTTGCGCATATTCAACCCCAAAGCCACGCGGACAGCTTAACTAAACAATCGTCCCGACTTGAAGATGGTTTCATCAAATGTTTCACGTGAAACATTCAGCTTGAATGCTGCAGAAACGCGGACTAATCATCCGACTGCGCACCAAAATACGCATAAGGCTTATGTGGAACAGTGCTTTCTTTAAAATGCAACTGCTGATTCTTATCGAGATTTTTGTCCCACCATATGCCTCTTGCACTCAGCCGTTTTTCCTGAACCTGCGGGTTCTTTTCGAGAAACTCGCGCATGAATTTTGTTTGCTCCGATTCGTAACTGTAATCCATAATAATCACTCTATGACTCAAAAAGACTTAAACAGCCTGTTAATCCAAAAGTCGTAACTTTAGCATATTGTTACTGCGCATTCACCTTCGCCGCACAATATTTCAGCCCGGGAATCTGTTCTAATACTTCCGCAGCCTGGCAACAAACTCGCAAAACGGCAAGGGATACACTGCCTCAAGCTTTTTCGCATGCTTCTGGATGGACTTCCACGACAGTTTGCCCGGATTGTTTCGAAATGCAAAAACTATCAGATTGCCGCGTATTTCAGCCATCATCGCAATGACATGGCCGTCAAAACTGTTTTCAATCCGTTGCAGCAGGGTTTTCAATTGACTGTCACGACTCAACAGATTAACCACCAACATACCGTTCCTGTTTAACAGCCGATACACTTGATCATAAAAATCCTGACTGCACAGTGACTGCACCTGGTCAGCGCCATCAAAGCCATCAACCATAATAATATCGGCGGCAATCGCCCCCGCCGCGATGTAGCACGCACCATCCGCCTCAACGACGGCAAACCGCGCATCGTCCTGTGGTACATGGAAATACTGTCGAGCCGCCATGATTACCTGCCGGTAAGGCTCAACCACCGTCACACGGGTTTCCGGCAGGTAATGATAAACAAACTTGGCCAGCGATCCGCCACCTAGTCCGACCATCAGCACATGTCCGGGGTTTGAATGAAACAGCATAAAGCCCATCATGCACTGCGTATAGGCCAGCTCCAGCACATTCGGCGCGGATAGCCGCATCGCGCTTTGCACCATCGACCCACCCAGATGCAATGACCGCACACCATCCTGTTCGCTGATCATTAATTCAGGCGCATCATTTATATCATTCACAGGTCTCATAACTTGAATTCAAGACTCACTAAACTCTCTCCTTGCCTGACCGAGTAGCTGTATTGATGGGTTTTTGCCACTCCCGCAGAAACTCATCTAGGAAGCTGTCCGAGAATAGACTGATCTACTGCGGACGATTCAGGCTGGCTGGATTTTACGATTCTTTTCGTTGAATAGAACGACTATTCGCCTCAAACGATCGAAAAAATCCCGCTCAACCAGCCTCGCACTC
>CAZXBP010000020.1:0-23881 GCA_964639015.1 uncultured Nitrosomonas sp.
TTTTTAATTCCGGCTGTGTTGCAATTCGTTGTAATAACGCGTTATTACGCCTCATCGCGCCTTGCCGGAAATCAAAATCAACGCACTCTAAATCCCATTCAACTGAGGTTTTTTAGGTTCAAATGAATGACGCGCTAAATTACAATGATGCCATTCATTTGAAACAATCCCTAATCGTTGTGAAGAAAATTTTAATCGAGCAGGTTATGCCATTGCACTCCCGGTTTGTTGTCATCTGTTTTTTAGCGTTATTCTGTTTTTCAGGACAGGGCAACGCGTGCGCTGCCAGCGCCGTGGTTTCGGCGCATCCGCTCGCAACAGCCGCAGGAGAAAGCATTCTGGAGAAAGGCGGCAACGCGTTTGACGCCGCCATCGCCGTCAGTGCGGCGCTGGCGGTGGTGGAGCCGTATGCTTCGGGTCTGGGCGGTGGCGGCTTCTGGTTGCTGCATCATGCAGAGACAGACCGCAGTGTGATGATCGACAGCCGTGAGACAGCGCCATCCGAAGCGTCAAGTGACATGTTTCTGGATGAAGCGGGTCAACCGGTGCCGGGTAAATCGCTGGATGGGCCGATGGCTGCGGGCATACCCGGCACACCGGCTGCGCTGGTGCATTTGTCACGCTACGGACTTCTGACGCTGGCAGACAGTCTGGCGCCCGCGATTAAACTGGCGCGGGAAGGTTTCCAGGCAGACCGGCGTTTTGTTCAGACGCTGCATAATCATGAAAAGAAATTGTCGCGCTATCCGGATACGGCGGCTGTTTTTCTGCCTGGCGGCAGGCCTCCGGCGGAAGGCGAGCTGTTTCGACAACCTCGGCTTGCCGCGACATTAACGGCGATCGCCCAGTCCGGTAAAAACGGTTTCTATCAGGGTGCGATAGCGCGGGAACTGGTGCGTTCTGCGCGCGCGGCGGGCGGCCTGTGGCGCGAACAGGATCTGGAAAACTATCGTATTGTTGAAAGAAAACCGGTGCAATTCAGCTACCGTAACGCGCGGATTACTTCGGCGTCGCTGCCTTCGGCAGGTGGTCTGACTTTGGCGCAGGCGCTGAATATCCTTGAAACCGTGCTAACCGGGAAACAGGATGAGATACAGAAAGCCCACTTGGTCGTGGAAGCGTTGCGTCTGGCCTACAAGGATCGCGCTGAACTGCTGGGCGACAGTGATTTTGTCGCGGTTCCGGCAGACCGCCTGATGAGCAGAGCATACGCGCGCCGGCAGGCGGCTACCATCAATCCGGATAAAGCGGGCGTCAGTCAGGCCGCGCCGCCATCGCCGCCGCCGACACAACAGCTACCGGCGGAAGGTGCCCAAACCACGCACTTCGCGGTACTGGACAAGGCCGGAAACCGCGTTGCGGCGACACTGACGATCAACACCTTTTTCGGCTCAGGATTTGTCGCGGGCAGCACCGGTGTGTTGCTCAACAACGAAATGGATGACTTTGCCATCGGCGAACACATCCCCAATGTCTTCGGCCTGTATGGCTCGCGCGCGAACGCTATCGCACCCGGCAAGCGGCCGCTGTCGAGCATGTCGCCGACTTTTGTGGACACTGAACGCGGGACTTTAATCGCCGGCACGCCCGGCGGCTCGCGCATCATCAGCATGCTTTTGCTGGTTATCCTCGACTACATCGATAACGCTGAAACCGATCCGCGGGCACTCGCGGCCAGACCGCGCTTTCATCACCAGTACCTGCCGGATGTGCTGCAAATCGAACCCGATGCATTCGACGCACATTGGATCGGCGCATTGCGGTCGATGGGGCATGAAGTGCAGGCCATGCCGCGTTCATGGGGCAACATGCAGTTGATCCATTTTGACCGGCAATCGCAGACAGCCACGACCGCGAATGATCCAAGAGGGCTGTCCGATACGCGATATTAAGGACGTATAGAAGTGAGTTGATTCGGCTAGGAGTCTGTCGGACATGAGACTAATCTACTGCGCCAATGGGATAAACTGCTCATATTTCCTCATTTTTTCTTTACATAGTCTTGCTATGCGCCTCAAAATTGAGAAAATCCGCATTCGTTCTCCCACTCGGCTCGCTACGATTGTTTGAGTCCGACAGATTCCTAGAGGTTTTATTTTATGTCAGCGATTGGTTGATATATGTGCAGCACAGTGTTCGGACAAATTATTCACCCGGCATCATCGCGCCCTAAACCTTTCATGATAAAATGCCACGAATTAACCGTTTGCATAGCGTAAATTCTTATAACTATTTTTTAGAATCACTGTAGTCATTTTCATGGCGAAATCGTCAAAAAGTTCTGCAACGCCACCATCTGATCTGCCGGAAAGTTTCGAGGCTGCAACCGCCGAGCTGGAGACTATCGTTGCGGCGATGGAGGCCGGCCAGATGTCGCTTGAGGCTTCGCTGGCAGCCTATAAACGTGGCGCTGAATTATTGCAGTATTGCCAGGGGCAATTACAGGATGCGCAACAGCAGGTGCGTATACTTGAGGACGATATGCTGAAAAAATTCACCCTGTCCGATAACTCATGACCACTGATTTTCAAAGCTGGGCCAGCCAGCGTCAGATTGCTATCGAAAAATTCCTGGATGCACGGTTGCCGGGCATGGACTGTGTGCCGGTTCGTCTGCATCAGGCCATGCGCTATTCGGTTCTGGGCGGCGGCAAGCGCGTTCGTCCGCTCCTTGCCTATGCCGCCGGTGAACTCTCGCAGGCGGATTATGATCGCGTTACCATTGTTGCCGCGGCGGTTGAATTGATCCATGCCTATTCGCTGGTGCATGATGACATGCCCTGTATGGATAATGATGTTTTGCGGCGGGGAAAACCGACGTGTCACGTGGAATTCGATGAAGCGACCGCGCTGTTGACCGGAGACAGTTTGCAGACACTGGCTTTTGAATTGCTTGCCGAACGACAGTTATCCGATGAGGCCGGGACGCAGTTAACGATGATCAAACAGCTTGCCGGCGCTTCCGGTTCCCGCGGCATGGCCGGCGGGCAGGCATTTGATCTGGATAATGTCGGCAAAACGTTATCGTTGCCCGAGCTCGAATTTATGCATATTCATAAAACCGGCGCATTAATCAGAGCCGCTGTGATGCTTGGCGCACACTGCAGCAATGCGCTCAGTGCTGCGCAGCTGGAAAAGCTGGATCACTTTGCAAAATGTGTCGGACTGGCTTTTCAGGTTGTCGATGACGTGCTGGATGCGGAAGCCTCGACAGCAACCCTGGGTAAAACGGCCGGCAAGGATGCTGAAAATAACAAACCAACCTATGTCAGTATCCTGGGTATTCGCGAAGCGCGCGCGCTGGCTGAAAAACTTCAGCATGACGCCGATCAGGCTTTGCACGAATTTGGCGAGGCCGCGAACCGGCTTCGTCAGGTCACTGATTTCATTATCACGCGTAAATTTTAAATTTCATATCGATAATCCACTTTCAGGCTCTGAATGTATTCACTGTTAGATAGCATCAATTTCCCCGCTCAGCTTCGCAAACTGGATGTCAAGGATTTACCTGAACTTGCCAGGGAGTTGCGCGGTTTTCTTATTGAGTCGGTTGCAAAAACCGGTGGCCATTTGTCTTCCAATCTGGGTACGGTTGAGTTGACTGTTGCGCTGCATTATGTTTTTAACACACCGCATGATCAATTGATCTGGGATGTCGGCCATCAAACCTATGCGCATAAAATACTGACCGGTCGCCGCGAGTCGATGAGCATGCTGCGCATGAAAGGGGGGATTTCCGGGTTTCCCAAACGGGATGAAAGCGAATACGATGCGTTCGGCACTGCACATTCGAGCACCTCGATCAGTGCAGCGCTGGGCATGGCGGTTGCCGCGCAGCTGGAAAAATCGGATCGCAGGGCGGTTGCCATCATCGGTGACGGCGCGATGAGCGCCGGCATGGCGTTTGAAGCACTGAACAATGCCGGTGTGATGGATGCGAATTTGTTGGTGATATTGAACGACAATGACATGTCGATATCGCGCCCGGTCGGTGCGCTGAACAATTATTTCGCCAAGTTGATGTCAGGACAGTTCTACGCTACGGCGCGTCGCGCCGGTGAAAAAGTGCTTGGTGTCGTACCCTCGATGCTCGAGCTGGCGAAGCGGGCCGAAGAACATGTCAAAGGCATGGTGACGCCGGAAGGTACGCTGTTCGAAGAGTTCGGTTTTAACTATATCGGCCCGATTGATGGTCACGATATCAGAGTACTGGTTGCCACGTTAAAAAATATCAAGCATCTCGACGGGCCGCAGTTTCTGCATGTCGTGACCCGGAAAGGCGCCGGTTACAAGGTTGCCGAGGAAGATCCTATCCTCTACCATGGTGTCAGCACATTTAATCCGGCGCAGGGCATTGTCGCCAAACAGAAGAGCGGAAAGCCAGCCTATACCAAAGTATTTGGCGACTGGTTGTGCGATATGGCAGCAAAAGACGAGCGTCTGGTCGGCATCACCCCGGCGATGCGTGAAGGCTCAGGTTTGGTCAGGTTTTCACAGATTTATCCTGACCGCTATTTTGACGTTGGGATTGCGGAGCAGCATGCGGTCACTTTTGCGGCGGGTGCGGCGTGCAGCGGCTTGAAACCGGTTGTGGCGATTTATTCGACCTTTTTGCAGCGTGCATATGATCAATTGATTCACGATGTTGCTTTGCAGAATCTTCCGGTCGTGTTCGCGATTGATCGTGCCGGATTGGTGGGTGCGGACGGACCGACACATGCCGGTAGTTTTGATTTGACCTATCTGCGCTGCATTCCCAATATGACCGTGATGGCGCCATCCGATGAGAACGAATGCCGGCAAATGCTCTATACCGCCTTCAAGCTGGATACGCCGACAGCAGTCAGGTATCCCCGGGGTACGGGACCTGGCGCCGAAATACAGCAGGACATGACGGAACTGCCGGTAGGCCAGGGCATTGTGCGGCGGCAGGGTAAAAAAATTGCTTTTCTGGCGTTTGGCAGCATGGTGACACCAAGTCTGGCCGCAGCTGAAGAACTGGATGCCACGGTTGCCGATATGCGGTTTATTAAACCGCTTGACGACAAGCTTGTCGCAGATCTTGCTGCTGCGCATGAATTGCTGGTGACGGTTGAGGAAAATACCATTATGGGCGGTGCCGGAAGTGCAGTGATGGAATCGCTGTGCCGGCAAAAGATCAATGTCAGATTACTGATGCTGGGATTGCCGGATACTTATATCGATCAGGGGGATCATGCTGAACTGCTGGCTGATTGCGGCCTGGATAAAACCGGTATCATGCAATCGGTGCAGAACTATCTCGCATGACAGGGATTCTGTTCTATATTGAAAAACCTTGAACTAAATGCATGCTTTGCAGAACTAAATTGTTTGTTCACTGGATGCCTTGTCAGGTAATATTAAACCAGAGAATCTTATCAATGGGATAAAAAGTTATGAATAAAGAAATCGATTTGCCCATCGCCGATGTGCAAAGCTCGCCCGATACGCGGCGTATTGCGATTGACAGGGTAGGAATAAAAGGTATCCGTCATCCGGTGGTGGTCGCTGATAAGGATGATGGCGTGCAGCATACTATTGCCATGTTCAACATGTATGTCAATTTGCCGCACAAATTTAAAGGCACGCACATGTCCCGGTTTGTCGAAATTTTGAACAGCCATGAACGTGAAATCTCCGTGGAATCATTTAAAACCATACTCCAGGAAATGGTTGAGAAACTGGAAAGCGATTCCGGTCATATAGAGATGACTTTTCCGTACTTTGTCAACAAGGCGGCGCCTGTTTCCGGTGTAAGAAGCCTTCTGGATTATGAAGTGACATTTATCGGCGAAATAAAAAAAGGCGCGTATTTCTTTACACTTAAAGTAGTGATTCCGGTAACCAGCTTGTGCCCGTGCTCAAAGAAAATATCCGACTATGGCGCGCATAATCAGCGCTCGCATGTCACTATTGCGGCACGCACCAACAGCTTTGTCTGGATCGAAGATATTATCAGGATCGCCGAAGAAAATGCTTCCTGCGAGCTTTACGGCTTGTTGAAAAGACCTGATGAAAAGTACGTCACTGAAAAAGCCTACGACAATCCAAAATTCGTGGAAGATATCGTCAGGGATGTTGCCGACACCCTGAATCATGATCATCGCATTGATGCGTATGTTGTTGAGTCAGAAAATTTTGAATCGATACATAATCATTCGGCTTATGCTTTGATTCAGCATGAAAAAGTCAAAATGTAAACCGCGACAGGCTGATGATTAGGTTATCGGCTATTCATAGTGTTGCCTGGAAAAATCTTTCAACCGGAAGCCCAATACCCAGAGCATCGTAAAATAGCTGCTAACGCCAAGAATAACTATCCCAACAAGCCGGTAAACGCGGTCGGCGGCTGTTCCGTTCAGCCAGTAAGCATCGGTGCCCGCAGCAAACCATACTACGCTGCCCATTATCAGTAATGCGATAGAAATTTTAAGAATGAATATGCCCCAACCGGGTCGTGGCTGGTAGATATTATCGCTGCGCAGTTTATAGTACAGCAGGCCCGCATTCAGGCAGGCGCCCAACCCTATGGCCAGCGCCAGGCCGGCATGTTTGAGCGGTATGATAAACGCAAGGTTCATCAGTTGCGTTGCGATTAAAGTTACAATCGCGATTTTTACCGGCGTTTTGATGTTCTGTCTGGCATAGAATCCTGGCGCGAGTACCTTGACCAGAATAAGACCGACCAGTCCGGTGCTGTAGGCAACCAGTGCATCGCGTGTCATAAAAACATCGTGATCGGTAAATGCGCCATAGTGAAATAGCGTTGTTATCAGCGGTATCGATAATAAGGCCAGCGCCAGTGCGGCAGGCAGTGTTAGCAGCATGGTCAATCGCAACCCCCAATCGAGAAGGCGGGAATAATCATTGCTGCTGTTATTGTTATAGTACTTCGCCAATGAAGGCAGCAGCACTGTACCCAGCGCAACACCTAATAGCCCGGCCGGAAATTCCATGAGCCGGTCGGCGTAATACAGCCAGGATACGCTTCCGGTAATCAGCAGCGAAGCAAAAATCGTGTTAATCAACAGGCTGATTTGTCCAACCGATACGCCGAATACCGCAGGCCCCATAAGCCGAATGACACGCCATGCGCCTTCATCGCCGGATTTAAGGCGAATGCGGGGAAGCAGTTTTAAGCGTAACAAAAATGGTATCTGAAAAGCCAGTTGCAGCACGCCGCCAATAAATACTGCCCAGGCAAGCGCAAGCACAGGTGGGTCCATATAAGGCGTAAGCCATAATGCGCAGGCTATGAATGAAATATTGAGCAATGCCGGGGTCAATGCCGGAATATAGAACTTTCCGTATGTGTTCAATATGCCGCCGGCAAATGACACCAGGGAAATAAAAAAGATATAGGGAAAAGTGATGCGCAGCAGGTCAACCGTTAGATCAAATTTTTCCGGGTTACTCGAAAATCCGGGCGCGCTGGCATAAATAATCCAGGGGGCGGAAACCACACCGATAAGCGTCACGGCGCACAGTGCGAATGCCAGCAGCGTGACAACATGGTCGATCAGCTGTTGCGTTTCTCCAAACGTGCGGTTGTTTTTATACTCAGCCAGAATAGGCACAAAGGCTTGTGAAAAAGCACCTTCAGCGAATAAGCGGCGCAACAGGTTAGGGATTTTGAAAGCAACGAAAAAAGCATCGGTTGCTATACCTGCTCCAAAAGTGCGTGCAATAATGACATCACGTAGAAAGCCGAGAATACGTGAAATAAATGTCATGCTGCTTACCGCAGCAAGCGCTCTTAGAAGATTCAAGATTGCAATGTTTTTAAGGGGGATAGGAGCTTATATTCAGTTTCTGGCTGGCGTGTGGTTATGAGTAACTACGAACAG
The DNA here is from genome assembly GCA_964639015.1 of uncultured Nitrosomonas sp. Classification (GTDB taxonomy): domain Bacteria; phylum Pseudomonadota; class Gammaproteobacteria; order Burkholderiales; family Nitrosomonadaceae; genus Nitrosomonas. The sequence goes on from CAZXBP010000020.1 coordinate 7,868, forward strand.
TTCAATTTGAGTGGATCAAATCTTACAAGCATATCCTGAGGAAAATTACATCTGCGCAGTTTCCTCAAGATAATTTCATTTACATTCGGCGCATTATTTAATTAAACAGCCGATTCTTTTTAAGAGACCGGGTTCCGGCCAATCCCATTGCAGACAATATTCCGCGCCAAGTTTGGGATTGACAACCTCTGTTTCAATGCGTGTTTCACCTGTAACCACCGGCGGCAGCAATGCTTCTTCTTTACCGTTTTGAATACAATAGGCGCGCGCTGTTGAAACGGGACGGCCTTTGGGAAGCTCAACGACGAGATGCAGCCGGTCTGTCTGATCGTCTACAGTATGCGATAACACGCCTTCAGTCTGTCCAAAAGCATTTTTATAGTGATATTTCAGTGTTGTTTCAATGCCATTGGTGACGTTTGGATTTGTCGGCAGCGACATGCAGACCTGATATTTATTATTGCCGTCCTTTTTTTGCTCAGCTGGCGACTGTCCGTTAATACTGAAATTGGTAATGGCGCCGACCGGACTTATGTTTTTAAACCAGTAAACTGTGTTAGCCACATGACAGGCCGTGGTATTTTGTTTTTGCACCAGCGTAGCTTGTGTGCCACAGGTATCGTCAATTTTCAGTTTTTTTTCCAGACCAGTGATGCTGAAGGCGCCTTTGTTCTGCTTGATTTGTTCGAAGATTAGGATGGCGCCGATAGCTATAAAAAGGGTACCAACAAATACAAAATCACTGAACAGGATAACAGTCAGACCAAACACGATAATCAGTATGTTGGCGTAAAAAACTAGCTGGTTGCGTTTATCAAACATTCATTGCTCCTCAATATCTGGCTTTAATACAAGTTAAAAATTATCAGAATTTATTACTTTAATTTTAATGGGTTATTTAATATTATCGTTTTAAAGTTGAGCAGGTCTTTTTATATTTTTATAATAAGCGTGTTCAATTTTATTTGTTGTGCAAAGCAGAATATAAATGATAATAGTAGTGTTTTTTTGAAGGGCTGAGTTTAACAGAGAGCAGCTTGCAAAAAAAGCAAGATCATGTATTGTTGTTGATGAAGGTATGAACTTGCAAACAGTGTGGTTGTCCTATTTATGAAATTATTAATTAAATTTCATTATGTTATGATATTTTATTACTTTGCTGGCCGAAGATTCCTGTCGGTAATGAAGTAATAAAATACATACAGATCGTATACTAACTTACGCTTTGCGTAGTATTTCTGAAATGTTCCTAAAACCTATGGAGAAAACAATGTCAAAAAAACTGATTAAACCTGTTTCACTCGCCGTTGGTGCCGCATTTGCTACAACCCTTGCAGCCGGCAGCGTTTCTGCGGGAACCGATGCGAATCCGTTTGCTGTGAATGAATTATCCGGCGGGTATATGCAACTGGCCTATGGCGGAGGCGAAAGTAAAGGTAAAGACAAAGCAGGAGACGGCGCGGGCAAATACGGTGCTGAAGGTAAATGCGGCGGCGAAAAAACCAAGAAAGAAGGCAAGTGTGGTGAAGGCAAATGTGGCAGTGATATGAAAAAAAATATGGAAGGTAAGTGTGGTGGCGAAAAGGCCGAGAAAGAAGGCAAATGCGGCGAAGGTAAGTGCGGCAGCAGTAAATAAAGCACCCGGTGCTCGTTTACTATCAGCATGAACACTGCTAACCATTTTGTTCATGGTGCCGGGCTGGGGTTACGGCGCGCACTGGTGCGTGAAGTGGCCGATCAGCCCGCGAATGCTGTTGATTTCTGGGAAATTGCACCGGAGAACTGGATCGAAGTCGGCGGTTTTTATGGTAAGCAATTGCGGACATTGACTGAACAACATCCATTTATCTGTCATGGTCTGTCGCTATCCATCGGCGGCCCATCGCCGCTGGATGAGGCTTTTCTGCATCGCCTCAAACGATTTCTGAAAACGCACCAGATACGTTGCTATAGCGAGCATCTAAGTTATTGCAGCGACGACGGGCACCTTTATGATTTGCTGCCCATTCCATTTACCGAAGAAGCCGTGCGGTATGTCGTCAATCGCATCAAGCGCGTCCAGGATTTTCTTGAACAGCGTATCGCGATCGAGAATGTTTCCTACTATGCCGCGCCAGGCAAAAAAATGGAGGAAATTGATTTTCTGAATGCCGTTCTTGAACAGGCGGATTGCGATTTGCTGCTCGATGTAAACAATGTTTATGTGAACAGCATCAATCATAGCTACGATGCAAAAGCATTTTTGCAGCGCATACCCGGCGAACGTATTCGCTATATCCATATTGCAGGGCATTACACCGAAGCGGAAGATCTGATTGTCGATACGCATGGCGCTGACGTTATCGATCCGGTCTGGTCATTGCTTGAAATGACATATCAGCAATTTGGCATCATTCCAACGTTGCTGGAGCGCGATTTTAATATTCCGGCCTTCAGTCAGCTTGAACTGGAAGTAAAACGGATTCAGCATATCCAATCCAAGTGGCGACAACCGCTGTTGCTAATCGATGAGCACAACTTGCAACACGCCTGACCGCCCGGATTTTGTGCGTCTGCAATATGCATTTGCTGCGCATATCCGCGATCCTGAGCATAGTCCGCCTCCCGAAGGCGTCGAAGCCCGTCGAATGAAAATTTACCGTGAATTGTTTTACAATAATGTCGAAAGCTTCATGGCCAGCACCTACCCGGTTTTGCGCAGCATCATTCCTGATCAACGCTGGCATGCCATGATCCGGGATTATTATGCGAAACATCAATCGCATACGCCGTTGTTTCCGGAAATGCCGCGCGAGTTTCTGAAATATCTCGAATATGAACGCGTAACCGAGCCGGATGACCCGCCTTTTATGCTGGAATTGGCACACTATGAGTGGGTAGAGCTGGCTTTATCGATTTTTGATGAAAAGATTGATGGTTCTACATTTATTATTCCGGACAGAAATGAGGATCTGCTGACAGGCATTCCAGTCGCGTCGCCCCTGGCCTGGGTGCTTGGCTATCATTTTCCGGTACATAAGATCAGTATTGATTATCAGCCGAAAACACCAGGTAATGAGATTACTTATCTGATCGTCTATCGCGACAGCAGGGATGAAATCCGTTTTATCGAGGCCAATCTGGTGACTGCTCGATTGCTCCAGCTGATCATCAATAATAAAAACCTTGATGGTGATACAGGTAAAACATTACTGGAGCAGATCGCGACTGAACTTAACCATCCGCAGCCAGATGTTGTGATCCAGGCAGGCCACGGAATCCTGGTCGATTTTATGGAAAGATCCATTTTGTTCGGTGTGCGTCCCTGATTCTAATCCTGTTCTGGCGCTTTATTCCATAAGCAATTACTGGTTTTTTTCACCATAATCGGAAAAAGATCTGTCTCAAATCAAGAAAAAGCACAGGGCATAAATTTAAAATGCGACCTGGATTTTGTTTAAAGTGGACTATTTTCTCTTCAGGAAAGGAGTGCGAATGACTGTTTCAAAAAAAGTTATTGCGGCAGGTATGTTATTCTGGTTTGTGCTGTTTTATCAGTCCCATGTGCTGGCAGAACAGAAGGAATATAGCGCAGCGCGTGGCCAGTTGTTGTATTCCCTTCATTGTGCGTCATGTCATGATACTGAAGTGCACTGGCGGGAAAAAAGACTTGCAACGAACTGGCCTGCTTTGCTCGATCAGGTGAACCGGTGGCAAAATAATTTATCGTTGGAATGGAACAGTAATGACATCGATGACGTGGCCGGTTATTTGAATGAGACATATTATCATTTTCCGGTTTTTGCTGGAAAAGCGCTCAGCGAGAACGATGCCACGCTATCCGGTGCGGCGGGAAAGTGAATCAAATCCTTTGAGGGCGTTTCTATAAAATCAAAGTTTTAACAGGTCGTTGAAAAATTATATGTGCTGCCGCTGCGGTGTTAAAAACAGGCTCAAAATGTTCTTTATCACCTATAAATTCCGCTTTCTCGCCTGCTTTTGCCTTGCATCGGCTGCCCTCAATCCATTTTTCAACAGCTTGTTAAACAAATCGCGGCGCAAGCAAAAAATGTAGACGTCATATATGATTGATATATAAGGAAAGGAAACATTTTTTGCGAGTAACAAAGTGCTCTGACAAAATCCGGAGTTTTAGCGCAGTAATCGGCCTTCGACCGCAAGGCATCGGGAAGACAAATGATGAAGTAAGTAAAATTGATATTCTTACTTTTTTATCTTTCGCAGATTCTACTTCGAAGTGCAACAGCTACCGGTGGTAGAGTTTAGCGCACTGTCATTCCGAAGAATACCTCAAACTGGATTTCGAATCCAAGCGCCTTGCGTGACCGACGGTTGAGTCTATCCAACACCATCAATCAGCCAAACGTCGCCAGAATAGAGTTTTTGTCTTTTAAGCGATTATTATGCGTTCGTTTTCATATGCATAACTCCGCTTAGAAATTGATCAAAAAAGTCTACACGGAGCCTGGACAGGGACGCTAAAAAAAAAGCACTTAACACGATCTTGTGTAAGTGCTGGATTGATTGGTTGCGGGGGTAGGATTTGAACCTACGACCTTCGGGTTATGAGCCCGACGAGCTGCCAGACTGCTCCACCCCGCGTCTGATGCTTGTATTATATATCATTTGGCAGTGTTTATACTAGGCTTACTTGGAGCCCGGCCGCTTTTTTAATTTTTTATATCTGTCATAATTTCTTTAGTGTCTTCAGTGATAGATTTTGATATCTGGCGTTTTGAAAGCCAGTTGTGCGGTTATCTGGTTGCATTGCGCAGATATTTGTAGCGGAGTTTCGTGTTATAAGGCTTTATCGGGGTCGATTGATTCATTTTCTTAGAGTTGTGTTTTGATTGGTCTTGCCTTATGAGCATATATTATGATTGCTCAGCACTCCTAGGTGTGGCTGCGACACTGATGCAGTCTTTCTTCAATTGTTCATTCATGAAAGGATCATATCGTGACAAAAGAGGCGGAAATTTACTGGCCTGAATGCTATAAGCCGCAGAACGCTGCGGTTCATGTGAGCAACACACTGACAATGGCGGCACAGCCGGAACACGTATGGGCCTGGCTGGTGCGCGCGGTATTGTGGCCGGACTGGTATGTCAATGCGGCCAACGTGAGATTTCTTAAAGGAGTGACACCCGATCTGGAGCTGAATACGCAATTCCGCTGGAAGACGTTTGGCATCACGATTTCATCGACTGTGCTTGAATATGTGCCTGGTGAGCGTATTGCCTGGGATGCGCATGGTTTGGGTTTTGATGGTTATCATGCCTGGTTGTTGCAGCCGGTCGAACAGGGGGGGTGTCATGTGCGGACGGAAGAGACGCAGAATGGCTGGCTGGCGCGACTCAATCAAATGTTCCTGCCGCACCGGATGTCGAAATATCATCAAATCTGGCTAGAATCACTGGCGGCTAGAGCTTGTTCCGAGTTATAGCCATTTCTGTGAACGATACCAAGTTACTGCGTCATGTGCAGACACACTTATCGGGCGAGGGTGCAACCCTAATAATTGAAGGCTCGTAGAAGAATCAAAGAACATATCGCGGCGGGTAAGTCGTACACCGGTGGTTGTTGCCATAGGCATTTTGCCGCTAATGTGATCGGACCATAATTCGCTGAACCAGGCGACAGCAAAAGCCAGCGGGTACGGAATTTGGTATTGCGGCAACGACTGTCCAGATTCTTTGCTGAGCATGTTTAGCCAATCAAAAAGATGGAGGTTCTCTGCTCCCAATAAATAACGAATTCCGGTTTTACCTTTTTTCATGGCCAGAATCATCCCTGTGGCTACGTCTCGCGCATCAATCAAATTAAATCGGCAATTCAGGTAAGCAGGCAACAGACCTTTACAAAAAGATAAAGATAATTGTGTTGGCGGGGTCTTTGACCGGTCGCCTGGTCCTACGGGAATCGTCGGGCTCACCACTATGATCGGAGCGCCATTTGCCACCATACGAAAAACTTCCTCTTCCGCGTGAAATTTACTTAAACAATAGGGCCCCGCCATATCACTAGCCTTCACGCGTAGTGTTTCAACACGCTCACTTGTGGCTTTTTTGGGCGACAGAATACTCTCGGTGCTGGTGTGTAGAATCCGTTTTGCGCCGTGATGGAGCGCGGCGCGCATTACATTGAGCGTGCCTTGCCGATTGATGCTGTCGAATTCGCTACGATTGCGCCGCCATAAATTAGAATCCGCGGCCAAGTGATAAACATATTCGCAACCGCGGGCAGCTTTGAAGACTGCGGATTCATCACGAATATCGGCAAATACCAATTCTAGCTGATGTAGTGGAAGGTGATCTACGCAGACACCTGGTCGTTCAAGGACGCGAACCGATTGATTTGCATCAAGCAGCTGTGTAACCAGATGAGAACCCAGGAAACCAGCGCCGCCAGTGACGAGAATCAATGTAAGCTGCCTCGCGGCAAATATTCCGTTAAATGATGTAAATATTCGCGTTGTGGTTGCAGACCTTCCTGTGATACTTTCTTAACCAGCGCTAGTACTGCTCGATTCAATGGACAAGGAAAATCGCCGGCCAGTCGAATCAGGTATCCGTTATAAGATTCAATTTCAGTACGATGAGACCCGACGGAAATATCGGGGGCCATTGAGCAATAAGTGCCGCGCAGTGACGAACGGAAAAAAAAAGTGAAAAAAGTAGCCAAAGCCGGGAGACTTAAAATCAAGGATACAATGTGGGGATGGAACGGGCCTATACGCGCAAGCGGAACTTTGGCATTATCAAGAATCGCGTAGTTCTCGCGCAACATGCAGAAAAAAAGTTTATTGGCTAACCGATCAGTCAGCAATTCTCCGTTATCTACTCCGGCTATTGCTGCCAAGGGAGAAATTGCAGCATTGTACATCAGCTTTGTTGCCTTGTAGGGTCGTATATCTTTCACAATCTCAACAGTAAATAAGCCGGCCTCATCCAGAGCCGCTGCCAGTGATTGCAGGTTGTTGTGCTCATCGGGAGTTATTATTGCACGTCGTTGTCCGATATAAAGGCTGCCCGGACGTGAAATACGAGTTACAGGACGGTCACGCCGACATTCAGACACAAAAGAAGCTATGCACTCGCCTGCATGATCATGTTGTTCCAGTTCCGGATCGAAGCCGTTCTGTATAGGAACCAGGAAAGTATTATCTGATAGGCGGGCGAGTATTTTAGAATTATCATAGGTTTTCGTGCAGAGCAAAACAATGCCCTCTTTCGGCGGATTCCATGCAGTAAAGGTGATTAAGGGAATCCATCGCGCAGCATGGTTGTCAATTATTACGCCATTTTTTAGACCTTCTGTCACTTTGATAGGATTCTTGTCCACCAAAGTAACGGAATAACCTTTCCGGGAAAGACTCCAGGCTACTGCGGTACCAATACCGCCTGCACCCAGAATATAAATCGGTTTATTAATCAAATCAGGCATTTATATTCCAGATATTATTTCTTCTTGCTCGAACTAAATTTATTATGGCGACCTCAAAAACAATTTTGCAGATGTCAAAATGTTGAAATTATTAATGCTGCGCTGGAACGAGACTGAGACTCTCAGCTGGTTGTCAGTTTCAACCAGTACTGAATCAAAACAAACGGAATATAGCATAGATTAAAGCGTGCTTATCCGGTTGTCACCCAAACCCACTACCGATAGTGTTTTGAAAATCGAAGATATCACGGAAATTCTGGTGCGAATATTCTCGCAAAGCCTTGCGAGACAAGACCGATTGGCCGTCGCGTGGTGATCTTGATGAGATATCTCGGAACTCCATATTTAGTGCCATTGGGTGACAACCGGATAAGCACGGTTTCTTTAACAAAAGTTTCGTTAATTAGTCGATCCTGAAAAAGTTTTTACTGTAAATTTGTCAGAACAGCAGTACAAGACTGAAATCGCCATTTGATCCTTGCACTCTTTTTTATTCGGAAATTTTCGAAAGTAATGCCTGTTTTGCCGTACTTGCCGAGGGAAAGAAGAGTCAAAAATGGCTAACAGCCCATTGCTTCAAATTTAAGGCGCGCAGCCATTGAGCCCATTATCGGTCACTTGAAGTCGAGTCATAGACTGGCAAGAAACTACTTGATAGGTATCATCGGTGATCACATCAACCTGCTGGGCTGCTTGCGCCTTCTGTATTGTTTGCGCATATTGTTTCTTTTTAACGTATGTCTTGTTTGAGTGATTTTCCCGGCAGAATGATTTTCATCCCATTCACTTTTTATAAAATAATGACTATTAATCATGTTCTTATAAATTCAATGTTCACTGAGAACGTTGGTCTTGCAAATGGCAATCCAAATAGTGTAGCAATATGTATTGATGTACCGGGAAAAACCTCGCATTTTCGTCTTGACGGCGCAAAACTTTACCTAAATAATCAACAAAATATTGGTTGATCGTGAATGTTAACTGTATTGATAGTTGCCTGGGTTCGATTATTTTGTGTGAATTTAATGGAGTGGTTAAATGCTGCGCTGGCAAGTTGATTTTCTTAAATATTCAATGCTTGGCCTTATAGGATTAGGTAATACAGCTCTTGTCTGGGCAGCATCGGGAATTCTTCCTGATGAATACAGGCAAAAAATCGATGTGGCAGTGGCACGGAATGCAGTCGATAGACCCGGACTTCTGATTACACTTGACTGGATAAGGCAACTTGCTCAGAATATTGAAAATCCAGTTGTCATTGCAGAGTTGGCCCGCTTGGAATGCGCAAATGCTGAAGTTGAAAGTGAAACGAGCAAACGTATCAAGCTGTATAACGATTGCATAGAAACGGCGGATAGAGCGATTGCGATTAATGCTGATGAAGTCGTGGCGCTTTACTGGAAAGCTATCGCCATGGGGAAGTTGAGTGAGGAAGGCGGCATTTTGAATGCCTTGAGAATGACGCGGCCGATGGAAAAATTATTTCTCCGCGTTATTGAATTGGATGAAACTTACGATAACGCCGGTGGACACAAAGCGCTGGGTCGAATGTATTTTAGGTTGCCCGGCTTCCCGATCAGTTTTGGAAATAAAAAAAAGGCATTACATCATTTCGAGAGAGCTTTAGATCTCTATCCTCATGACATCATTGCACGCGCTTTTTATGCCGAAGCGCTTTATGACATGGGGAAAAAACAAGAGGCGCTTCAACTGGCCGAGGCTGTCCTGGCAACGCCGGTCGAGGCAGAAAACCGCTTCAGATACAGCAGATTTATCAGAATAGCACAAGATTTGATCAATAAAAACAAGTAAGGGCATGTCAAAAAACCTACTGCTTGGTTATCTTGCTGCGATGCAGGGTGCTGGTCTCTGCCAATCTGGTATGTGACTCTTCTTTTATATTCGTGACTAATGCATTGCAGTGGCGAATCTTATGCAATGCACTGACACTATTTTCTGGACTTCGTGTTTGCTTTGACGCTATGAAAGTCTCTTATATCTATTCCAGATTTACGACTATCTCACAAAACGAAAAACCGCCGGATTTTTACCTGCTTTCAGTACATTGATAGCTTCTTCTTTGGTTCTGACAGGATGTTTGTCCGGACACAGGAGGTTTTTGGATAATTCGCGGTGCGCATAGAATTGTCTGACGAAATCCAGAGACTGCCATTCCGATACTCTGGGCTTGGACCAGGTTTTGTCGTCACGCCCGATGGCATAGAGTTTTCTTTCGTTGGTTGCACAACGGATGCCTTCATAACTGATATTCATGGCGCCGGCCGATGAACGGGACATCAGCGTAAAGCGGACGACGTCATCATCACCGATACTGATGGATTCCGGGTCGACAGCGTGTTGATAATCGGTGCTGGTCTGTACGGTCAGCGGAATCATGTTGCTGAGGTCAGGGTAGGGCGGCAGCTGTGCAAGCTGTTCGACCCAGGGTTTTTCGGTATCGAATGTTTCCTTGAACTCCTTTTTGGCCGCACAAGCGGCAATCAGCAGACAGGACGGCAGCGTGATTGCCAGTAATGCTGATTTACTGAACATGTTGTGATGGCCTCTATGACGTAATGAAACGGAGAAGCGGATACGCTCAAATTTTAAATTTTAGAGACGTCCATGCCTGAGCGGTTCCGCGATAATTGCTAAACAAGATCGTTGATCAGGGAAGCGCGGTGTTGCTCATCGACGGCGTCGATCGATGCCCGGTAGCCGGGATGATCGACGCCGATAGACAATTGACGCTGTTGTTTCAGCGCCTGAATCATATTCTGTGTCAGTTCAAAACGCAGAAAATGAACCGCGGATGTTTTTTCGCTGTTTTCGCGCTCGAGATCCTCATCGGCAATCGCATATACCGGTGGAAAACCATCAATTTTGACCCAGACCTTATCCTCAATGCCGACCATTTGCGTGAGCCGTACAGCGCGTTCAGCGGGATCGGGATATTCAATCATCATCGTCGCCTTCCAGTTTGTACCATCGGGCAGCAGGGGCAGATAGGTTTCCATTTCATGGGCGATTTCATTTTCCTGAAAAATGCGTTCGATATGCAGCATCTCCTGAATCTGATAGCGGATGGTCATTTCATCTTCAAAAATCAGTGTAATGTGCTCACCCAGCCGGATTTTGCGTGATTTCTTGTGCGCCATGATTTCGGCGCGTTTCTGTTTGCGTGCCTTGGCGTAATCTTCGAGTGTCAACAGACTGTCGCGGGTTATTTGGGCCATCGTTTTCAATCACTCTTTTCGTTATCGGTTGAGACCGGTGCGCCGGTTTCCTGTCCGCTGACGGTATACATGCGGCCTTCGTAGGCAAAGCGCAAAAGTGTCAGCGGATGTAATTTCTGCGCCGTATTTTCTTTGCCCATGCCCTGTTCGATATGGCGCGCTGCGATAGCGCAGTCGGAACTGATGTAATCGGGCTTGCTGGTCGCCATTTGCCGGAAAACAGGGCGGCCGATTTTCATTGAATCTGCAAAAAATTCGCTTTTCACGCCCCAGGTACCATCGTGGCCGGAGCAGCGTTCGACAACGGTGATTTCAGTATCTGGAATGAGTTGCAACACATCACGCGTTTTCTTGCCGATATTCTGGACCCGTTGATGGCACGGTATATGGTAAGCCACCTTGCCCAGCGAAGTCCTGAAATCGGTTTTCAGCAATTTGTCCTGATGGCGCAGTAGCAGATATTCGAACGGATCGAACATTGCAGCGGCGACAGTTTGTACCGCCGAGTCATCGGGAAACAGCAATGGCAGTTCCTGCTTAAACATCAGTGTGCACGATGGTACGGCAGACAGGATGGCATAACCTGCCTCGGCCAGCTTCAGTAAATGTGGAATATTAATGTTTTTGTGCTTCTCGACAGTGTCGAGATCGCCCAGCTCAAGCTTTGGCATGCCGCAGCATGTTTCTTTTTCAACGAGCGTGGTCGGAATTTCGTTATGCGCAAGTATCTTGAGTAAATCCCGTCCGATGTCGGGTTCGTTGTAATTGATATAGCAGGTGGCGTAAATCGCGACTTTTCCTGGAGTGCGCTCTCCGTCTCTGACAGAATAGCTATCATTCGTCTGCGCGGTTGGCCGAAATTTGTTCGGTGCATATTCCGGCAAAACCCGGTCGGCGTGTATACCCAGTCTGCTGTCCATGAGCTTGCGGACAGCAGGTGCCTTGTTCAATGCATTGACAGCCTGCACGACGACTGGAATCGTTGCCAGTTTACCGACCGCATCGGTGTTCGATAATAATTTATCGCGGAAGCTGGCGCCGCGGCTTTTAAACTTGACTGCTTTGGCGCGCAGCATCAAGTGCGGGAAATCAATATTCCATTCATGCGGCGGAACATATGGACACTTGGTCATGAAGCACATATCGCACAGGAAGCAGTGATCGACGACTTCCCACAACTTCTGTTTTTCCACGCCGTCAATTTCGCCCGTAGCGCCATTGTCAATCAGGTCGAAGAGACGCGGAAATGCAGTGCATAGATTGACGCAGCGCCGACACCCATGACAGATATCGAATACGCGCTCCATTTCATCCATCAGGCTGGCTTCGTTATGGAATTCGATGTTTTTCCAGTCGATGGGGTTGCGTTTCGGCGCTTCCAGACTGCCTTCACGAGTAGTCATAGAATTTTGTAAGATAAAACGACATTGAAGAAATAAACATCTCAATAACGGGGTTTATGTGATTTCGCCATAAACCCCGTTTTTTTACTGTTCCGGCTAAACCGGTCAGTCCGGCAGATTCGTGGTGGCTTGATCAGTCGACCAGACTGTCCAGCGCGCGTTGAAAGCGATTGGCGTGTGAACGTTCGGCTTTGGCAAGTGTTTCAAACCAGTCGGCGATTTCATCAAAGCCTTCATCGCGCGCAGTTTTCGCCATGCCGGGATACATGTCAGTATATTCGTGCGTTTCACCGGCAATCGCAGTTTTCAGATTGTCGCGGGATGCACCGAAAGTCAGACCCGTGGCAGGGTCGCCACAGGACTCCAGATATTCCAGATGACCATGCGCATGACCGGTTTCGCCTTCGGCAGTGGAACGGAAAACCGCAGCAACATCGTTTTGACCTTCAACATCCGCTTTTGCAGCAAAATAAAGATACCGGCGGTTGGCTTGCGATTCTCCGGCAAATGCGGCTTTGAGATTGTTTTCAGTTCTGGATCCTTTAAGTTCCATTGTTCACTCCTTTGATATATCTATATGACGAAATTAAAAAACGAAATCATTCCCGTTGTTTTTATTATGATCAACCATGTAGTATGCAACAGGCATAGTATAAATTATATATGGCATGCGCGCGTGTTGTATTCTTTGCATTGCTGATGAATGTCACGAGAAAAGCAGCAGCACTTAACGCTTGTCCGAGCCGTTTTATCGAGCGCTGATTTTCTCGATGAGACTAGCGAAGCCCTCTCAGCTTGTCAAGATCATGTATGCTCACTCGATTGATCAGCCCGGTTTGCCGTCGATTCGCGGGCGCCAGTATATCGGCACAAAGTGTACAGCCCATAAAATAAAACAGGCCAGCCAGATCAGTCCTGCAAGCAGATAGAGCATTGGCGTAAATGACCCAAACACGGGCAGGACTTCAGGCAGGATTCTGACTGCGGTGCTGGCTTGAAAACCGATAAACAGCTGCCAGGTGAATCGATCCAATTCCAGAGGGCGACCGGAATGTCCGAGCGTAACACGTGATGCCATGCCAAGAACCATGCTGGCGAAATAGCCGATGACAAGTGCGTGCAAAGGCGCAAGACCCAGAATCAGTGTGTTATCCGGATTCTGCATGTAAAAATAGCTTTGCAGGCCGTAGAGCAGCATGGCAATGCCGAGCCAGGCAAACGAAATGTGCAATACGGCCAGCAGGCTGACCTGAAAGCTGCGCAGAAAACCCCAGCGGATCGATAGATAAAGTGCGCATACTGCCAGCAGAAAATCAGCCGTCCATATGTACTGGATCTGATCGGATAATTGCAGAATGCCATGCGTCGCGGTACACGCGAGCATGACCCAGAGCAGCCAGTACGGTCTTATGATGACATAGTTTTGCAGTACGCGGCTGGAGAAGAATGGAATCATGCGGTGCGAAACCGCGAGCAGAATCGGCATCAGAAAAAACCAGACACCGGCGTGTCGTGAGAAACTCAGCAGAAAATTCACATCGGTGATCAGCCAGAACAGATACCCCGCGATCCCCAGACAGCCCATTAACAGTGCTGTGCTGATGACGGTCGCGTGACGTCTGTCCTGTCCTTCGGCAGCCAGAAGCACACGCAGTAAAGCGTTAAACGCGATGCCAAAGCCGGCCAGCATCGCAAAAACACCGAGAATGACCACGCCCTGGCTATAAATCAATCCTGCATAAAACAACGTAATACCGCCAGTCATTAACAGGACGGTAGTCATATAAACGCGCGGTGGAATTTTTGCGCCATTCATCCAGTTCGGGTATGTGGTAAACAAAAAACCAAAAATAAAAAAAGGAAAAAAGCCATAAATCATTAAAAAAGCATGCGCCCATGTCGGCGGCGTGCTCCATACGGTAAATGTGCCTGCAACAGCATAACGTCCGGCAAGATCATAGAGCCACCAGGCCAGGGTAAAAACACCCTGCAATGCGCCGACCAGAAAAAGACTGCGATGCGGTGCTGCTGAAAGATGATGCCAGAGACCTGAATTATTCTGCATATAAAAATTCCTTTTGCGTTCTTTGTTTTAGCATTTGATATAATCGATTTGCGATGTCGGTTTTTCTAAATCCGGTTAATTTGTTATGATGCGTGTCCTTTTCAAGTGATGCGCAGCCAAAGTTCTTCATGCTTAATATTGATTTGCATTGCCATTCTACTGTTTCTGACGGAGTTCTGACGCCAACGCAGCTGGTCGAGCGCGCGCATCGGCGCGGCGTCAGGGTGCTGGCGTTGACAGACCACGATGATGTTGCCGGACTTGAGGAAGCAAGCCGTGCTGCTGCAGAGAAAAATATCACATTTATAAACGGCGTGGAAATATCCGTCACGTGGCGGGGGCGGACGATTCATATTCTGGGTTTGAACGTTGATCCCGGCTACCAACCGCTTTTTGATGGCTTGACAGACATTCGTGATGGACGCACACAGCGTGCGCGCACTATTGCGACTGAGCTGGAAAAGATTGGTATTGGAGGCAGTTTTGAAGGTGCATTTACCTATGTGGGTGAACGCGGTTTGATTGGCCGCACGCATTTTGCCCGATTTCTGATCGAAAAGGGCTACGCCAAGGATATGAAAACCGTTTTCAAAAAATATCTGGTCAAGGGTAAGCCTGGTTATGCAAATCACGAATGGGCACAACTCAGTGACGCAGTTGACTGGATTGCCGGCAGCGGCGGCAGAGCTGTGATTGCACATCCGGCCAGGTATAATCTGGGTAAGAATGTTCTGCTTGATCTGCTCAATGAATTTTGTTCTCTGGGCGGCGCCGGGATCGAGGTGGTAAACGCCAGCCATACACAGGAGCAGGTTGATATATTTGCCAATCATGCCCGGACAAAAACGTTGCTGGTTTCCTGCGGTTCGGATTTTCACGGACCCGGTGAGAGCTTTTACGATCTCGGCCAATTGCCCGATCTGCCGGCAGGGTGCGTCCCGGTATGGCATGATTGGAATATACCGCTACTTTCTTAAAAATGGATTTGTACAAGCCTACCTAACCAAAGAG
Source organism: uncultured Nitrosomonas sp. (assembly GCA_964639015.1). Taxonomy (GTDB): domain Bacteria; phylum Pseudomonadota; class Gammaproteobacteria; order Burkholderiales; family Nitrosomonadaceae; genus Nitrosomonas. The sequence goes on from CAZXBP010000020.1 coordinate 23,026, forward strand.
GCAACTCTAATGGCCCAGTTTTTTACGATTCATACCGATAATCCGCATTCCAGACTGATCAAGCAGGCCGTCAATATTCTGCATAACGGCGGCGTGATCGTATATCCGACCGATTCCTGCTATGCGCTGGGCTGCCAGATCGGCGATAAAGATGCGATGACACGGATACGTGCTATCCGTCAGGTCGATGATAAACATCATTTTACGCTGGTGTGCAGAAATCTTGCCGAAATCTCGCTATATGCCCGGGTGGATAATGCTCAATATCGCCTGCTTAAAGCCAATACACCCGGGAGTTATACATTTATTCTACAGGCCAGTCGCGAGGTGCCTCGTCGTCTGCAACATCCCAAACGCTATACGATCGGTCTGCGCATTCCGGATCATCCTGTCGCGCTGGCACTATTGGAAGAGCTGAATGAGCCGTTGCTGAGCTCGACTTTGATTCTTCCCGATGATGAGTTTCCAATGAATGATGCCGAAGAAATCCGCGAACGGCTTGAACATCAGGTTGATCTGATTATGGATGCCGGATCCTGCGGGCTGGAAATGACCACGGTAATCGACCTGACCAGCGATGCACCGGCGCTCGTGCGGGCAGGAAAAGGGATTCTGACGCCTTTCGGGCTGGCCGATGGATTTTGACAGCATCATTCAGGGTATCGCAATTTATGCACTGCCGGTGATTCTGGCAATCACGCTGCATGAAGCCGCACATGGATATGTAGCCAAACATTTTGGCGACTTTACCGCATTCAATGCAGGGCGCATCAGCCTTAATCCAACCAGGCATATCGACTTGGTCGGCACCATACTGGTGCCCGCTGCTTTGTTTATCATCAGCAAAATGACGATG
>CAZXBP010000021.1:0-23675 GCA_964639015.1 uncultured Nitrosomonas sp.
CTTCCTCTTCTTCGAATCCCTAGACTACTGAGTCAGCTTCTCACTGTCAAGTCAGCTGAGCTACTTGGTACCGCACAGCCAAATACCAATACACCGTCACGATATTGCTTTGATAGCAGCCGACAAACGGCTTTTTTGTCTTGCCGCTTTGTTCCTATGAATTATTCCCTTACCAGCAATAGAATCTATAGCACTAGCCGTTTTATTGAAAACCGCCTCGGCTTCGGTTTTATTTCCCGTATCAATCACTTTCCTTAGCCGCTTAATCGCCGTACGTAACTTTGATCGCAAACTAACATTATGCTCGCGCCGCTTGATCGCTTGACGCGCTCTTTTTCTTGCTTGTGCACTATTGGCCATAAAAAATAATATCCTACTCTATAAGATTCAAATAAAACCTTGCGATTCTACTTTTTTACGCTTATGAAAGCAACCCTCTTTCCGAGTCTCCACTCAGTTTCGGTAAACCTGATTGAATTTTTGAAAAGTTGCTTTTTGTAGCAACTCGCAAAGAACTCGAGCGATCGACAAGTAAACTGGAAAGCTGTTTGCAGATAATAGTTGACTCGAATTATTTTCATTGAGGCAACTTTCGCTCTCTTATGACAACATCGCCCAGCGTTTAATCACCGCAAAATTCAGATTTTCTGTCTACAAATATGCTCCAGTAAGTACTGACTGGCTTCTTCGATCATATCAAGTACTTGCTCGAAGCCCTGATCCCCCCCGAAATAAGGATCAGGTATTTCCTGATCGCTGTATAGCCCCTTGCTGTAGCTCATGAACAATTCTGGCTTACCGCTATACCGATCCGGACACCGGCGCTGCAAGTTTGTAAGATTCTCATTATCCATCGCCAGAATGTAATGGAAATCAGTGAAATCGCTCACTGCAACCTTTCGCGCCCGTAATTCATGCATTGAATAGCCACGCTTCAACGCTAAGTTTTGAGCACGCCGATCCGGTGGCTCGCCAATATGATACGCATGGGTACCGGCGGAATCCACAAAAATTTCGTGCTCAAGCCCTGCTTGCCGCACAACATGCTTAAATACTGCATCAGCCGTCGGCGAACGACAAATATTGCCCATGCAAACAAAGAGTACACTCACTTTTCTATCTTGGCCAACAGTCATAAAGGTTTCCTGATTTATGTTCCAACAAAAATTAATTATACAATTTTTCACATTACTCCGATAACACGCCACTCTCAAGGCAAAATTGATCCTTGTATTTCAATCGGATTGACAGCTATAAACCGTCAAAAACCTTGCTGTGTTTTGCCGTATTTCATGCCACATGATTTTTGTAGTGATAAAAATGTGAAATAGTGTTCCGTCGTAGAAAGGTGTAGAATCGCGAATTTAGATTTATATTGGGAGATCATTCGTTACAGGAATGAGTTAATAAGAGTGGCCTTTTACGTTCAAAAATATGGCGGTACTTCTGTCGGAAGCACCGAACGCATTAAAAATGTCGCTCGACGGGTTGCCAGATTTCACAACCAGGGGCACCAGATCATAGTTGTTGTTTCCGCCATGAGTGGCGAAACGAATCGTTTGATTGCCTTGGCGCATGAGGTACAGGACAATCCTGATCCGCGTGAGCTGGATGTTATGGTTTCTACAGGCGAACAGGTTTCCATAGCGCTGCTGGCAATGGCGTTAAAAGAGCTGAACGTCCAGGCAAGAAGTTATACCGGAGCTCAGGTCAGGTTACTGACTGACAGTGCATTCACCAAAGCACGGATACTGGACATAGAAGCCGACAAAATTCGTGCAGATCTCGATAAAGGCTGCGTTGTCATCGTCGCTGGATTTCAGGGCGTTGACGAAGATGGAAATATTACGACATTGGGGCGCGGCGGTTCAGACACAACCGGGGTTGCCTTGGCTGCAGCGCTCAAGGCCGATGAATGCCAGATTTATACGGATGTTGACGGCATTTATACAACCGACCCGCGCGTGGTACCTGAAGCAAGACGCTTAACCAGCATTACATTTGAAGAAATGCTTGAAATGGCAAGCCTGGGTTCAAAAGTCCTGCAAATAAGATCTGTTGAGTTTGCAGGAAAATATAGAGTAAAGCTACGTGTTTTATCCAGCTTTGAAGACCAAGGTGAAGGTACCCTGATTACATTTGAGGAAGATGGAAATATGGAACAACCCGTCATTTCAGGCATCGCATTTAACAGAGACGAGGCTAAAATCACCGTACTGGGCGTACCGGATCACCCCGGTATTGCATATCAGATTTTGGGACCGGTAGCCGATGCGAATATTGATGTGGATATGATTATCCAAAATGTCAGCCATGAAGATCTGACTGATTTCTCCTTTACCGTTCACCGTAACGACTTTAAGAAGACGATGAGCATCATACGCGAAAAAATCCAACCGCATATCGGTGCGCGTGATGTTATAGGTGGTGATAGAATAGCAAAGGTTTCTGTCGTCGGTGTCGGCATGCGCTCACATGCCGGCATTGCCAGCAAGATGTTTCGTGTTTTAGCAGAGGAAGGAATCAATATACAGATGATCGCAACTTCTGAAATTAAAGTATCTGTGGTGGTTGATGAAAAATACATGGAACTGGCCGTGCGTGTACTGCATAAAGCATTTGATCTGGAACAGGCACTGTAAATTCTATACAATAGCGGTTTTCCAGAAATTGACTGGGATAAGATGGTATTGAACGCCGAGTAATACCGGTTCTGATCAATACGGAGAGATGGCCGAGTGGTCGAAGGCGCTCCCCTGCTAAGGGAGTATAGGCGCAAAACGCTTATCGAGGGTTCGAATCCCTCTCTCTCCGCCACATATACACCAACCATTATCCTTATTTTGTTTGCTATACCCATATAAACAGAAGAATCCAACATTTTCTGGGTTATAGCAGCCAACCGTGTGAATCACGGATAAAAAAACCAGAAAAGTTATACTAAAACAGCGTGTAGAAAATCAACCTCAACCGCACACGAAGCTTTCAACCTAAAAACCTCAGTTGACCGTTATTCGCAATGACTAACCATATGAATAAATAGAGCAACCTGAATAATACCCGTTTACCCAGATGGTAATCACACTATGGTATATAGGTTCAATAAAATTCTGGATAGCGAGAGAACATCTCGTGGCAGACATTAAGAAAAGCGAAAAATGACTCTGCTTGATACGTTCCACTTGTCCATTAAGACCATTTCCAGTTACCGGTTACGCTCAGCGCTGATCATTCTTGCCATGGCACTGGGTGTTGCGGCGGTTGTCGTACTCACCGCGCTCGGTGATGGTGCGCGCAATTATATCGTCAATCAGTTTTCATCAATCGGCACCAATCTACTGGTAGTTCTTCCGGGCCGCGCGGAAACATCCGGCGCTTTTCCAGGCGCTGTTTTAGGGCAAACGCCGCGCGATTTGACACTGAAAGACGCCGAATTGCTGGGACGATTACCGCAGGTCAAACGTTTTGCTCCGCTCAATGTCGGCGAAGCGGAACTGTCCGCCGCTAACCGGCTGCGTGAAGTCACCGTGCTGGGCAGTAATGCCAATCTGATACCGATTCGCCACATGCAGCTGGCGCAGGGCAGTTTTCTGTCGCATGGTTCCGAAAGCAACGCGCAGATCATACTCGGCGCAAAGCTGGCGCAGGAATTTTTTCCGCAGCAGCAAGCCATCGGTCAACGCGTCCGTCTGGGCGGAAACCGATTTCTCGTCACCGGCGTACTTGCTCCGCAGGGTGAATCCATGGGTTTTAACTCCGATGAGATCGTCATTATTCCTGTGGAACAGGCACAATCGCTGTTCAACACCACCTCGCTGTTTCGTATTCTGATCGAAGCCGCCAATCACAATGAAATTGAACCGGCAAAAAAGGTCATTCTGGAAATGCTGAAGCAAAGCCATGATGGCGAAGAAGACGTTACTGTCATCACCCAGGATGCGATACTTTCAACGTTTGATCGTATTCTGCACGCGCTGACGCTGGCAGTCGCTGGCATCGCTGCTATCAGCCTCGTTGTCGCAGGCATTCTGATCATGAATGTCATGCTGGTCGCCGTGAGTCAACGCACGAACGAAATCGGGCTGCTAAAAGCGATTGGCGCGCGCGCGGAAGATATCCGCCTACTGTTTTTTACAGAAGCGCTGTGCTTGTCCTTTGCCGGCGCAGTGACTGGTTTTCTTCTCGGTCAAGCCGGCAGTCTCATGCTGCGCCTGACTTTCCCGCAGCTGCCTGCATGGGCCCCCACATGGGCAATATTTGCCAGCATTCTGGTTGCTCTGGCAACGGGCATACTGGCCTGCGTGATTCCCGCAAACCGGGCCGCTCGCCTTGATGCAGTCCTGGCATTAAGCAAAAAGTAGAACCATGCGCAGGCACAATTTTGAAAACTGTTGATACTTTTTATTTTGCCTTCCGTTCCCTGGATGCGCACCGCTTGCGTACAGTGCTTTCAGCATCGGGCATCGCAATCGGCATCGCCGCCGTTATCCTGTTGACTGCCATTGGTGACGGCATACAACGCTTCGTGCTGTCCGAATTTACGCAATTCGGCACCAATATCATCACCATAACACCGGGAAAAATAACAACACACGGTGGTTCGCTGGGCGCTATCGGCAGCGCACGGATTTTGACCATTGATGATGCGCTTGCCATGAGTCACTCGCGTTATACGCAATTCACCAATGCCAGCGTTATCGGAAATGCAGAAATACGCGCCAAAGGATTGAGCAGACGTGTCACGGTGTATGGACAGGGCCCCGACTTTTCGCGTGCATTTAATATGCAGGTAGAGATCGGTCGCTTCCTGCCGGGCGATGATCCTCGGAATCCGCGCGCCTATGCTGTTCTAGGCACAAAAGTGCATAACGAACTCTTTGGCGGAAAAAATCCACTGGGGGAAATCATACAGGTTGGCGGCTCACGTTTTCGCGTTATCGGCGTCATGGCATCGAAAGGACATGTGTTGGGCTTTGACCTGGATGATACCGTTTTCATTCCGACGACCCGCGCCCTGGAAGTCTTTAACCGTGAAGGAGTCATGGAAATCAATGTTTCGTATACGCCCGAAGCACCGGTCGACGCCGTCGTTGAAGAAATCAGGAACATCCTGATCGCGCGCCACGGCCGCGAGGATTTTACCGTCAAACCGCAGCAGCAATTGCTCAGTACATTGTCGACGGTACTCAATGTATTGAAGTTCTCCGTGGCCGCGTTGGGCGGCATTTCATTACTCGTCGGCGCCGTTGGCATGGTGACGCTGATGCATATCGCCGTTGCGGAGCGTGTCGCCGAAATCGGCTTGCTCACCGCGCTGGGTGCAACACGAGGACGCATTCGAATTTTGTTTCTGATTGAGTCTACTGCGTTGTCATCACTGGGTGGCCTGACCGGTTTGATAGTTGGCGCCGGTATCGCATGGCTGCTGAAAATTTTCATCGCCAATCTCCCGGTGTATATTCCCTGGAATTATGTTCTAGGGGCTCTGATATTATCCATGATTATTGGACTGCTGGCGGGCGTATTGCCCGCAATGCGCGCAGCCCGGCTCAATCCGGTCGAAGCCTTGCGCACCGAATAAATAATCTTCTCCCATTGATTTCAGACTAAGTTTTCATGCATACCAAGTAATTCCAGCATATCCCTGATTGACATTCTGCCACTGACGTCACCATCCGCCAGGAGACTGTCGGCCAGATCGCGTTTATGTTTGTGCAGCGCGACGATTTTGTCTTCGATGGTATCTTTGGCGACCAGACGATAAATGGTGACCGGCCGTTTCTGTCCCATGCGGTGCGCGCGATCGGATGCCTGATCTTCGACTGCCGGGTTCCACCAGGGATCCATATGCACCACATAATCCGCCGCGGTAAGGTTCAGACCCACCCCGCCCGCTTTCAGACTGATTAAAAACAAATCGCCCTGACCGGATTGGAATGCATTTACAGCTTTCCTGCGCTTAGGCAGACTGGTCGTTCCATCCAGGTATTGATATTGAATGCCCTTTTTATCCAGCAACTCCCGGATGATCGCCAAATGCGCGACAAACTGGCTGAACACCAGTGCTTTGTGATGATTGTCGATCAGCTCATCGACAAGTTCTTCAAAAGCCTGCAACTTTGCGCTGTTGAAATTGACTTCCGGAGATATCAGTCGCGGATTACAACATGCACGGCGCAACCGGGTAATTTCCGCCAGAACCTGCAGATGCTGCTGACCGCCTGAATTAGTCTGTTTTTGCAACGCTTCGATGGATTGCAGCGCATTCCGGCGCAGTGCTTCATAAAAGTGCCGTTCTTCTTCGCTGAGTTCGATATGCAAAGTGACTTCGGTGCGCGCGGGAAGCTCGGTCAACACGTCTCGCTTCAGCCGGCGGAGAATGAAAGGTTGCAACAATCGTTTCAGGCGGCGTTGTACAGCATGATCCCGTTTATTTTCAATATCCAGCGCATAACGCGCATTGAATTCGTTGAGCGAACCCAATAATCCGGGATTGATGAAATGAAACACATTCCACAATTCTCCCAAATGATTTTCAATCGGCGTGCCGGTGGTGATCATTTTAAAGCCGCCTTTCAACGCCATCGCAGCTCTTGAACGCTGCGTCGCCGGATTTTTAATCGCCTGCGCTTCGTCAGCGACAATGGTATGCCAATATTTCTGCTTCAATCGCTCGGCCTCGGTTTGCAGCAACCCGTAACTGCAAACAATCAGATCAAAAGGCCCTGCGTCATCCAGCAGCTTTTGCCGGTCGCCGCTGCCAAAGTAAAAGACATTCAATGTCGGCGCGAAACGCTGCGCTTCCTCAAGCCAGTTATTACAAACCGAGGTCGGTGCTAAAATAAGCGTTGCTCCATCGGCAGCACGCGACAGGATCAGTGCCAGCGACTGAACAGTTTTGCCCAGCCCCATGTCGTCGGCAAGGCATGCGCCGGCATCCAGATATGCCAGCCGTGACAGCCACTGATATCCTTCTAATTGATAGTCGCGCAATTCACCCTGAAAGGTTGATGGCAATTGCGGATGCAGATCTTCAGTCTCAGCCAGTTTTTTAAGCTGCTCCCGCCATTGCCTGTCGGCATTAATATGCATACCTTCGGTGAGATCATGCAACGTCCATGAGGCCAGCGGATGAAACGCCAGTTGACTGCCGTTTTTACTGCCCAGTCCGGCGAGATCGTCCAGCCGCTGGCGCATTTCATTGGTCAAGACGATGAATTGTTCGTCGTCAAGTTTGATAAAACGTCCACTGGATGCGGATAACAATGCCATTAAGTTCTGAATTTCAATGACATGATTCTCGTCAACCTGAACATCGCCCGAAAGACTGAACCAGTCATTGTTTTTGCGCACTGAAAAATGTGCATGCGACAAGCCGGTTTCGCGGCCGATTTTGATTGACTTTCCTTGCGGCCATTTCAGCACCGCGAAATCGCCCAATTTTTGCAGCTGCAGCAAGACTTCCAGCGCCGTTTCCGCGTCATCCAGCAGCCATTTGGCACTCGTCGTATCATAGAGACCCGGACAACTATCCATTACCTGACCAAAAAACGCTTGTTCCTGATCAAGATTGCGGGTTGTCTGGAAACGCGCGCCATCAATTTCCGCCAGCACGGTCGCCCCACCTTCACCGGGTTTATAAACCGGACCGCCGTTGGCAAACGGCTGCACAAAGATTTCGACCTGAAGACCGCTTCCCAGCGGCTGCAAATGAATCTGCAAGCGGTCATCTGCCTGGAGGGTTTCAGCATGCACTGAATGTGCACCGATTTCCGATTGTATCGTCAGCATCGAAGCAATGCCGGAGATTGCATCGATAACCTGCTGCTTGGCCTGCCTGGGCACCTTGAGTCCGTTCTGCCCGAGAATGGTTGCTACCTCACGATGCTGCGGATCAATCCTGTACACCATCAGATCGTTTGATGCTGTTCTTTCATATATATACTGACGGTTCGGCTGTGGGTAAGGCACAATCCGGATCAACAGATTGTCGTTTTGTTCAAGCACGGCAAGCTGCAATTCAGCCATTGCTATGCGTACCGGCCTATCAAGCCTGCCTTCCGCATTCCAGTACACGTTTGGATGCCCGGCAGCCTCAACCACGGCGCGCTCCCTCAGTACAAAGATTTCCCGGCGATAGTAGCTATAGTAATCATTCTCGTATTCAGCTTCGATATGGTTGCAAATACGCTTGTCCTGTTCGGTCAGATAATCAAAATCCTCGATTTCCTGGCGCAGCCGCTTGACGGCCACCGGACGGCCAGCACTCCACCTGCCATTGGCATTCAACCGCTGCATTCTCGGATACAGACTTGCCTGACCGACACCATCGAGATCTATCATCCAGATCATGCGTGTTTGCTTTTGCGACACGGACAATTCAACGCCCGGTGCTTTCTGTTCGCCGAGTAACGTCAAAGCATTCAGCGCACGCTTCCAATCCTCGACACGCGGAATCAGATCGATAATGACATTGAACGTTGAGTTTTTATATTTTTGCCCAATGCGCAACGTTTCGGAATCAGCGGCATAAAGCCGGTCGAGCAAAGTTGAGCTCACAGCTGCATACCAGAAATAATCGTTCTGCTCCGCCAGTCGACAATACGTTTTGAGTTTGTCGATGGCTTTTGCATGTTGATTTTCCAAACTGGCGGTTTTATCCAACCAGTAAAACATTAATACCTGAAACAAGAGAAGATAAGGACTGTCCCCATCCATAACTAAAAGGATGTTCTTATCCGGCGAATCAAATTGTTTTTTGCTCTGGTAAATATCAAGCACATAAAGCAATCTGATGGCCAGTCTGGTAAAACCGGATTCTTCAGCTTGATGCTTTATCGCCGACTGTAACTGCTTGCGCAGCAGATCCAGTTGCTCTCTTGTCTGACTTCGTAATAAAGCCAGCTGAAAAAAATAACCCGGATACCCACCTATGCTCACATTCCGTTTGCCTGTCTCTTTTTTGAAGCGTGTCAGCGCTGATTGAAAGCGTTCAATCGCGACGTCATTTTGATCCTGTAGAAAACATAGCGCGCCCAGTAGTGCCTCAGCCAGTGCGTTGCTTTGATCATTCAGCAACTTCTCGATACCTTCCAGATCGCCGCGCAGCAGACAGATTTTGACAAAAAGATTAACAGCATCTTTATTTGGCTGTTTACAGGCAAAAAAGGTTTTTTTCAATAGTTGATATAAAACCCTGTCATTTTCAATCGATAAAAGCCGGAAGGCGAAGTAATCGAGCAACAGTTGCAGTTTGAATGTTTCCGGCAATGTTTCAAACCACTGCTGATTACGATCATGGTCAAAAAACTGCTGAATAAATTGCATGCAATAAGACGGATTTGTCTGCCAAATTCGCTCGTATTCGCGCAGGAATTCCTGTTCTTTCTTCCGATAAAAATAGAATCGCAGTAAACGTATCCTATTTTGATACCCGAATTCGTCCGGCACATATGGCGCATGACTTTTGATGACGCGCTCCAGACATCCCAGCCATTCAGGCCGTTCTGTCGCCTTGAGCAACAAGGCATCCGCAATATCATAGGAACAATACCACCAGCCAAGCTTGGTCAGCATAACAAGCCCCAGATTCTGCATTTTTTCACGCAATTCTTTGCCTATGCTGTTTGCCGCAAAAGCAGGAACACACCCTGAACTCTTTAACAGCTCCTGAAAATAACCCTGCCTGACCGGAATATAGATTACTGATAAGACAATCAGAATTTCCTGTTCTTCGTGAGCGAGTTTTTCAAACTCAGCGAGATGCTCTTTGTTCATTTCTTCTGTATCAATGATTCAATGCTTAAAGTTCTTAATTTAAATATACAATAGCGTAATAGTAATCAATATCCATCCAAATACATCAAAAACCGCTGCGCCATTGGCACCCGGCAATTTGAGCAATCTAACCGCAACTGCTTTTCTCGAACATGACATTAACGCAAAAAATACTGATCTGGATGCTTGCCGGACTTGTACTGGGCAGCCTGATCAATGCGTTTACACCGGATAATACATTTATTCAGCATTTTCTGGTAAACGGATTGTTTCATGTTGCCAGCGCCATTTTCCTCAATCTACTGAAAATGCTGGTCGTGCCGCTGGTGACATTCTCGCTGATCAGTGGTGTTTGCGGCATTGGCGATATCAATAAACTGGGACGCATTGGCATTAAGGCGCTGGCTCTATTTTTATTATCCACTGCATTGGCAATAACGTTGGCGATTCTTGTCGCCGTACAAATAGTCCCTGGCGCAGGTTTTCAATCCGCACGAAACACGGAAAACACGTTTGCAGCGCCGGAAGCGCCGCCGTTGACACAGGTCATTATCGATCTTGTTCCAAACAATCCGTTTGCCGCTTTTATCGACGGCAACATGTTGCAGATCATTTTTTTTACGATTCTGTTTTCCATTTGCCTGTTGATGATTGGCGAACGCGGTCGTTCATTGATCGAAGGCGTTGAAAAACTGAATGAAGTCATGATGCAAATGGTCAGCATTGTCATGTCTTTGGCGCCCTATGGCATCTTTGCAATTATGGCGCAAACATTTGCACTGCAAGGTATTGGACTGATTCTGCCGATGATCGGATATTTTTGTGTGGTCTTAGCAGTACTGATTATGCATGTAACGGGAACACTGATGATTCTGTTAAAGTTGCTGGGAAAAATCAGTCCCGTACAATTCTTAAAGAAAATACGCACCGTTCAGATTTTCGCATTCAGCACATCAAGTTCAACTGCTACCATTCCGATCACATTGAGAACACTGGAAAAGCGTATGGGCGTCGATAATTCAACGGCATCGTTTGTGGTGCCGCTCGGCGCAACTATCAATATGGATGGCACGGCGATCATGCAAGGTGTCGCCACGGTCTTTATCGCCAACGTCTATGGCATAGAACTTGGTTTGCTCGATTATCTGACGGTTATCGGCATGGCTGTACTGGCGTCGATCGGCACTGCAGGCGTGCCAGGCGTCGGTCTGATCATGCTGGCCATGGTATTCAATCAGGTCGGTCTTCCTGTTGAGGGCATCGCGTTGATCATGGGCATAGATCGCCTGCTGGACATGGTGCGCACTGCTGTCAATGTAACCGGCGATGCAGTTGTAACGCTGATTGTTGCTAAAAGTGAAAACAGCCTGTCCGTTGCCATGTTCAACGACCCCGATGCCGGCGCGATAGAATCTGTTCGTTTGCCGCACGACACACTGCCGAGATAGCAGATAGCATTTATTCTCTCAATGAAGGATCGGTAATAAAACCGATTCTCGCTATACCGGCATTCGCCGCTTTGCTCATAACTTTGGCGACATGCTCATAGTGTGCAAGCTTGTCCGCACGAATATGCAATTCCGTTTTGGAATCCTCCGCAACAGTTGCTGAAAACCGGGCTGACAACTGGTCCAGCATAACCGGCTCACCATTCCAGAACAGACTGCCATCGTCCTGTATGGCCAATTCGACATGCTCGGGCTGAGTAATATTGGGCGTGCTTTCCGCTTTCGGCAGATCAATCTTGACTGAATGTGTCAGCAGTGGTGCTGTGATGATGAATATAATCAACAAAACAAGCATAACATCAACCAGTGGCACAACATTAATTTCCGCCATCGGCGCCTGCTGCCCACTGCTGTTCATGCTGCCAAATGCCATTACTGCCCCCTTTCTTCAAGGTTTGAATACGTTGTCGCCGGCGCGATTGTCTGCGGTATGGATTGTTTTTTATAACCGTCACCGCCGTTACCTATGGTGATCAATACAAACAAATCATGCGCAAACGCATCGAGACGTGCAAGCCATATGCGATTACGTCGCACAAAAGCGTTATAGGCCAGAACTGCCGGAATCGCTACAGCAAGACCCAATGCTGTCATGATTAACGCCTCGCCGACGGGACCGGCAACTTTATCCAGCGTCCCCTGTCCCGACAAACCGATTTGTATCAGAGCGTGATAAATGCCCCAGACGGTACCGAACAAGCCAATATAGGGTGCCGCAGATCCGGCCGATGCAATCAGCGTCAATCCGTTTTCAACACGTGCAGCTTCCTGATCAATACCGTTACGCAAAGCACGCGTCAGAAATTCGCTGGTTCCACCCGCCGCAGCCAGTTTTTGTAAATCCTGCGCTTTAGAATCTGCTGCTGCCTCCAATCCAAGCTTGGCCAGCTCAGCAAAAGCGTTATTCGGCGCGGTGTTGTTCAGCGATCGTTTTACCTCTTCCAGTGATTCGACATTCCAGAAATGCTTCAAAAATGCAATGGCACGTCTTTTAGCAATAAAATTAGCGATGCTTTTGGTAATTATCAGATACCAGCTTGCAATTGAAAGCGAGATAAGCAAAACCAGCACACCAATCCCGACACCATCAATCTGAGCGAGAAAGTGAGAAAAACCAAGACCTTGTTCCATTAATTATTTCCTTGCAATACAAAATTAAAGGGTTGCAGCGCTACCGCACGCACAGGTTGGCCATCCCGCATTGATGGCCGGCACCGCCAGCTTCTTACTGCCTCAAGTGCTGCTTTATCCAATCGATCATAACCACTGCTGTCAATCACACGCGCATCATCAATACGGCCAGCTTCATCCAGCTCAACCCGCAGCACCAGTTTGCCTTCCTCGCCCATACGTCGCGAGATTGCAGGATAAACAGGCGCTGTAAGTGATGGGCAGGAAACAGACAACTCTGATGAAAGTGTAACGGGCCCAGCCGGCATCTGTGGTTTTGTCGGTGCTTCAGCGACCGGCGCAGGCAGGCTTTTCTCTTCAACCGTTTCCGGTTCGGGATCCGGCACCACAACCGGTTGAGGCCGTGGCGCTTCCGATGCTTTCGTCACTAGTTGCTTGACTTTTGGTTTGGGTTCAGGTTTTTGAATCGGTTGAAGATTTACCGGCACAGGCTCCGGTTTGACTTCAGGTTGCGCTTGAGGTTCGGGTAAAGAAATCACTTCGGCAAACAATGTCACCAGCTGTTCAGGGTGCGGCAAAACACGCTGATTCCACAGTACATGAAACAAAGCGCCATGAACAATCAGCACAAACAGAATGCCGGGCAAAGAAACAAGGCTCTGTTTCGACCCTAAATAATCGATATTTTTCTGTGAAAGCGATTGCATTACTGATTAATCATCACCTTGAATTTTCTTCCTGAACTGCGCATGCCTGTAGCTGTAATACAGGCACGTAAAAAAATGAACCGATATTGAATTCAAACAACTGTTCAGTCTTTGTCAAAAAGCATTGCTTACGATTCAAATAAACAGAAAATAATAAAACAAACAATAATAATTATCAATAAGTTCTGGCTAAATTTTCTTCGACCAATACCTGATATCGATTAGCCAAGTGGAATTATCAGTTCAAAAACTCAAAGATATCAACGATTATTATAAAATTATAGAACAGCTTCACTTTTCAGACGACACTAAAGTCTTGTCTCTGTCAAACATTAATCTTGCATGACGAAAAAACGAATCACTGATTCCTGATCAACGTCCCGACGCCCTGATCAGTCAGAATTTCCAATAACAACGCATGTTCAACGCGCCCATCGATGATATGACAGGAGTTGACGCCATTTTTCACTGCATCCAGCGCGGAGCCGATTTTCGGCAGCATGCCTCCGGATATGGTGCCGTCGGCAAAGAGCTCGTCAATTTTCTGTGCGGACAAGCCAGTCAACAAGTTGCCGTCTTTGTCGAGCACGCCCGGAGTGTTGGTCAGCAGAATCAGTTTCTCGGCGCGTAATATCTCGGCCAGTTTTCCGGCGACGAGATCGGCGTTGATATTGTACGATTCACCATTTTCACCCACACCGATGGGTGCAATGACCGGAATGAAATCCTGACTGTCGAGCAGCGCAATAAGGGAAGGATCGATCGATTCGATTTCACCGACCTGACCGATACTGATCCACTCGCCAATTTTCTCGCGGTCTTTGACGAGCATTCTTCTGGCGCGAATGAACGCGCCGTCCTTACCGGTCAGCCCGACGGCCTTGCCGCCCTGGCGATTAATCAGGCTGACGATATTTTTATTGACGGAACCGCCGAGTACCATTTCCACGACATCCATGGTTTCAGCGTCAGTCACGCGCATGCCCTGAATAAACTCACCCTGCTTGCCGACACGCTTGAGCATCTGGTCAATTTGCGGTCCGCCGCCATGAATAATCACTGGATTCATGCCGACCAGTTTGAGCAGCACAACATCGCGCGCGAATCCGCATTTAAGATTATCCTGCGTCATGGCGTTGCCGCCATATTTGATGACAATGGTTTTGCCATGAAAGCGTTGAATATACGGCAATGCTTCGGCAAGGATTTTAGCTTTGTCGCGGGCGGTGGATTGCGAAATAGTCATATTAATGCGTGATTAATTAAGTATTTGGTGAAATTTTTATTAACGGGCGATCTGAAGAAAACGCTTTTCGCGAACAAACGTGCGCAAATCCAGTTCGCACCACGTGCGGCCTTCTTTATCCTGATAAATATGCGAGACACCGGCGCGTAACTGTTCGTCGCGGGTTGGACATATTTCAAATTCGGACAGACTGCGTATGCCCAGCAAATTGTGGACGATAAATCCGCTGTTAATTCTATAGCTTCCCGAGACCAGCAAAATGCGGGAACGGGAATCGAACGGCACATATTCTCCTCCCAGGTAGAGGCCTAGATCTGTTATGCCGTAAAGGTTTCCGTGGACATTGATAATGCCCAGAAACCAGGAATGTGTTAACGGGACAGGAACAATTTCGGTAACCGGCATCACTTCACTGATTTCACTCATCCGCGCCAGATAGCGTACATTGCCGATCATCATGCCCAGCACGGCCACATCGGTAGTCGGCACTTTTGTTTCCGGTGTTTCGTGAACATTTTCCATAATGTCGCTCTATTTGGTGTATTTCTTATTCCGGCGTGTTAAACCGGGCTATTTTCTGCAACAATTCCTCTGCTAAAATGGGTTTCACAATATAGTCTTTCGCGCCCTGACGCATTCCCCAGATTTTATCGATTTCCTGCCCTTTTGTGCTACAAATGATGACAGGGATAGTACGTAACGTCTGATCCCGTAGAAACATTCGTATTGCCTGAAAACCATTGACATCCGGCATTACGATATCCATCAAAACAAGATCGGGGCCGGTTTCCTTTGCAACTGCGATCGCCCGTGCACCGTTCTCGGCGAAAACGACCTGATAGCCTTTTCTGACCAGAATTCTGGACAGGATATGTCGCTCGGTCGGCGAATCATCAACGATTAGAATCTTTTTAATTTCCATCTGCCGATATTACCAATATTTGAATTAAATGTAGCTTGATAACCCGGATTCACATAAAACGTAACAAGCTTGAGGGATTACGCCATTTGATCGTGCGATAAATCCGGCACACGGGATACAATATCAGCAATGTCAGCAACGCCATAAAATACGCCATGCCCAGGCCGCCACGTTCAAAGAACAACTGCAACAAAGCAAGAACGCCGAAGTGCGCAAGATAAAAAAACAGCGCCGTCTGCCCGAATATCAGCACCGCACCGTTACGGCGCACACCGACAATCGGCTCCAGCCGCATCAAAGCCGCCAGTATCACAGCCATCAGTCCAAGCTCCAGCAAGGTATAGGCAAGACTCGGCGGATATTTGCTGATATGCAGCCACTGCACTACCGAATGACCTTCCAGCAGCATAAACATGTTGCCATAATCATCCACGCTACGGATCAGGACGAATGTCAGAACTGCACACCCGCCGCAGACAAACAGCAGGCGCTGAATGCATCGCGACTCGGGGTCTGTTGACCGTATCCACTCGCCAAAAACCCACCCCAGCATCATGATAGCCAGCCACGGCATCACCGGATAAAGCACGGAAAAGGCCGCCGAAAAAACAGGCGTAAAAGTCAGTGCGAGCCATAACGGCACATCATCGCCGGGCGTCCAGATCCACTTCAGCAGCAACTCACTCCCGGTTATGATGACGATTGCCGCCATCAACACCGTACCCGTGTGTAAACGGCGCAGCCACACCATCATGACCATGCCGACGCCAATCGCATACAGAACCTGCAAAACCAGCTTACCGGATGCCAGCGAGAGCAATACGATATCGAGCATCGCAATAAAAATCCCACGCAACCATAACTCCCGGTCTATGACGGTTTGTGATTCTCCTTGCCGCAGGCGTTGCACGTTAGTAAAAGCAATTGACGCGCCGGTCAGAAAAATGAACGTCGGTGCACAGATATGTGTGATCCAGCGCGTTAAAAACTGGTCACTGGCGAACAGGCTGCCGCTCTCATAGAGCAGAACGGAGTCCGCAAAAATGCGGCCTTGATTGAAGAACCCCGATGCGTGATCCAGTGCCATTAAAATCATGACAATACCGCGCATCCAATCAATAGCGGCAATACGTTGCAGGCTTTTGTCTACATGATCGTTCATCTGAATGTAACGTATTTTTTACAGATTCAGCAAAAACGGAGTGTGTTTTTGCAATTATTAAACCTGAAAACCTCAGTTGACCGTTATCCGCGATGACTAACGGTATGAATAAATAGAACAACCTGAACAATACCCGTTTACCCTGATGGTGAATCACACTATGGTATTTACAGCACGCCGCTTTTTAGATTAAAGCAAGACCAGATTATTACGATGAATTAATTCAGCCTCGTCGACATAACCCAATAATATTTCAATGTTACTACTCGGTTTACCCATGATTTTGCGCGTTTCCTCGTTATTATAATTGATTAGCCCACGCGCAATCTCCCGACCTTCAGATGTGAAACAGGCAACCGCCTCGCCCCGATCAAAATCACCGCTGACGTGTGTCACACCAATCGGCAACAGGCTTTTTCCATCCATAATCAGTGCGTTGACAGCACCTCGATCAAGGGTTATTCTGCCACGCACTTGCAAATAGTCCGCCAGCCATTGCTTGCGCGCCGCGAGGACAGGTATTGTCGCCAACAAACGTGTACCGATCGATTCACCTTGCGCCATACGCACCAGCACCTGCGGTTCGTGACCGGATGCAATAATGGTATGCGCACCACTGCGCGCCGCACGTTTTGCAGCAATTACTTTTGTCAGCATGCCGCCGCTACCGATGTTGCTGCCGACACCACCCGCCATTTCCAATAATGCGGTATCAGCCGCGCTGACTTCTGAGAGCAATTGCGCATCACTGTTTTTACGCGGATCGCTGGTGAAAAGTCCGGCCTGATCTGTCAGTATCACCAGCACATCCGCTTCAACCAGATTTGTCACCAATGCAGCCAGCGTATCATTGTCGCCAAACCGGATCTCATCCATCGCAACGGTATCGTTTTCGTTAATAACTGGTATTGTTTCCAGTTTCATCAGCGTCATGAGCGCCGAACGCGCATTCAGATAACGCTTGCGGCTGGAAAGATCCTCATGGGTCAGCAATACCTGCGCTGTCTGCAGAGCGTGACGGCTGAAACACGATGCGTAAGCCTGTGCCAGCCCCATCTGTCCAACAGCTGCCGCAGCCTGCAGTTCATACAAGGCATGAGGCCGTGTATTCCAGCCCAGACGCTGCATACCCTCCGCAATGGCGCCGGATGACACCAGAACGATTTCCTTGCCCATATGCCGGAGCCTGGCGATCTGCTCCGCCCAATCCGTCAATGCCGCGTGATCCAGTCCTTTTCCCTGGTTGGTGACCAAACTGCTGCCCACTTTGATCACAATACGATATGCGTCTTTCAGCATAATACATACGCGCCTGTATTAGCAGCCATTATCACCGGCTGACGCCAAATGCTGTTCCAGATAATCCATAATCTCATATGTCAGCTGCCGGCAACCTTCGCCAGTAAGCGCCGAAAGCATGAAATATTTATCTGTCCAATTCAATTTCCGGATAAATGCCTGGCAAATCTGCTCGCGCTGGCCTTCCGGCAACATATCCACTTTGTTCAACACCAGCCAACGCGGCTTTAAATACAAGCTTTCGTCGTATTTGCGCAACTCTGCGATCACTGCCTGCGCTGCCTGAAACGGATCTGCACACTCATCGTAAGGCGCCATATCAACCAGGTGCAGTAACAATCGAGTGCGCGACAAATGTTTTAAAAACTGATGCCCCAAGCCAGCACCCTCCGCCGCGCCTTCAATCAGTCCTGGAATGTCCGCCATGACAAAACTGCGATTATGATCAATTCGAATGACGCCAAGATTGGGTTTTAATGTTGTGAATGGATAGTCGGCTACTTTAGGGCGCGCCGCAGAAACAGCACGAATCAAAGTCGATTTACCGGCGTTAGGCATGCCAAGCAGGCCTACATCAGCCAGCAGCTTAAGTTCCAGCCTCAACTCAAGTTCCTGCCCCGCTTCCCCACAGGTGAACTGACGCGGCGTACGATTAGTACTCGACTTAAAATGCAGATTACCGAAACCACCCGCACCGCCTTTGACCAGCAAGACCTTCTGCTGATGATGCAACAGATCAGCGACAACTTCATGTGTAGCAGTATTCGTAATCAAAGTTCCTACTGGCATACGCAACACAACATCGTCCGCACCTTTGCCATAACAATCCGAACCACGCCCGTTCTGTCCGTTTTTTGCACGAAACACACGCGCGTAACGATAGTCAATTAATGTATTGATATTGCGATCGGCTACTGCGTAGATACTTCCGCCGCTTCCTCCATCACCACCGTCGGGCCCACCCTTGGGAATAAATTTTTCGCGGCGAAAGCCGGCAACGCCGTCCCCGCCTTTACCGGCAAACACTTGTATCGTTGCTTCGTCTATAAATTTCATACCGTCAGCTTGAATCAGGCCATATCAGTCAGGCACAGAGTTCTATCCATTAGAATCGAACAAATAAAAAAGCCCCATCAGTTAAGACAGGGCTTTAAGGAACAAGCAGATACACGCTAAATGCTGATAAAAATTATCAGCAAAAGTTATTAACGCGATGATTATGCCGGGGTGACATCCACTACCTTGCGCCTCAACTCCCCTCTGACACCGAACTTCACTACACCGGTAATCTTGGCAAATAAAGTATGATCTTTGCCGATGCCTACATTAACACCCGGATGAAACTTGGTGCCGCGCTGCCGGACGATGATCGAACCGGCTGATATTAATTCACCGCCGTAACGCTTCACACCCAGTCGTTTCGATTCCGAATCGCGCCCATTTCTGGAGCTGCCGCCCGCTTTCTTATGTGCCATGATTTAACTCCTAAAACCTTATCCGTCGTTTTTCTAACGCATATCTAACTCAAGCTGAAATTCCGGTAATCTGGATTTCAGTGTAATTTTGGCGATGCCCTTGATGTTTCTGGTAGTGCTTGCGACGACGCATTTTAAAGATACGAATCTTGTCATGCCGCCCCTGACCAAGTACTGTAACACTCACTTTAGCGCCATCGACAAGTGGCGTACCCATCGCAATTTTATCGCCATCAGCAACCATTAATACCTGATCAATAACAAGTTCGCTTCCATTCTCCGCATCAAGCTGCTCAACTTTCAGTTTTTCACCCACTTTGATACGATACTGCTTGCCACCGGTTTTTATAACCGCATACATAATTATCCCCACACATCTCTTTTAATACAGAACCGTGCATTATACATAAGCAAGCATCCTTTGTGGAGCGAAATTATTTTGATTTTTTTTATGCTTGACACTAAAGTGTCTCGTTTCTAACATAGCGTTTTCTTCAAGGTTACATCGTGTCAATAGAACATATCAGGCGCTTTATTGCCCAGGACATGGGTATCGTGGATGAAGTCATCAGACAAAAGCTGCATTCTCATGTAGCGCTTATCCGGCAAGTCAGTGAATATATTATTAACAGTGGCGGCAAACGATTACGTCCGGCACTTGTTGTGCTGTCTGCGGGCTCTTTTGGGTACACCGGACAGCATCATTACAACCTTGCCGCTGTCGTTGAATTTATCCACACCGCGACACTATTGCATGACGATGTCGTTGACGAATCCGAAATGCGTCGAAACAAGGAAACCGCCAATGCTTTATTTGGAAACGCAGCAAGCGTACTGGTCGGCGACTTTCTTTACTCGCGCGCTTTTCAGATGATGGTGGAAGTTGACAACATGCGCGTAATGCAAGTTTTGGCTGATGCCACAAATACCATCGCTGAAGGCGAAGTGCTGCAGCTACTCAATTGCCGCGATCCTAATGTGAGTGAAGAAAGCTATCTCCGGGTAATCCGTTTTAAAACCGCAAAACTCTTCGAGGCAGCCAGCCGACTGGGCGCCATTCTCGGCGATGCACCCCATGCGCACGAAACAGCCATGGCCGTTTACGGCATGCACCTGGGCACTGCTTTTCAACTCATTGACGATGTACTGGATTATTCGGGAGACAATCAGGATACTGGCAAGAATCTTGGTGACGACCTGGCAGAAGGCAAGCCAACGCTGCCGCTGATTCACGCTATGCGGACGGGAAACGCTGAGCAGGTTAATTTAATTCGAAAGGCCATAAAAAATGGTGGAATCGACGATCTCAAACCTGTGCTTGAAATTATCCATAATATCGGCGCACTGGACTATGCTAGAACATGCGCGTTAAACGAAATCGAAATCGCAGTGTCCGCCATCGCTCCCTTACCTGAATCCGAGTACAAGAAATGCCTGATACAGCTTGCTGATTTTTCGGTAACGCGGAATTATTGATTTATATCTGACGCACTTTTTTATAAAAAAACTCGAAAAGACGGTATGAAAGAATAATACAAAACCTAGGTACCACCTTGACCACTCAATTTTCAGCTATGCAAAAGTGCGAGAGCATTCTTCTCGCATACCTGATTTCCTGTCAACCCTATCAATATTCTACTGGCAGAGGATCCAGACTCCGCCACAAATACCAGGTGGCAACAGAACGCCACGGCTTCCACCATTGCCCAAGTTCAAGCATGTTTTTCTTATTTATCGTCTGACTGTCAAAGTAATGCAAACTGATGGCTCGCTGCAAGCCAATATCAGCTACTGGAAAAATATCAGGACGCAACATATGAAAGATCAAAAACATCTCAGCTGTCCACCGCCCAATACCTTTGATCCGGGTTAGTTGCTCGATTAGCGCCTCGTCGCCCATCGTGTTCCATTCAGCAACATTCAGCTTGTTCGTCATAAAATAATGTGACAAATCGTAAAGATAGCTGATTTTTCTGTACGACACGCCACATTGTCGCAGTAGATCTTCGTCCATGTCATGAATTACCTGAGGAGAAATATCTGGCATGATGCAAATCATTTTTTGCCAAACACACTCAGCAGCCTTTACTGAAATCTGCTGTCCGATAATCGAACGTGCCAGTGTTGCAAATGCATCACCGCGCGACTTAAGCACAACATCATCACACTGTTTAATCAACCGGCCCATCACGGGATCCTTTATAGTTAATTGATGTGCGGCAATCTGCCAATAAACAGGAGTCATCTATCAAAAAAATAGCGCAATTATTGGATAAAAAAACCAGTTACTCTTTATTCCGGGTATTTAGGGTATCATTGCACAACAAACACCCATCGATGTTACAATTACAACTCTTCTATTGATGAGCTCTAATAACAGAACAGAGATTATTAAGTTGCGCAGATGAGTGGCGCTTCCCTTTTAGTCATTTTTTATATAGCATAGCGCAATTAATGAAATATAGCTTTTTTGCGCGGATCTCATCTTGAATTTGACCTGACAACCCAAATTTATTTTCATCAATTTCATTGCTTATACAGGCATAACTAACAGATAACTGATTTTTAATGAGGAATATATGAACCAGCATATTCACTATGTTACCGATGAGAATTTTGAAGCGGAGGTACTCCAGTCCTCGCTACCGGTTCTAGTCGATTACTGGGCCGAATGGTGCGGCCCATGCCGTGCAATTGCACCAATTCTCGACGAAATTGCAGGAGAATATGAAGGCAGACTCAAGGTCGCAAAACTAAATATTGACGACAACGAAGTCACACCTGCAAAATACGGCATTCGTGGCATTCCGACACTTATGTTATTCAAGGATGGAAGTATTGAGGCTACTAAAGTCGGCGCGCTACAAAAATCGCAACTCACCGCATTTGTTGACAGCCACATTTAAAGTCTCTAAGCTTTCAGAAAGTTCAGATAGAAGGCTGGTCAACTTAAAGTTGTGATTAAGAATAAAATCAACCGCCCAATCGCTTTCTTTCTAGCATTCTTATAAATCAAATATACGATCCCGTCAGTAGTTGCTTTCCTTTCGACGTTTATCTTTTGCGTTAACTTCCACGTATTTCAAAGAACTATTTCATGCGCTTATCTGATCTTAAACATCTCCATGTAACTGAACTTATTAAAATGGCTACTGCCAATGAAATAGATGGCGCTAACCGAATGCGAAAACAGGATTTGATTTTTGCACTACTGAAAAATCAGGCAAAAAAGGGAGAAAGTATATACGGTCACGGCACACTTGAAGTCTTACAAGATGGTTTTGGTTTTTTGCGCTCACCCGACACATCTTATCTGGCCGGCCCTGATGATATTTATATTTCACCAAGTCAAATCAGACGTTTTAATCTGCACACAGGTGATTCAATCGATGGCGAAATCCGCCCCCCTAAAGATGGGGAACGTTATTTTGCATTGGTAAAAGTTGACAAAGTTAACAACGAATCGCCAGAAATTTCCAAAAATAAAATTCTATTCGAGAATCTGACGCCGCTATTCCCTACGGAGCCACTAAAACTTGAACGCGACATCAAGGCCGAAGAAAATGTCACTGGACGTGTAATTGATTTAATCGCACCTATCGGTAGAGGACAGCGCGGCTTACTCGTAGCCAGTCCGAAATCAGGAAAAACCGTCATGCTGCAACATATCGCGCATTCCATAGCGGCAAATTATCCTGAAGTTATTCTAATCGTCTTGCTTATTGATGAACGTCCCGAAGAAGTTACCGACATGATCCGATCCGTCAGAGGAGAAGTTATTTCATCGACCTTTGACGAAGCGGCGATGAGGCACGTACAGGTAGCGGATATGGTCATAGAAAAAGCCAAACGTCTGGTGGAGCACAAAAAAGATGTCGTCATTCTACTTGACTCCATCACGCGTCTGGCGCGCGCGTATAACACCGTAGCACCCGCCTCCGGTAAAGTACTGACTGGCGGCGTTGACGCAAATGCCTTGCAACGTCCAAAACGTTTTTTTGGTGCTGCACGCAATATTGAAGAGGGCGGCTCACTGACGATTATTGCCACTGCATTAATTGATACCGGCTCACGCATGGATGACGTTATTTATGAGGAGTTTAAAGGAACCGGAAACATGGAGATCCACCTGGATCGGCGCATGGCTGAAAAAAGAATTTATCCAGCGATTAATGTCAATCGCTCAGGAACACGCAGAGAAGAATTACTGATCGATCCTGATGTGTTGCAGAAAATATGGGTGCTACGCAAATTACTTCACCCTATGGATGATATGGATGCCATGGCTTTTCTTCTGGACAAACTTAAGGCAACTAAAAATAATTCTGACTTTTTTGATTCCATGCGGCGTATATAAAATTCTAGTTTTTTAAAAATTGACGTCTGTAACATGAAAGAGTATAGTGTCGGCTTATCCGGGGTGTAGCGTAGGCTGGTAGCGCGCCTGG
>CAZXBP010000022.1:0-22559 GCA_964639015.1 uncultured Nitrosomonas sp.
TTGGCTACGAAGATTTTAACTTTTTTGGTTCCGGCTTGTCCGGCTTAGGTTAAACAAAACAGGCTCAAGATGGGTTTGTCGTGCATAAACGCCGCTCTTAACTCTCGGCACACTTTGTAACTCGTCCTTCGTGTCGACTTCCAGCAGTTTTGCCTTGCATCGGCTGCCTTGAATATGTTTTTTCAACCGCCTGATACACATATCGACTGTCTACTGACGGTTGATTTTCGGCCGGTTTTTTTTATTCCCGTGTTTCTATCTGAGTCAGATTATCTGTTTCAGGCATATCAGCGCTTTTAATTTTGCGTCGCGGCCGTTTTTTCACTGGTGGTGGCTCGCCACTGGATAACTCGATTTTTTCCGGCGGTGTTTCAATCATGACCAGACCACTTTTTTCCAGATCCGGCTTTCTTTCAGGCTCGCGAAGTGCTTTTCTGGAGCGTTCGGAAGCTTCGGAAGTTTTTTTGGCGCGAATGGCTGCCGGTGGATCGGACAAGCTGAGTGCCGGGCCGTTGATTTCCGGGTTAACGGCTATCTTTTCGCTGCTCTGTTGATCAGCGGCACGAATATCCGGGATAGCAACCGGCCGTTCGTTGTCTTGTTGCGCCGACGACGGTTGGAGATGGATTTTCTCGGCAGCCGGACGCATGTCAACAGCGGCATGTGTTGAGTCATCAAGTGGGTGCAACCGGACTGTGGTGATTGAATCTGATACGAACGGCAGTTGATCGGTCGCCGCATCAACGAGTGGCAATTGGTCTGCTGAGTCTTCTTTAAAAGGTTCGGCGGATTTGCCGTGGATGGAGCGATCTTTCTGTCGCGGGCTGCGGCGTCTGCGAGTACGTTTCTTTTCATCCGGCTTTTCAGTGGTAATGTTTCCGCTTTCACCATCAGTCAGAATGGCACCGGATTCATCGTGCAAAGCCGCCACAGATTTATTCCGTGTCTGCTGCAAGGATTGTGTATCGGTCTGCATATGCAGTTTTTCTGCTTTGTCTTCACTGAACGGAGATGTCGTATCTGTTGTTTCAGTGCTGCTGTCCGTATTTTGATCGACTGAATCGTTCAGCGGTTGTTTTGCCGATACGTGATTCTTGCGTTCACCGCGGCTGCGTGGCCGGTTGCGTCCACGCACATTCTTTTTGTTACGATCCTGTGATGAAGAAGTGCCTTTATCCTTAGGTGTTGCTTTCTCTGAACTTTGAGCGCCTTCCTTTGACTCAGCACTGTGTGCAGGCTTAAACCAGCTGAAAAATTTATCCAGCAGCGATGTTTCTTTGGTTTTATCGTCCCGGATTGGTGCAGGCCGTGCGGGTGTTATCCCTTGAACAGCGGCCTTGGGGCGTTGCGGTTTCTGTTTACGATCGGTCAGATCCGGAACAAGATCTTCCGCAGTTTTATCGACCAAAGTGTAGCTGGCCTGAAGTTCGGCCGGATTCGTATCTTCACGGCGCAAGCGGGTGATTTTGTATTTCGGCGTCTCCAGATGGATATTGGGTATCAGAATGATATCTACACTAAACCGCTCTTCGATTTCATGAATTTCAGCACGTTTCTCGTTCAGTAAGTAAGTGGCTACCTCAATGGGTAGCTGAACATGCAACGCGCTGGTGTGCTCTTTCATGACCTCTTCCTGAATGATTCGCAAAACATGCAGGGCGGACGAGTCGGTACTGCGGACATAACCCGTGCCGTGGCAGCGTTGACATGAGGAATAGTTGCTTTCGCCGAGTGACGGACGAAGGCGTTGACGTGACAATTCAAGCAGGCCAAAGCGGGATATTTTGCCGATCTGTACCCGCGCACGATCCTGGCGTAAGGCTTCCTGCAGACGAGCCTCAACTTCGCGTTGATTGCGCGACGATTCCATATCGATGAAATCAATGACAATCAAGCCGCCGAGATCGCGCAAACGCAGCTGCCGTCCAATTTCATCAGCTGCTTCCAGATTGGTGTTCAGCGCCGTATGCTCAATATCTGCGCCGCGAATAGCGCGGGCGGAGTTAACATCTACGGATACCAGCGCTTCAGTGTGGTCGATGACGATCGCGCCGCCGGAAGGTAATGTGACCTGCCGCGAGTATGCGGTTTCAATCTGGTGTTCGATCTGGAAGCGTGAAAACAGAGGCACATCATCATGGTAATATTTCAACCGGTCGACGTTGCCCGGCATGACGTGCAGCATAAACTGGCATGCCTGTTCATATATCTCGCGGTTATCGATCAGGATTTCGCCGATTTCATGATTGAAATAATCACGAATGGCGCGAATAACCAGACTGCTTTCCTGATAGATCAGGAAAACACCGCTCTGATTATTGGCCGCTTCTTCAATTGCATGCCATAACTGTGTCAGATAGTTCAAGTCCCATTGCAATTCTTCCTCACTGCGGCCAATGCCTGCGGTTCGGGCAATAACGCTCATGCCGTCCGGGATTTCCAGCTTCGCCAACACTTCGCGCATTTCATTGCGATCGTCACCTGTAATGCGACGTGAAACGCCCCCGCTGTTGGGATTGTTGGGTATGAGCACCAGATAGCGTCCCGCGAGTGAAATATAGGTGGTTAATGCCGCACCTTTTGTACCGCGTTCGTCTTTGTCGACCTGAACAATCAGCTCCAGTCCTTCGTGCAGAAATTCCTGAATGCGGCTTTGCGATACGCCCGATGCTCTGTCGCCAAAGCAGCATGGCGAGATTTCCTTAAATGGAAGGAAGCCGTGCCGTTCGCAGCCGTAATCGACGAAAGCGGCTTCCAGGCTTGGTTCCAGTCGTGTTATTACTGCTTTATAGATGTTGCTTTTTCGTTGTTCTTTATTGATGGATTCGATGTCAAGATCAATCAGTTTCTGACCATTGACAATGGCAACACGCAACTCTTCAGGTTGGGTCGCATTAAATAGCATTCGTCTCATTTATATGCCTTACGTGTTACAACACAAGCGAGCTGATGAAATTTCAAAAAAACATAATGAAGATGACGAGTTTCAGGGGATTTGATTGTAATATTATTGATCAATTTATGTTAATTCTGTTGTATTCTATTATTTAATAGTTGCAGTATGGCTATAATAACTTTAGTGATGTAAATAATCCAGTTTGCTGCAATACTGAAGCTATTGGAAATTGTTATGTAACATTAAGTCCTGCCATAATCTCTGATGGAACGTACTTGAGGCGCTTTTTCTGTTGAATAAAAAATCCTAATACATCGTTGATTCCGATAGTATTTTTCGTTTTTTCATGGAATGACTGCTGAGCATTGGTTGTTGATTAATCGATTCGGCTTAGGCTTAGGCGAGATACTGTGAGATTTTAGCGAAGAATTTATAATTTCTAACGATTTAACAACTGAATAGAAGAAGTAGAAGCGGGAAACGAACAAACACTTCGAACATACATTTCGATCCAAGTTGAGAATTATAGGTAAAACGTACCATATAGGCAAAAAAATCTATTGAAAGCTGAAGTCGTCAAAGAAATTATCAGTGAAGATGGCATTGATCAACGTATTGACAATTTTTTGTTCAAACGTTACAGAAATGTACCCAAAAGCCATATTTACCAATTGTTACGCAGCGGGCAGGTGCGCGTTAACGGAAAACGTATTGATTTCCATTGTCGATTGGTGCCGGGTGATGTGGTAAGGATTCCACCGATTATGGTTCCTGCGAACGCTGCGATAGAGCGGCGGTTGATTCCAAAAATGCCACCGTTTCGTATTATTTTTGAAGATGAAGCGCTGCTGGTTGTTGATAAGCCATCCGGAATTGCTGTTCATGGCGGCAGCGGCATCAGTTTTGGCGTCATTGAGCAACTTCGTGCTCAGCATCCTGAAATGCGATTTCTCGAGCTGGCGCATCGACTGGATCGCGAGACCTCCGGAATACTATTACTGGCCAAAAAACGCAGCGCACTGGTTGCATTGCACCAGCAGATTCGTTCCGGTCATACTGAAAAGCATTATCAGGTACTGGTTAAGGGGAAATGGCCTAATGCGCGACAGCATGTCAAACTGCCACTGATAAAATATCTGACAAAAGAGGGTGAGCGACGTGTAACGGTGGCAACCGACAAGCATTATAAAGCAGGAGAAAAGATTTCGCCTTTCAAGGCAATAGATGCCCACACGGTTTTTACGTTGCTGAGAACATGGCCAAACTACAGTTTATTGAACGCCGAGCTGAAAACAGGGCGTACGCATCAAATTCGTGTGCATCTGGCGCATATGGGTTATCCGATTATCGGTGACAGCAAATATGGCGATTTTGTCATCAACAAGCAGTTATCCAGAGGGCGCGATTCAATCAATCTGGATCGTATGTTTTTACATGCTGCCAGCATGCTGATTAATCATCCGCTTAGTGGTCAGCCTCTAAAACTGACGGCAAATCTGCCTGTCGATCTGCAGGACTTTTTAAGTCATCTGGACGCTTGATTGCGGTGAGATGCCTGGAAAGCATGGGTTGCAATACATGCCAGACATTTTCAACAATTATTTTTTGCGCGATTGCCGTCGGGTGAATGCCGTCAGGTTGAAAAAACTCTTTATTTTCACCGAATCCGGCGAGTAAAAATGGAATCAAGCCGGTTTTGTAGTGCTCGGCAAGTTGTGAGTAAATATCCTGGAACTTTCGCGTATAAGTCATGCCATAATTGGGCGGTAACTGCATGCCGGCAAGCAGGACGACGGCGTTGTTCCGCTGACAGATTTCAATGATTGCGGCCAGATTATCATGGATTGTTTTGATTGCAGTACCTCGCAGACCGTCATTGGCGCCCAATCCGAGAATAATAATATCCGGATGATGCGTTTTTAAAGCCTGTTCAATGCGATTGCGTCCGCCCAGCGTTGTTTCACCACTGATACTGGCATTGATAACCCGGTAAGACGGTGAATGTGACAACAGACGCTGCTCCAGCAGCGCAACCCATCCTGCGTCGGTAGGAATGCCGTAATTTGCTGACAAGCTGTCACCATAAACCATAATGGTGGTTGTATGCTTATGCTGCGCAGGCGTTGCAAATACGCCAGCACCGTGTATGCTAAAAAAGAAGAAGACTACAAAAGCTAGGAATTTTTTCATGGTAAAGAATCGTGTCAATAAGCCTATTCTGAGGACGGAGGCGCTTACAAAACAGGTCAGCACCGGTGATGATGATACGCTGACAATTCTACGAGACATCAGCCTTGAAGTGAATGCCGGTGAAGCAGTTGCCATTGTCGGCGCATCCGGCTCCGGAAAATCAACTCTGCTGGGTTTGCTCGCCGGGTTGGATACCCCCACATCCGGTAAAGTTCATCTGGATGATACGGATATATTCACGCTGGATGAAGACAGCCGGGCAACTTTGCGCGGAAAAATACTTGGTTTCGTTTTTCAGTCGTTTCAATTGCTCCCAGCGTTAACCGCACTGGAAAATGTCATGCTGCCGCTTGAACTTTCAGGCATCAGTGGCGCAGAGACGATGGCGCGGCAACTGTTGCAGCGCGTTGGCCTTGAAATGCGTTTGCAACATTATCCCAAACAGCTTTCCGGTGGAGAACAGCAGCGTGTGGCCATCGCGCGCGCCTTCGCCACACGCCCGAAGTTATTGCTGGCTGATGAGCCGACCGGAAACCTGGACTCGACTACCGGTAAACAGATTATCGAGTTGATGTTTGAACTGAATCGTGAGTTGGGTACTACGCTGGTGCTGGTGACACACGATGAGAACCTGTCAAAGCGCTGCCAACGACAGATTCGGTTAGTTGACGGTATGCTGGCGGCGTCATAAGCCGCCATCAAGCAACAGAACGCTGCCTATAGTGGTTATGGCTTCGTCACCGCTGGCGACATCAACTGCGAGCCAATTACGCGTGATCTCGTTATTTTCCAGACGGGATAGCCGTGCGTGCAGTTCTGTTTCGGTTGCTGTTCTTCCAAGCGTCTGCGTATAAAGCGCCTGAATGTAATCGGTATCGCTGATCGCGTCCAGATTCGCGCGCGTCTGAAACCAGTCCAGAATCACATCGGGACTGATATTGCCAGCCAGAGCCTCATGCCCCAATTGCCATTCTTCGATGGTGGCATCGCGGTCAAAGAAAGTCCGGAATAAACGGCCCAGGATGCCTTCTACCTGATTGTGCGCCAGCAGAATATTTTCGCCACTGTCGAATGCAATCATTTCCGCGTTGATGAGGCTAAGCATGGCGCCGTCCTCCAGATGAGTAATTTCTAGCGCGTCATTGACCAGTTCAATATGCACATCCTCGCGCGCACCCGGCATTTTGAGTACATCGTATCCGCCCCTGCCATCGGCATTTAATGCAAGCCCCAGTGGTAAGTATCCCTGATTATTGTTGCCATTGCCGATGACATTACGATCAACGTTCAGCTGGATAATAGCGGGATTATCATTCAGCCCCGCCAGCAGCGTGTCCGCTGTCATTTGCCTGAAATCGGCAGCTTCCGGTAATCCAAGAAAAGCTTTAACAATCAAACCGGTGTCAGTTCCTGTCCAGTTTTGTATAGCATTGCCTTCTTCTGGCAACAGATCGCGATCAAGCCAGGTTTTGACCAGATGATGCGCGACTGCTTCGTTTTCGGAATATGCAATGGCAAGACTTTGGCCGTTTTCAAACTGAATGCGCTCAATATCAGTGAACGTGTCCTGATCGCCATTTCCATCAGCAAGAATAATATGATTGCTATTGATGCGCAGTTGATAATCCGACAGTTGACCTGCCTGTGTCGCCATGTCAAAGCCTAATCCGCCATTGAGCACGTCGTTTCCTGCGCCGCCTGACAGGCTGTCATTGCCTGTGCCGCCAAAAACGATGTCGTCTCCGGCATCGCCCGCTATCTGGTCGTCTCCACCTAAACTACCGATTGTGTCATCGCCGTCGCCGCCAAACAGAATGTCATCTTCCGCGCCTAGCACTATATATTGATTCTGACCGTTGCCAGCGGCAAAATTCGCCCCTGCACCACCGGTCACGCGGGTCGCACCGATAATTGCGGCAAATGCGATATTGTTGAGTTGTATGACAGTGCCTGAAGGCATGTCGGCAGCGTTTATGATCAACGCCTGCGTACCGCCACCCGGTAAATTTGAACCATTAATAATCACGGGTAACCCTGGATTCTGGCTTCCTCCAGGTGTTAATGTCATGGTTTGCACAGAAACCAGAGCGGTTTGCGGTAGTGACGCAATAAAATTCTGACCATGAATAGTCATTTGTGATGATGAGTTGCTGTCATTGAGCATTTCCCGTTCAATGCGCTGAACCAGATCACTGACTGCGCTTGGTGCGCGCACAGGGCCTGATCGTCCGTTCGCAGCAAGACCGACGCCAACCGGGAGACTGACCGAAAGAATGGAAGTTCCAGCGTTATTAACCAGGATAGGAATATCCGCATGCCTGCTGGAAAATGTGTCAGGATCTTCCGTACGTGCGCCATCGATTACAGGAATAGTCAGCGTTCTTGAGCCATTTGATTCAGTTCGTGTAGTGATATTGACACCATCAACAGTATTGGCTGTCACACCGGTATTACCGCCACTTCCTCCACTGCTACCGCCTCCCCCACCGGAGGAAGCCGTTGGAATTGTCGCGGTTATGCCATTGCCTGCTGCATCGACTATAGTGACTGCCGCATCTGCGCCAGCGGCCCAGTCTTCTGCAGCTGCCAGATTGTACACGGTCGCATCGCTTGAAGCCGTACCGTTTTTATTGATCAACAGATTGACAGTCGCTTTATCAGTTGCGCTCAACGTGAGTGTGAAAGCTGTATCGGAGGTAATCTCGACATTCGCGGTGTTGGTCAGGGTATAGGTCGTGCCGCCTTGACCTTTGATGGTAAATTTGTTGGCAATAATGTCGTTGGCTGCACCCGAAGCTTTCAGGAAATTCGCGCCGGTGACTGCCAATGCCCCTGTGCCCGAATTGTATGTGGCCGAAGTGATTGCGGGCACAGCCACATTACTCGCAGTAATGGCGTTTCCCAAGGTATCGACCACGTTAACGGCCACATTGACACCGGCTGCCCAGTCTTCCGCAGCCGCAAGGTTATATGTAATGCCACCAGTTGAAGCAGTGCCGTTTTTGTTGACAATCTGGTTGACCGATGCCTTGTCGGTCGCACTCAGTGTTAGCGTAAATGCAGTGCCTGATGTGATCTCGACATTGGCGGTGTTTGTCAGGGTATATGTCTCTCCACCCTCACCGGCAAAGGTGAATTTGTTGGCGATAATGTCATTTGCCGCGCCACTGGCGCTTATGAAATCCGTACCGGTTACAGTCAGTTCGCCAGTCGCGGCATTGTATGCGGCTGATGTGATCGCAGGTACGCTGGCGTTGCTCGCAGTAATGCCGTTTCCTGTAGTATCGGCTACGTTGACGGCCGCGTCTGCACCGACGGCCCAATCTTCCGCTGCAGCAAGGTTATAAGTTGTTGTGTCACTGGCCGTAGTACCATTGGCATCAAGCAGCGCATTTACGGCAGTTTTATCGGCAGCACTCAAGGTAATCGCAAACTCAGTGCCGGATGTAATGTCGACATCGGCGGTATCGGTCAACGTATAGGTGCCGCTACCCAATCCGGTAAACGTAAACAGGCTGGCGTCAATATCATTGGCAGCACCCGCGAGGCTGAGTAATCCTGTGCCAGTGACTACCAACACACTGGTGCCGGCATTATATGTCGCTGCGACAATAGTCGGTGCGGCGACATTAGTGGCGGTGATGCCGTTCCCGGTTTCGTCTGCCACATTGACAGCCGCATCCGTGCCGGCAGCCCAGTCTTCTGCTGCGGTCAGGTTGTATGTGGCGCCACCCGTTGATGTTGTCCCGTTTTTATTGATAATCTGATTGATGGCCGCCAGATCGGTTGTGCTCAGGGTAAGTGTAAAGGCCGTGGCGGAAGTAATGTCCACATCAGCCGTATCGGTCAGCGTATAGGTTGCGCCACCTTCGCCGACAATGGTGAATTTATTGGCGATGATATCGTTAGTCGCACCGCTTAATGCCAGTAAATTAGCGCCGGTGACAGCCAACGTGCCGGTATTGGCGTCGTAGGTTGCTGATGTAATCGTGGGCGTGGGTACATTGCTGACTGTTATGCCGTTACTGGCGGTATCTGAGGTATCACCCGCCAAGACGTTGGTGTTCCAATCATCGGCTGCGACAAGATTATAGGTTGTGCCGCCGGTAGATGCAGTGCCGTTTTTGTTGACGATTTGATTGATTGCCGCTTTGTCGGTGGCGCTGAGCGTTACCGTGAATTGCGTAGTGGAATCCCTTTCTACATCCGATGAGTCCGTCAATGTATAAGTTGCGCCACCTTCACCCGTAAAAGTTAGCGTGGAAACATCGATATCGGCCCCACCGCCATTCGCCTGAATATTGGTGCCGGTAACAACCAGTACACCGGTGACAGCGTTATAGGTGGCTGATGTTATCTTTGGATTGATGGATACCGTGATCGCAGCTGTGGTATCCGCAATATTGGCTGCGGCATCAGCTGCGGCCAGCCAGTCGTCCGCAGCGGCCAGATTGTAGGTTGATCCACCGGATGACACTGTGCCAAGCTGATCCAGTAGCGCATCCACATTGGTTTTGTCCGCCCCGGACAGCGTCACCGAGAACGAGGTGGCTGAGGTGATTTCTACGTCGGAGGCACTGGTTAGTGTATACGTCGCATTTGCAACGCCGCCCGTAAAAGTCAGCGTGGAAATGTCGATGTCGTTGGACGCACCTATTTTTTTGAACAGGTTCGTTCCAGTGACTTGCAGAATACCGGTATCAGAATCATAAGTTGCAGAGGAAATAGTCGGCGAGGCAACATTGCTGGTCGTAATACCGTTTCCGGTCGTATCGGCAATATCTGTAGCCGCCGGTGCGCCAGTGATCCAGTTATCCGCAGCGGCAAGATTGTAAGTAACTGCGCCACCCGAGGAAGTGCCGTTCTTGTTGAGCAGGCCATGAACATTCAACTGATCCGTTGCGCTCAGTGTGACCGTTGCGGCTGTGGCCGAAGTAATGTCGAGATCACCGGTGTCCGTCAGCGTATAGCTCCCCCCGTCACCTGTAAAGGTAAGCAGCGATGCGTCCAGATCGTTGGCTGCCCCAGCCAGGCCGACAAAATTATCACCAGTAATGACCAATTGTCCTGTACTGACGTCATAAGTCGCCGAGGTGATCGTGGGCGCGGAATAGTTGGATACCGTGATGCCATTGCCGGTCGTATCGGCCACATTGACCGCGCTGTCCGCACCAGCCGCCCAGTCTTCCGCAGCCGCCAAATTGTAGGTCGTGGCATCTGCCGAAATGGCGCCATCCTTGTCGAGCAGTGTTTCCACGTTGATCAGATCTGCGCCGCTTAACGTGACGGTAAATTGAGTATCTGAATCGATTTCCACATCGGAAGCACTGGTCAGTGTGTAGGTTGCGCCACCTTCGCCGGTAAATGTCAACTTGGAAACATCGATATCGTTGACTGCGCCGGAGAGCTTAAGGAACCCGTTACCTGTGACGACCAAAGTGTTGGTCGAGTAGTTATAAGTGGCGCTGGTTATGGTGGGTGCCGCCACATTGCTGACAGTGATAGTATTCGTGGCGTCGGATATGTCGGCATTGCCAATCACCGTATTCCAGTCGTCGGCAGCCGCCAAATTGAATGTTGTGCCGCCAACTGAACTGGTGCCATTTTTATTCAGGATCTGGTTTATTGCTGCTTTATCAGTACTGGACAAAGTAACCGTGAATGCAGTGGCCGAGGTGATTTCCACATCACCAGTATCCGTCAGGGTATAGGTCGTGCCGCCTTCACCAGTGAATGTCAGCGTGGAGGCATCAATATCATTCGTAGCACCAACCGCTTTGATCAGGTTAGTGCCGGTGACGGTCAGACTGCCGGTGTTTGCGTCGTAAGTGGCGGAGGTGATCGTTGGGGTTTGTACGTTGCTGACGGTAATGCCGTTACCGGTTAAATCGGCGATGGTGTTGACACTTGGCGCCCCCGGCATCCAGTCGTCCGCCGCCGCCAGATTGTAGGTCGTTGCGCCTACAGAACTCGTGCCATTTTTATTCAATAATCCATTGACGTTGAGCAAATCGGTAGTGCTTAAAGTAACGGTTGCCACCGTTGCGGAAGTAATCTCCACGTCGCTGGTATTGGTCAGCGTATAGGTATTTCCGCCCTCGCCAGTGAATGTGAATAAAGAAGTATCAATGTCATTTGTAGCGCCGGATTGATTGACAAAATTGGTGCCTGTAATGACCAATTGCCCTGTACTGACGTCATAAGTAGCCGAAGTGATGGTGGGCACGGAATAGTTGGATACGGTAATGCCATTGCCGATCGTATCGGTCACATTAACCGCGCTGTCTGCACCAGTCGCCCAATCCTCGGTTGCTGCCAGGTTATAGGTTGTTCCGCTGGTCGCTGATGTGATGCCATCCTTGTTGAGCAACGCTTCTACATTAGTCAGATCGGTACCACTTAAAGTCACGGAAAATGCAGTCGCTGAAGTGATTTCCACGTCGGAAGCGCTGGTCAGTGTGTAGGTTGCGCCGCTTTCGCCGGTAAAGGTCAATTTGGAAACATCGATGTCATTGGCAGCACCCGAGTTTTTCAGGAAACCGGTGCCCGTGACGGTCAGTGTATTGGTGGAGTAGTCGTAAGCTGCGCTGGTAATTGCCGGAGCAGCGACATTGCTGACGGTGATGCCGTTGCCTGTGCCGTCGGCAATATCGGTGTTGCCGATAACCGTATTCCAGTCGTCGGCAGCTGCCAGATTATACGTTGTGCCACTTGTTGAACTGGTGCCATTCTTGTTGATGATCTGGTTGATTGCAGCTTTATCGGTTGCGCTCAGTGTAAGGGAGAAACTGGTACTGTCAGTGATCTCGACATTGGCGGTATCGGTCAGCGTATAGGTCTCGCCGCCTTCACCGGTCAAGGTCAATTTATTGGCGGTGATATCATTGACAGCACCGCTGGCTTTGACCAGGTTCGTTCCCGTGACAACCAGCACTCCGGTGCTGGCGTTATAGGTAACTGATGTAATGGTTGGCGTCTGTACGTTACTGACAGTGACGCCATTACCTGTTAAATCCGCATGGCCTGTTTGGGCTGGATTCCAGTCTGCCGCAGCAGCAAGATTAAACGTGGTGGCATCAACCGCGCTGGTACCATTCCTGTTGAGCAATCCTTCCACGTTGATCTGGTCTGTCACGTTCAGTGAAACCGTGAATTGTGTGGCAGAATCGATTTCAACATTGGAGGAGGTGAGTGTGTACGTCGCGCCACCTTCGCCGGTCAACGTCAGTTTGGAAACATCGATGTCATTGATTGCGCCGCCGGTAGCCAGCATGTTGATCCCGGTTACCACCAGCGTGTTGGTGCTGGCATTATAAGTCGCCGAAGTGATCGTGGGATCGGCTATGGCATCCGCAATGACGAGATCATCAACGATGGTATTGACAACATCCACGTTAATACCGTCGACACCAATCAGGCGTATTTCGTCAGCATTATCGAAAATACTGCTGGTAAAAGTAATTGCCTCGGTACTGAAATCATTGGGAAAATTGGCGCCGACTGGGCCGAAAGTCTGACTGCCCAGCAGATTGTCGTCTCTATAGGCAAAAACCGTCAAACTGGTATAAGTCGCACTGTTACTGCTGCCAAATTTTATCGACTGGAAATCAACTTCACGACCATCGGTATAGATGACGAGATATTCGCCGTCAGTGCCGGGATAATAAAAATCATCAAATATATCATCGATCGTTCCGGTTAATGCAAGCGTCAGTGAGGCATTTACAGTGCCCGTTGAGTTCACATCCTTGACGATTTTTAAATTGATAGTGCCGAAGTTGGTTGTCGGGTGCGTTGCCGTGACAAAATTGGTAACCGTATCGTTGGTAAAATCCAGAATGTTTGTCGCTAACGTTGAGGAAAAACGCATGAGACCTGCTTTGCGAAATACAAAATCCGTAAGGATTTCGTTGGTCGTTACATCCAGTATCCAGTTTCCACCCTGTTCGCTATTTCCGGTCAGACTGCTCGATGCAGCGATATTGACTCCTGTTATCTCAGCCAGCTGCTGAATGAAGTGTTTGCCTGAAATACCTTTTCCGACATTGCAGCCATATATCAGAATATCAGCATCTTGTTTGAGACTGGCTTGCCAGGAAAACAGACTGTGTTGATATTTGGAGAGCGTGGTTGCGGATAACAGGCTGTTACCGAGTATCAGGCAGCCGTTAGTGCCGTGCGACGCAATATGAACCGCTTCCAGGTTCGTGTATTGAAGCAGGATTTCGCCGATCTGCAGCACGCCATCACCGTGACGATTCAGGAGGTGAACAGCGACGCCAGACCGGGCGCTGTCGATCAATATCTGATAATCTTCGATGCCCTGGTCAATAAAAAGAACTTCTTTTATGGTAGCTTGCTTGCTGCGAAAAGATTGCAGTCTGGTATGTGACATTTTTATACTTCCCTAAATTTGGTATTCAAGGTGGTTAATGGAGTATTCGCAGAGCAAAACCGACTGTCGGATTTTTTAAGGTGTTTTCCTGGTTTGATCTTTCAGGGTTACATACCGCTGGATCATGGCTTCCATTTCGGTGGGCAGGTCGATAAATTCACATCCGGCGCGTTTGCATGTTTTACCATTTCTAAGCATCATTTCGTAGGTATTTTTAACCTGTATAGCTGCGATGATGCGTCCAATTCCAGGTAGATTGATTTGACAATGATGATAAATCATTCCGGGGTCAAAGCTGATTGCCGGATGGTGATCAATAACGCCGATGCCGCCGCAGCTGATGTCGATCAGCGTGATCTCGGCTTTGACCGATGCATGTTGATTCGGAATCGGGATAATGCACTTAATCGGCACGATAATCGGCGTCGGTATACGATAGTGATTTCTTCTTTGAAAGCGGATCAGATAATCAGGTAATTTGACTGCAAATGCATAGTGATCTTCAAATTCTATTTTTCTGATTTGAGTAGATTTGAATTCTATCTTGATGCGATCGAGCGATGTGACAAAGGTTAAATCCGTTGAAGCCAGAGCCAACCGGTTAAATCTCGGATCAGCACCATAGTCGATTATTATTTCATCTGTTTTTTCTTCAATATCCAGGATGGATGTGAGAATAAAACGATTGGTGTTGTCAAAGTAGAGTGTAGTGAGCATATTTTTACGCATTACATTGCGTAAGATATACAAAATATCAATCTTTGTGCGAATGCGAAAATTTTCTTCTTCAGGACTTAAATCAGTTGAGTATGATAACCCGGATGCATCAAGCATAATGGAACGCTCCGATATGATTGTGTTTAGATCAAATTTATTTTTCTTCAGGTGGATATTTTGATTCAGGCCGCGGCGCGATTTCATTCAGACCCTGTTCCAAACGATATAGCCAGGCAAGTAATTCTGCAACGGCGACATAGAGCTGCGGAGGAATCCGATCGTCAAGATCAACCTGCATCAGCAGCGCGACAAGTTCATTGGATTCATGAACGTAAATTCCTGATTCTTTTGCTCGCCGTATGATTTCCTGGGCAATCAAGCCGCGTCCTTTGGCGACTATCCTGGGTGCAATTTGGCCTTCCCGATAAGCAAGCGCAACAGCTTCCAGTTTTGAATCGTTTTCAGTCATCTGGATGTAACGTAAATGAAGCAACAGTCATGCCTGTTGCCTGTAAGTCCGTTTTCAGCGGAGTTTGACTGTTTATTAACAGCTGCTGTGTGTCAGGGTTTTCGGCGCTAAGCTTGATTTGTACGTTCTGAGTATTCAATATGAGCGTTGCTGTAATCTTTCCCAGTTCCGGGAAAGTCAGTTTCAGTGTGGTTTTCCATTGTTTTGCAGCATTTGATTCACTGGAATCGTTGTGACGGCTGTCTTCTTCGGAGATACTCCATTCCATATGCTGGCCATTCCAGACTTCTCCACGCCACATGATATGACCTGTTTCAAGTGCTATCAATTGTTGTTGAACAAGGGACAGGCTTTGTGCGCTAGCAGGTATCGCAGAGGATAGGGGGGGGGTTGTGGCCTGTGATTCAATAATGGGGTTTTTCAATTTGTTTTGTGGCTCAAGCTGTAATTTTTCGAATGAACTTTTACCAGTGATCCATTTGGATAAATGCGACTCATAGAATAAGCCACTTTGATGAATCGCTTTCTGTAATAAAGAGGGAAATTCCTGCTTATTTATCAGCAGGCCGGTGAGAATGGGTGTTGATATGGCGGGAGAGCTTACTGCCGATTTTCCGCTATTCTGGATCAGCACATCAATAAATTTTCCTGTCAGGCTTATTGTTGCATTACCTTTTGAATTGATTTGGTTTCCGTTTTGCAGTTCGAATTTCAGTCTTGGTTCATTGGATAGAAGAAGTAACTCCAGTTTATCGCCTGGTAGAAAATTTTCAGGCAATTGCATTTGCATGAGCTTGTTTGAAATCAGTACATTAAAATTGCCATTAGGCAGGCGCCCTTCAACTAGAGCCTGATATTTCTGGCCTAAAACAAATTCGTGTTTTGTGTTACCGGGATCGGCAACAGATTCTACCGGTATTACAGGAGCAACGGGCCTGACAGGGGTGACGGCTTTTGTTTGTTGCTGAAGGTTATGATCGGTTTTTACAGTTGTCGGTATCACAGTATTTCATTTAACCTAAAAACCTCAGTTGAATGGGATTTAGAGTGCGTTGATTTTTATTTCCGGCAAGGCGCAATGAGGCGTAATGACGCGTTATTACAACGAATTGCAACGCCGCCGGAATTAAAAAGCGGCGTGCTGTAAATACCATAGTGTGACTCACCATCCGGGTAAACGGGTATAGTTCAGGTTGTTCTATTTATTCATGCCGTTAGTCATGGCGAATAACGGTCAACTGAAGTTCTTAGGTTTAATACTATCTCGCTACCATCGCAAACGCTATAACTGCGTAATTCGGGCAATTCTCGTCACATGCAAATTAAAGATATGCATTGCCGGGCTGGTACGTCTGCTGTAAGTTTCGCTTGTATGAGCTGGTGCTGATCATTTCCTGTAATTTAGTCATCCAAGGCTCTGTAATCAATCTGATTTGTGCATCGTGATCCAGTACCTGGTGAATGATTTCAATTTTCTTCTGTTGAAGTTCATGACTCAGGGTCGACTCAGTTTCATTGGCGGCGAGTCTGCATGTCAGTTCACGGCACTGCTTTTCCAGGGCGATTAAAGTGTCCCATTCACTTCTTTGTGCCGCATCCAGCATTTTGTTTGTTGTGGTAAGAATATCTTCGTACAGGTTAATGATTTGCTTGCTGTCCATTCGTGCAAAACCTTTTTTGATTAAGTTGATCAAGCAACAGCTTTTGGTCTGGCGCTGATATCCGGTGACTTTTCAAGCGCTTTCCATGCAACATATAACTCGCCGAGCAGTCGATTGACTTCATCAATAATTTCTATGTCGTTTTTAAGATTCGCGATCAGCAAACGGTTGGTCATATAATCATAGAGTGCCAGTAAATGATGCGCCAGTTCCCCCCCGGCATGCATGTCAAGACTGGCTTTTAAACCATTATCAATGATCATGATTGCTTTTGATAATACTTCTCCTTTTTTGGCGATTTCATTGTGCTTGATATGCATTTTTGCTTTGATAAGCGCTTCAGATGCACCCTCAAACAGCATTAAAATCAGCTTGTGTGGATTGGCCGATTCCACTCCCGTTTCAACGCCAACGCGTTGATATGTGGAAATAGGATTATTCATTGCTACACTCATTGGGTTATTTCCTTTCTGAAAATCGTTTTTTAAGGTTTATATCTTATGAATTAGCGATTATTATTTGCAGACAAGCCAGCTAACTGTTGTTGTAAAAAACTGCTTGTTTGTGTCATGCCCGCAATCAGTGTATCCAGTGCGGTGAATTGAGCACGATACCGTTTTTCAACGTCTTCGAGGCGACGGGCGAATGCTTCGCGCTGTTTGTTGATGTCTTTAATGGAAGCATTGATACCGTCCATGCGGCCATCAAGCAAGCCGTCATTCTCCAGCATGCCTTCCAGAATTCGATCCAGTCTGCTCGCGAAACCAATCGAAGGCAATGATGTAACTTCGGGTGTATCCGTGGTTTGCAGGAAATCAACCGTGCCACGACTGCCTGTAGCGCCGCCATCGACCCGCAGTGTTATATCGGCAGCCGTGCCGGTGCCGCTGAGATCCTTGCCTAAGCCGGTGGCGGATTCTCCGCCTATGGTTCCGGCAACATCCAGCCCTTGTGTTTCAGTTGGTGTGCCAAATAAATCAACAAGTCCGTCTCCACCCGTGATCTCGACACTGGAAGCCGAGCCGAAACGATTAGAGGTGATCGACAGAACACCGGCATTCTGGCTGACCGTAACCGAAACGCCACCTGTCTGAAAAGTTGTGTTGCTATTGATTTGGGACTGGATTTCCGCTGCCAGTGAATCAGCCGTATAAGTTCCATCCGTCAGTGTAATGGTGCTGCTGATGCCATCGATCGACAAATCCAGTGTATTGTTCGCAAGCAACGGTACGGAATTAATATTCAGCGCGGCTGTGGTACTGCCAACAGCTTCACCTTGGCTTGCAATCTGAGTGATGTTGACAGCAAAGCTGCCGGGTTGGAAATTCACCGGTTGATTGATGAGTGAGATCAAATTGTCACTGGTTTGTGCCAGATTTGTTGTCACGGGTGATGGTGCTGTGACAGCGGTTTTGCTGGTAAAGAAAGCGGCAATGTCTTTGGATGGGTCGTTCAGTACTGCATTCAATTTCGCGTTGTCCAGTTGTAGCGTGCCATCTTTCTGGAAACTGATGCCGATTTGCGACAGCGAATTCAGTCCACCTGCCGCGCCAGGAAGAAAAGCATTCAACACGCCCCGCAGTTGCGTCTGTATTGCGCGTACTGTTGAGTCTCCGGTAAGTATTGATGCCTGTTGATTTGCCGTGTCGTACCTGGATACATCCGCAATGGTTTTTGTCAGTTCATTGTATGCCTTGACGAAAGCTTCCGCACCGGCCTGTACTTTTGAGACATCGCGGGCGACACTCAGAGTCGTCGTCGTGCCAGGATCCGCCTTAAGCAGATTGAACGTAACACCGCCGAGCGCATCGGAAATTGTGTTTGACGGTTTGCTGATGTTGATGCCATCGATCACCATCGTGGCATTCTGGGCGGCGACCGTTTCAGCCATATTGGCCGCGCCTCCTGTGGAAGCGTCATAAGCAAGCCGTGACAGTCCGGCAGTGTCGGTATGATTGCCGTCGTTGTCGTCAACCGTGATTTTCAGTGCATTATTCAAACCGGTATCCTTGGAGGCGATGACCAGCCGGTTGCCTGTGCCGTCGTTGACAATGCTTGCGGAAACACCTACATCAGCCTGATTAATGGCATCGCGGATGCTGCCCAGCGAGGATTGACCAGATTCAATAGTAATTGGCTTCGCCAGTTTATCCGGGTGATTGGTGAAAGAACCGTCGTTGTTATAGGTGCCAAATTCGATAGTCAATGTTCCGCTGCCGATAGCGGTATCGGTCGAAGCAAATGCATCGGACTTGATTTTCTGCGCCTGGGCAAGCGTTAAAACTTCAATCTGATGACTGCCTGCGGCCGCGCTCGACAAAGCGCTGGCGGTAACGATGTCCGGATTGGTGGTGGTGGCCTTGACGCCGCTGAAAGTTGACGCATTGGTCAATGTCTTGACACTGTTCTGGAATGACGAGAGGGCTCCTTTAAGGCTGCCGTAAGCTGATATTTTGGCTTGCTGCCCTGCTTCCTTGTTATTGAGCAGTAGCAACGGGCGTTGTTCAAGGGTCATCAGTTGACCAACAATGCTGTTGATATCCAGTCCTGAGCCGAGTCCGGGAGAAGAGAGCATGGTGTGTCCTTTTCGTAATGGGATTTCCGTGAAAATCAGGCTTGGTCGCTAAACAATAATCCCTTGATTTCTCCCAGTGCGCGAGCGATGTTGATTGCCTCTTCCGAAGGAATCTGACGTATCACTTCCTGGGTTTGCGCATCCATGATTTTGATAACCGTTTTGCCGGTGTCTTCATCAATGGAAAAGTTAAGATTCTGTGTCAGGGTTTGTGTAAATTCCTGAATTTGATCGACAGCATCCTGAATCTGCTCCGGTCTTATGGCCTCGGTTCCGGTTTTTCGCGGCATGCTGACAATCGCTTCCGGGTTGACCGGCATTTTTACCCCAGGATTATCGGCAAGGGATGGCGGTGGTATAAAATCATGAACGGCTGCTGCTGAATTGATCATCATGTTAAATCTCCTTGTGCATAAGTGGTTGCGGAGAAGCGGCTGGTTCTTCCGGGCTTCTCCGCGTGATTATGTTGCTTATGCGATTGCTTATCTCAGCAATGACAACACATTGTTAGGCAATGCATTCGCCTGGGCAAGCATCGCAACACCAGCCTGCTGCAGAATCTGCGCCCGTGTCATTGTTGCCGTTTCCGCTGCGAAATCAGCATCACGTATACGGCTGCGTGAAGCAGACAGATTTTCAGAGGTTGTTTGCAGATTACTGATTGTGCTCTCCAGCCTGTTCTGCAAGGCGCCGAAACGGGCGCGCTGATCATTGACTGCGGTCAATGCCGAATCGACAATCGATAATGTCCGGTTGGCTGATTCCGCGGTGGTAATGTCGATGGCGCTAGCGGCTTGCAGTTGCGCGCCATAAGTACCGGCTGCTGCTGTGTTTGGAGCACTTGCATCCGCGAACACATCAGCGACAGCGGTGGTGATAGTGAACGACTTGGATGAGTCAAGAACCACCCGGCCTGTGAAATAAGCGCCATTACCGTTGGTCCAAATCCCGGTGGTAGCATCCAGCGAACCACCGGTAAGCGTTTCGCTATAGGTGGAATCGGTGCTGGTGTCACCATCCAGCAGTGAAATGTCATTCACCTGGATATCCAGTGCGGTACCGGTATTATCATAGGAGTTGTTCAGAATGCGCAGATCGCTGCCGTTTGTGTTGGTCAGTTTGATTGCGTGAAAACCGTCATCACTCTGTACCACTTCGGCGGTAAAACCGGTTTTGGCGGCGGCATCATTAAATGCCTGGACTGCCGTGCTCAGGTAGCTGGCTGAATCGACATCTGCTGTATCAGTTGCACCACCGGTCTTGAATGAAACTGTTGTATATTTTGGTTCTACCGCACTAGCGTTGGTTGGGTCGGAGAAATCAGTCGAGATAGCAAATGAATACGTGGTATTTTGCTGAAAGCCGACGCCAGCGCCAGTGCCGGCGCCCAATACAACTTCGGTGGTGGCGGTGGCGCTTACGCCGCTACCGGTGCTGTTGATCGCCGTT
The DNA here is from genome assembly GCA_964639015.1 of uncultured Nitrosomonas sp. Taxonomy (GTDB): domain Bacteria; phylum Pseudomonadota; class Gammaproteobacteria; order Burkholderiales; family Nitrosomonadaceae; genus Nitrosomonas. The sequence goes on from CAZXBP010000022.1 coordinate 20,353, forward strand.
GCAATTTCGCCCGCGCTGGCACCTGCCCGGTAATAGACGTCAAAATTACCCGAGGCGGTTGAAATCCGGAAATCTCCGGCAGCCAGTGCGCCGTTGACTGCGGATGCATCACCTGTCGTGCCGCTTAACAGTACTGAATTGCCGAATGCATCGCTGTTTGAACCGATGGTTCCGGCAACCAGGTCGCCTCTGCCACCCGGCACGAAAGCAGCCAGACCGCCGATGCGATAATTGCCAAATGCGTTGGTCTGGAAGTTACCGGACGCGGCGGAAATCGTCTGATTGGCGTTGGCGCCCACCTGGAAATTGATGGTGCTGAACGAACCGTCAAGCAGGTTCATGCCGTTAAACTGGGTTTGTGTGGATACACGTTGAATCTCGGCAGTGAGCTGAGTAACCTCGGCTTGCAGCGCGGCCCTGTCATTTGCGGTATTGGTTGCGTTGGCGGCCTGGATGGAAAGCTCGCGAATCCGTTGCAGGTTGTCGCTGACTTGGGTTAACGCACCTTCCGCTGTTTGCGAAAGGGAAATGCCGTCACTGGCGTTGCGCGAGGCCTGGTTAAGCCCACGGATTTGTGATGTCATTCTTTCAGAAATAGCCAGTCCTGCCGCGTCATCTTTGGCGCTGTTAATTCTGAGGCCGGAAGACAATCTTTCCAGCGCGGTGTTAAGTGAAGATTGCGACATGTTCAGATTGCGCTGAGCGGTCAACGAAGGAATATTCGAATTGATTACTTGTGCCATTTAGGTTCTCCTTTCAAAAAAACAATTCTTTATCTAAACAATAGTCATTAACAACTGTTCAGCTTTATCATTTGAGCGGGTTGTTAACCATCGTTGTAGCTGTAATCGGATGGCCTTATAGAAAGTTAAGTTTTAATTTTATATGACCTGGGCGTCCGTCGGACTTAAGCAATCGTAGCGAGCCGCTCTCCCATTGGCGCAGTAGATTAGTCATACATCCGACAGACTCCTGGGCCGAGCCATATCAGGCTGTTGAACCCTAAAAACCTCAGTTGACCATTGTCCGGACTGACTAACGATATGAACAAATGAAACAATCCGGGTAATACCGGTTCATCCGGATGGTGAGTCAAATCATGGTGTTTATAGCACGCCGATTTTTAATTTTTGCTGTGTTACAATTCGCTGTAATAACAAGTTATTACGTCTCATTGTGCCTTGCCAAAAATAAACATCAACGCACTTTGAGCCGCATTCAACTACGTTTTCAGGTTGGAATATAAGGAAGTATTTTTTGTGAACTACGACATATTGTGACGAGACGGTGCAAGCAGGAAATCCGCGGAACGATGCTCGTAAATATGGATTTATAGAGGTGCTCATGATAAAAATCGTTGGAATTACAGGAAGCCTGCGCAAACACTCATACAATACCGCACTGCTGCATGCCGCCGCGCAATTGCTGCCGGAACATGCCGTACTCGAGATCGCGACGATCCGGGATATTCCGCTCTATAACGAAGATATGGAAACCACCGAAGGCATTCCGCAGGCGGTCAGCCTGTTGCAGGAACGCATGGCCGCGTCGGATGCATTGCTGCTGGCCACGCCGGAATATAACCATTCCATACCGGGCGTGTTGAAAAACGCGATCGACTGGCTGTCACGCCCGCCGGAGCAGATTCAGCGGGTATTCAGCGAACGCCCGGTGGCGGTGATCGGCGCGACGCCGGGCGGATTCGGCACCATGCTGTCGCAAAATGCCTGGCTGCCGGTATTTCGCAGACTGGGTATGCGCCCTTGGCTCGGCGAGAAAATCATGCTCTCCAAAGCGCATCAAATCTTTAATGAAGACGGAAAACTACAGGATGAAGCCGTGCGCAAACAGCTCGCAAGCTTTCTTGCCGGGTTTGTTGCGTTTGTTCAAGCAAATCGGCTTGGTGCTGGTGGAAAATAATCTGATCTGACAAGTAAAATTAGTAACCTGAGAAAAATAAATTGATTGCCTCGTCAAACTAGACCAAATTGTTAATTCAACTTGTACTTTAACAGTATACTGATTTTATGATTTAATCTTAATAGTATTTATTACTCATTATTTGTTCGAAAAATAGAATCAGCTAATCGGGTTCCAGTAGATACAAGTTTTGAAAGCACGCGAAGTTGTTCTTTACAGGATCTTGATTGCGTAGTTCTACTTTGTCAGATTCAAATAATTCCAATGAGGCATAAAGTTGATGTATA
>CAZXBP010000023.1:0-21909 GCA_964639015.1 uncultured Nitrosomonas sp.
GCATCCCGACCGTGAGCAAGATCCCGTAGAACGCGAACGCAAAACCGAACTCATGCAGCAGGTCACTGTCGCTTACAGCAATAAAGATTTGCTGAAACTGTTGGAATTACAGCTCGCCGTCGAGCAAATCGATCAGAGCAGACTCAGCAGCCTGAGTGCCGAGCGCCTCAAATATTACAACAAAATCCTCAGTGACCAACTGGCAGAATTACAAGATGAAGTCATGCTTAAGGAAGAGCAAATCCGCATGATGTTGCAGCTTTCACCGTTTGAACCACTCTCTCCAAATCGCCTTGTGAAGCTGCTCAAACACGACATACAAACCATGCAGGCAGAACTTCAACGCATCCAAAACGATTTACAGGTATTTAAGGATGTGAAAAATCTTAAAGTCTGGCTGAAAAACTTCCATTTGCCGGAGCCGGAATTCGAGTTTGACCCGCTTCTCAATAGGTTTCCGCTGTTTCGTTAAGCGTGTCAGTTGCCGCCATGTCAATGGATTATAAAAAGGCTGTTCCTCTCAACTTTTCTCGAAAATGACGATGTAATCGACATGCGTGATATGCAGGAACATGTCCATCACCCCAGTATTGGTCATTCCCAAGCAGCTGGTGCAGTTTCGTGACGACGATCCACGCCGATATTTTTTTGATTTTGTGGAATGTGTCAGCCCACTTTCACACATGTCTGTACATGCGCTTGTGGAGGTTAAGCAGCGCTGCGTAAAACCCGCGTAAGTCGGATTAGCGCAGTTTAATCCGGCATACTGGCTGCGAACCTGTGTTCGAGGAGCTTGCGCTCCTCTGATTATTGTTTTCCGGGCGATCAGCTCAATACGCTGACATCGTCCCAGCTGATTTGGTCGGATGCGACGCCGACCAAGGTAATGGAAACATTTGCGCCGAAGTCGACGATAAAGTTATTGTCGTCCTGCCGGATACCGCTGACAAAACTGGCCAGATGTTCGCGCGAGGTCAGACCCAGGCCGGTATCGAACACCAGTACATCGTCATCCAGCGATTTGAAGTCGGTGATGCGCAAATGCGAGGCTTCTCGAATCACAAAATTATCGGCGCCTCGGCCGCCACGACAATCCTCGCCGGCGCGAACGGCGATAAAATCATCGTCATCCGTGGGAAAGTAGCGCAATTCACCCGAAAATTTAGGCGTGACCGCGCCGCTTGCCGGGGAAATCACCCATTGCTCGGAAACCCGATAAAATATCCCGTCGCCGTCGGTATCCGCGTAACGGGTGATTTCCGTGCCGAATGGTTCGATTTCGGTACGCACGACATCGCCGTTCGCTTCCACAACGTAGGATTCGCCGCCGTCATCGTCCAGTGATTCAAGTTCCCATTGTCCATCATCCAGTTCATACGCGGCGGTTACCTGGCCATCCGCGATGTCGAATTTGAACGCTTTATTGCTGCGATTAAAATTACCGGAAGGATTCAAGGATTCGGCAATGCGGAAATACACACCATCGCCATCGGTATCGGCGTAGCGAGTGATTTCCGTCCCATACGGCTCGATTTCGGTGCGCAAGACATCGCCGTTGGCTGCCACGGCGTAGGATTCGCCGCCATCGTCGTCCAGCGGCTCAAGCTCCCATACGCCATCGTCCAGTTCATACGCAGCGGTTACCTGACCATTCACAATATCGAATTTATAGGCATCAGAACTCATTTTCTTCTCCTTGATAAATACTGAATCTTGAAAATAACACTTCAACAAACTGTCAGAATAAGTCATTCAATTTGCAAATTCAATTAAATAATCAATCCCACCTTGTACGTTCCTTGAAATGTGATTTTTCTCACCGAAGCTTGCAGTCAAGTTGACTAAACTGAGTCCGTTAGCATAGTTGCATTATTAGATGACATAGTACTTTCAGGCTATGGCTAGTTTTTGCCTGTCCGGGCACAATGCGCACCTCAAGTTCATTAAGACCTGAAGAAAAGCATTGCGTTTGAATTTTTATAACAAGGGAGATGATTCATGCAAAACAAAATTATTACAAAGTCTCAGGTGTTGCTCGCAGCACTGATTATGCTGTTGGCAGTACCGGCCTTTGCTAAAGATGATCATTCTAAAAAAGGTCATCACGGCAATCACCTGCCCAATATGTTCAGTTCGGAAAATGATCACGGCAGGGATGCGACTTACAGCACGGCGGGGTTTATTGACCTCGATAATCCATTTTTTAAAAGTCTGGGTACAAATGGTCGCAGTTGCGCTTCCTGTCACATTCCGTCTCAAGGCTGGACAATCACGCCTGTCGGTGTGCAGAAAATTTTCGATGAAACCGACGGGCTGGATCCGCTTTTCCGCCTGGTTGATGGCGCCAATTCACCTATTGCGGATGTAACAACGCTGGAAAAACGCCGTGCTGCTTATAGCATGCTGCTGGAAAAGGGCAATATCCGTGTGGGAATCGGTATTCCTGTCGACGCGGAGTTTGAATTGGTCGATGCTGACGATCCTTATGGTTACGCGAACGAAAATGAATTATCCCTGTTCCGTCGTCCAATGCCGACGACCAATCTTAAATTTCTCAGCGCTGTCATGTGGGATGGCCGTGAAACGACACAGATGCCAAACTCCGGCGATTGCATCTATGGCACAGACACCTGTTTTTCTCCCGTAGCGTTCGATTTGGGAACGCAGGCGAATCATGCGACATTGGGTCATGCCGAAGCGTTGCTGGAATTAACCGATGAAGAGCGTGAAGCAATTCTAGCATTCGAGCTCGGGCTATTTACCGCGCAGATTCATGATAACGAAGCGGGTAATCTGTCTGCGGAAAAAGGGCTCGGCGGCCCCAAAACACTCAAGAAGCAGTATTATTACTTTGGTGTTAACGACACCCTGGCTGGCGATTACCAAACGGGCGAACCGTTTAATCCTGCCGTGATGTCACTTTATGACAGCTGGAATCGCATTAAACCGAATAAATCGCTCAACAGTACCAAGAATGCCCGCGCCGCCATTGCACGCGGCCAGGCACTGTTTAATACAAAGCCGATTATGATCAGCGATGTAAAAGGCATTAACGATGACTTAAACGTCAACGTGCTTCCCGGTACATGCACTACCTGCCATAACACACCGAATTCCGGCAATCATTCAACGCCCATGCCGCTGGATATCGGTATCTCGGATGAATCGCGCCGCACACCGGATATGCCGCTATACACGCTGAAAAACAAAACAACGAACGAAATCATCAAAACCACCGATCCAGGCCGCGCCTTGATTAGCGGCAAATGGAAGGATATTGGTCGTTTCAAGGGACCGATTTTACGCTCGGTTGCTTCACGGCCACCGTATTTTCATGATGGTTCTGCCGCTGATTTGCCAGCGGTAGTGGAGTTTTACAACAACCGCTTTAATATCGGCCTGACGGAGGCTGAAAAAGCGGACCTCGTTGCATTCCTGGCAGCGTTGTAAAGGACTGTTTGTAGAAGTGGAAGAAAATACAGCGTATCTGAAGATAGTTTTCAGATACGCTGTTGGATGAACCGGGAAGTTAGCAATAGGTTGACCACTTGATCATTTCTGGAGCTCATTAAATACCCTTGATATTGTTGTGTTTGAATCAGTGTTTTCAATCTGGCGCTTCCAGGCTTGATTATTTGTACCGATCGAAGCGTATAATGCAAAGCCTGCTTTGCTTGCACCCTGGATATTGTTAACTTCTAAATTGCATCTTTGATGGATTCCATTGATCTCAAAAACCCGACGCTTTACATCAATCGCGAGCTGAGTCTGCTCGAATTCAACCGACGCGTCATTGAACAGGCCAAGGACGAAAGCCTGCCGCTGCTGGAGCGGTTGAAGTTTCTGTGTATTGCCAGCACCAATCTGGATGAATTTTTTGAAATCCGCGTGGCGGGATTAAAGCAGCAGATCAAATATGGCTCGGTGCAGACCGGCGCGGATAACCTGTTGCCGGCAGAGGTGCTGGCAAAGGTCAGTGATGCAGCGCACCAGCTTGTCAAGGAACAGTATGATACGTGGAATGAGATGATCATACCGGCGCTGACCAAAGACAAGATCAGACTGCTGCGGCGCACCCAGTGGAAACCGATGGTAAGCCGCTGGGTGCAGCGCTATTTCAATGCAGAGGTATTGCCGGTTTTAAGTCCGATCGGACTCGATCCGGCGCATCCGTTTCCGCGTGTTTTGAACAAGAATCTGTATTTCATCATTTCACTGGAAGGCAAGGATGCTTTCGGGCGTGATTCCGGTCTGGCGATTGTCCAGGCGCCGCGCTCATTGCCCCGCGTTGTTCAGATACCCGTCAATCACAGTAACGGTAATCATGATTTTGTGTTGTTGTCCTCGATTATTCATGCGCATGTGAAAGATCTATTTCCAGGCATGAATGTACTGGGGTGTTATCAATTCAAAGTCACGCGCGACAGCGATCTGTTGATAGACGACGAGGAAGTCGACGACCTGCTGCGGGCGCTTGAAGGTGAACTGCCTTCGCGCAGATTCAGTAATGCGGTGCGGCTTGAAGTGGCCGATAACTGCCCGGATCATTTAAGCGATTTTCTGCTGCAAAAATTTGAATTGCAGAAAAATGATCTGTATCGCGTATCCGGACCGGTAAATCTGGGGCGGCTGCTGGCCATCTGCGATCTGGTCGACCGGCCGGAATTGAAATTTGCCGGATTTACGTCCAATATTCCCAATCGTCTGCTCAAGAATGTCAACATTTTTGAAGCGCTGCACAACGGCGATATTCTGCTGCACCATCCATTCCAGTCCTTTGCGCCGGTCATCGACTTCCTGCGGCAGGCGGCCAGCGATCCGAATGTTTTATCGATCAAGCAGACGCTTTACCGTACCGGCGCGGACTCGGCGATCGTCGAAGCACTTAAGGATGCCGCCCGCTCCGGCAAGGAAGTGACGGTAGTCATCGAGCTGCGCGCACGGTTTGATGAAGAAGCCAATATCGAACTGGCGAATGAATTGCAGAAAGTCGGCGCGCATGTGGTTTATGGCGTGGTCGGCTATAAGACGCACGCCAAGATGATTCTGGTTGTCCGGCGGGAAAACCGCACCTTGCGCCGTTACGTTCATCTGGGTACCGGCAACTATCATGCGCGCACCGCGCGTTTATATACCGACTATGGTCTGCTGACCTGTGACAAAGCGATTGGCGAAGATGTCAACAGACTTTTTCTTCAATTGACGGGACTGGGGCGCGCGGGCAAGTTGAAAAAACTGCTGCAATCGCCTTTTACCCTGCACAAGGGCATACTGACGTATATCGAGAATGAGATCAAAGCGGCCAATGAAGGAAGAAAGGCATGGATTATCGCCAAGATGAACGCGCTGGTCGATCCGGAAATTATTATGGCGCTTTACCGGGCTTCGCAGGCCGGTGTAAAAATCGATCTGATTATTCGCGGTATCTGCTGTCTGCGACCCGGTATCAAGGATGTGTCCGAAAATATTCAGGTGCGTTCCATTGTCGGGCGGTTTCTGGAACATACCCGTGTGTACTACTTTCATAACGGCGGCGAGGAACTTGTTTTCTGCTCCAGCGCGGACTGGATGACGCGTAACCTGCATTATCGCGTGGAAGTCTGCTTTCCGATTGAAGAAAAGCGTACCAGCGATTCGGTGATTGCTTATGGGTTGCTGAGTTATCTGGCGGATAATACGCAGGCCTGGGTGCTGCAAAGCGACGGCTCATACAAGCGCACGAAGGCGGGCGCGCTGAAACCGCGCTCGGCGCAGTTGCATATTCTGGAGCACTACTGCGATTTACCTCATTGAAATGTCAACTTAAAACCGGCTGCTTGCAAATACTCCTGTTCGGTTTGCAGATCAACCAGTGTGAGTGGCTGACTGGCAAGCCAGTCGGCAGGAAAGCACAGATGAATTTTATTGGTTTGTGTCTGAATCCGGATTTCGGGCAGCTCACGGTTGGAACGGCTTCTGTGCAGAACCACGGCAAGTCTGAGTAAAATACCGAGCCGGATGAGGTTTAATCTTGCAGCTTCAGGGATGGTGGCGAATTCCTCCAGCGGAAATTTTCTGCGATGGCAACGTACCAGTTTGGCAAGTTTGTTTTGTTCCTGCCGGGAAAAACCGGCCAGATCGGAGTAGGTGACCAGGTAATCGCCATGACGGTGATATTGCGCATGTGCAATGGACAATCCGATTTCATGAATCAAGGCACTCCACTGTAACAGCTTTAAATCATCCTTTTCGTTGAACTGCCATTCCGAACGGGATTGATGAAAAAAATTTTCCGCAGTTGCCTTGACCCGATCAGCCTGTTCGGTATCAATGCCATACCGCTGACAGACATCGGTTATCGTTTTGTCGCGAATATCTTCATTATGCATTCGGCCAATCAGGTCATATAACAGGCCCTCACGTAATGCGCCATCAGAGGTGTTTATTTTTTCCAGACCGAGTGCTTCAAAAATACCAAGCAGGATAGCAACGCCACTGGCGAATACGGGCTGCCGGCGTTTAGCCAATCCTTCAAAATTAATTGCCTCGCTATTTCCAGCTGCAATAAGCGCATCAACGAGCTTCGAAAGTGCGGCAGCGGTGATGCCGCTATCGCACCAGCCCTGTGCCTGTACGACATCGCGGATGGTAGTGATGGTTCCGGAAGTTCCCAATGTGATATCCCATCCTTTTTTCTTATAAATGGTTTCGATCGTTTCCAGTTCCTGTCTGGCATAAAGTACGGTTTTGTTGAATTTTTTAGCTTTTATTTGGCCATCGTCGAAAAAACGTTGACTCATGTTGACGCAACCCATGTACAGGCTATCCATCCTGAAGATGTCATAGCCGTGTCCTATAATCAGTTCGGTGCTGCCGCCGCCGATATCGATTACCAGCCGCTTGCTGGTTTCGTCATAGTTGGTATGCGCCACACCCTGATAGACCAGTCGCGCTTCTTCCTGTCCGGCGATAATTTCTATCGGGTGGTTTAACGCGGTTTCGGCTCTTGACAGGAAAAAATCGCCGTTGCGCGCCTGGCGCAGGGTATTGGTGCCGACAGCGCGGATATTCGTTGCCGGAATTTCGTTGATGCGCTGCCCGAATCGTTGCAAACAGGCCAGCGCCAGTTGCATGGATTCCTCGGATAACTCATGCGCTTCATTAAGTCCGGAAGCGAGTCTGACCATTTCCTTGATCCGGTCAATGACCTGCAGCCGGCCGTCGGTATAATTGGCGACGATCATGTGAAAACTGTTCGAGCCCAGATCGATGGCTGCATAGGGTTCATCAATTTGAGATGTCATAGGATGAGGTGAAATAGTTTTGTTCAAAACGCTGAATTTTTGTAAGCATAGTGTATTTTACTGCAATCTCACGATAAAAACGGCGAATGGAACCGAATTGATGCACAAGATAAATTTCGGGCGGTGCTGTTTGCAGTGATCAAACTATACCGGGGGCAGTGCCATTATAAAAAACCGCCTTGGCGAATATTGGAGTCCGGTTTCAATATCTGCTCAATGAGCGCCAGCAAGGTTGAATTTGTACGGTATGATCATTAATCTCTATTATGAACCTGATTTAGCGATGCAGAAACATGCGTTTTCGTATTTTGAGCATGACGCCGACGTGGGTGTGATCGGACGCGGAGAAACGGTGGAGCAGGCATTTGAAGCAGCCGCGCAGGCCGTTTTTGCCATTATGACCGATCCGGATGGGGTGCAGCCCCGTGACGAAATCATGATCGATTTTGAAGAGACTGATCTGGAGTTCGCATTGGTGATCTGGATTAATTTGATTCTGGGCAGGGCACGTGAATCGGGAATGGTTTTTAATGATTTTCATCTGCAACGGAATGGGCAGCATTGGCGCGCTCGAATAAAAGGAGAAAAATGGCACGCTGCATTGGAGCGGGGCGTGGAAGTAAAAGGCGCGACGTTCACCATGCTGTCGGTCAGACAGGTGGAAGGTATCTGGGTCGCGCAGTGCGTGGTGGATGTGTAATATGAAACTGGAACGCCTGAAACAATTACAGCCTTATCTCTGGACTTTACCCGGCGCGTTAGCGGAGCGCCGCGCTGAAGTGTTGCTCTACGGTACTGCGGCACTGCTCGGGACGATGGACGATAAGGTGCTCGAGCAGATTGCCAATGTCGCGCGTCTGCCCGGACTGGTTGGTGCGGCAATGACGATGCCGGACGCGCACTGGGGTTACGGTTTTCCGATTGGCGGCGTGGCGGCTTTCGATGCTGAACAGGGTGGCGTGATATCAGCTGGCGGCGTCGGTTTTGATATTTCCTGCGGTATCCGCTGCCTGCGCAGCAATATGCGGTTGCAGGAAGCCGCGCCTCGCTTCGCGGTGCTTGCGGATGCGCTGTACAAGGCTATTCCGGCAGGCGTCGGTGAGGAAGGGCATATTAAAATGAATCATCCGCAACTCGATCAGGTGCTGCGTGGCGGTGCGCAGTGGGCGGTCAGGCAGGGTTATGGTTCAGCCGCCGATCTTGAGTATATTGAAGAGCAGGGTTGTGTTGCCGGCGCCGTACCGGAAAATGTTTCCGAACTGGCGAAAAGCCGCCAGCGTGGCGAAATGGGAACGCTCGGTTCCGGTAATCATTATCTGGAAGTGCAGGTGGTCGATCGTATTCTGGATGTCGCTGCCGCGGATGCTTTTGGTTTGTTTGAGGGGCAGTTGATTATCTCGATTCATTGCGGTTCGCGTGGACTCGGTCATCAGATCGGGACGGATTATCTTGTCATGCTGGCCAAGGCCGCGGGCCGGTTGGGAATCGACCTGCCTGACCGCGAGCTGGCGTGCGCGCCGATCAAGTCACCGGAAGGACAGCGTTATATCGGCGCGATGAACGCCGCGATTAATTGCGCGCTGGCAAATCGCCAGATCCTGACGCATTTGACACGTGAAACGTTTAACAGTATCTATCCCGATATTCGACTTGAAACATTGTTCGATGTTTCGCACAATACCTGCAAAAAGGAAACGCATGAAATCAATAATGAGCAGCGCCAGCTGTATGTGCACCGCAAGGGTGCGACGCGCGCGCTCGGGCCGGGCCATCCGATGATCCCGCAACGCTATCAGGCGACAGGGCAACCGGTAATTATAGGCGGGAGCATGGGAACCGGATCGTATATCCTTGCCGGCAACGCCGGCAATCCGGCATTCGCTTCGGCAAGTCATGGGGCGGGCCGGGCAATGAGCCGCCGCCAGGCATTGAAACAGTGGGACGGGCATGCGCTGATTCACGAGCTTGCGCAACAAGGCATACTGATTCGCACACGCTCGTTACGGGGTGTGGCGGAAGAAGCGCCCGCCGCCTACAAGGACGTTGATCAGGTGGCGGAAGCCACAGAACAGGCCGGACTTGCCCGCCGGGTTGTTTTTCTGCGTCCCAAGGTGTGTATTAAAGGTTAATGTAATAATGGAGGAGATGATAATGTATCAACGTATTCTTGTCCCGATTGACGGCAGCTTGAATTCAGAGCGGGCATTGCAGGAAGCAATCAGATTCGCGCGGTTTCATCAAGCGCAACTCATGCTTGTGCACGTGCTGGAAGATATTCATTACTCCGATATGGAAAACTATATCAATTATGCCGAACTGATGAAATCGTTCAAAGACAGCGCCAGAAAAATGCTGGACAAGGCGGTGCAGGAAGCTCGGCAGGCGGGCGTGGAAGTGACGGAAAAAATGCTCGTCGCCAGCGGCCGTCGTGTAGCGCATGTTCTCGTCGAAGAAGCCGGTCAATGGCCTGCCGATCTGATTGTTATCGGTACGCATGGCCGTTCCGGGTTTAACCGTCTGCTGCTCGGCAGTATTGCGGAAGGCGTGCTGCGCATTTCGCCGGTGCCGGTTTTGCTGATTCGCTCCGAGAGCGAATAAAGGATGCCGATGCTTTCATGGCTGGTGGAGCATGCAGGAATGATTTGCAAAAAAACGGATTTTCCTGGTACTGCCCTGAAATCAGCCTAAACCCATGACTTAATCCGATTGGAGGTGATCTGAATGATGAATGTGACAAAAATACACCCTGCAGGCTTGTTTTTTGTAACACTGTTTTTGGCTTTATTTGCCAGTACGACCTTTGCCAAGGAGCAAGGCGGACAAAAAATGCTGACGATGGAACTGGCGACAAAAGCAGCGCTGGCGGCAGTCAAGCAATGCGAGCAGGACGGATTCAAAGTCAGTGTGGCCATTGTCGACAGCGCCGGATTAATCAAGGCGCAGCTAAGAGCCGACGGCGCCGGACCGCATACGCTCGATAGCAGTCGTCGCAAGGCTTATACCTCAAACAGCCTGCGCGGAGCGACACAGCGGTTTGCCGAGCTGCTGGTCAAGAGCCCTGATCTGCATAGCCTGGCGCATATCAACGACAGCATTCTTTTACTGGGTGGCGGGTTTCCAATTAAACTGAACGGCGAAATTGTCGGTGGTGTCGGCGTCGGTGGCGCACCCGGCATCAAGTTTGATGAAGTGTGCGCGCGTGAAGCGCTGAAAGTGCTGCAGGCGGATGAATTGTTTGAATAACCGATATTACGCGTTATTATCCGTAGTCGCTTGCGTTGCCTGTGTCAGGGCGCGTTTTTTTTCCAGCCGCGCCAGTTCGTAATGGATGAATGCAAGCGCGGTAAGTACCGGCGCAAAAAAATTAATGATCGGAATATATTGCAGAAAACCGGTCAACAATCCGAGGTTCCATAAAGAAAATCTGTTCGCGGTCAGCAGCTGCTTGATTTCAGCGTGACTGGCATGTTCGGATAATGCGTCATAGCGAAAGAGTTGCTGGTTCAGATAGGCGGCGGCGATGAAGGGCACGATTATGCCGATGCCGAACGCCCATAGCGGCAGAGTGACAATCCAGATGAGCATATAGATGAATACCGCGTAAAGCGCATTCGTAATGCCGCCCAGAATTGTGCCGCCGCTTTCGCGCTTAAGTCCGGGATAATGCCGTTTTGCAACGTAATTAATCAGCTCGGGCATAGAGAATACCGCCGTGATGATCAGCGTGGTGACAATGACCAGCGGAATGAAAATAAGCATGTATAACAGCCACTGTATGCTGTAAGCCAGCCAGCCCGGCGCCTGGCCTTCAATCCATTCCCGGATGCCGAATCCGGCAAAACCCAGATACGCCAGTTCGGAAAGGCTATCCTGAAATAACCAGCCGATGAGCAGCCAGAACAGAACCGCAACCAGAATCGGCCATACCATGATCCAGATCATTTTAAATTTGAGCAGATCTCGTATCGCGCCGGAAACAGCGCTTAAGATGTGAGACATTGATTTTTCCAGTATTTGTGTGTAGTTGTGCTAAAAAATAAAACCGCTGAAGACGTTCTCTGTTAATTTTAATTCACATACGCGAATAGCGTAACATGTTACCATTTCATTGCCGGTATCAATCAAGCGTTACAATGCAGAACAGGCCCCGTAAGGCTGTAATCAGGTTTATGGTAATTCAGCCTAAAACCTCGGTTGATCGTTGCTCGAAGTGGCTAACGATATGAATGCATGAAACAATTCGAGCAATGCTGGTTCATTCAAATGGTGAATCAAACTATGGTGTTTATAGCACGCCGCTTTTTAATTTTGGCTGCGTTACAATTCGTTGTAATAACGCGTTATTACGCCTCATTGTGCCTTGCCAAAAATAAAAATCAACGCACTTTAAACCCCATTCAACCGAGGTTTATAGGTTCAAAATTCGATATCAATATCCTCTTCAACCGGAAATGGCGGAATGATGGAATTTGAAAATCGGGCTTTGATACGTGATGTATATTTTCAACAAACTTTGATGTAAGGAGGCGGTTTTTATGAATATGGAAAGTGAGTTTAAGGCGAAGTTCGGCGGGTTCTGGAATTCTCTGATCATTTTGCTGGTTATTATCATTTGCCTGCGTTTTTCCAGTATTGCATTTGCAGATGAGGCGCTGGGCGCGCGTCTGCTCTGTTCGGTACATTTGTTTCTGGGCTGTCTCGCTGCCGGCCTTGTGCTGGGTATTCTCAGAATATTTCTGGCTTTTTCCAACGATACCTATACCCGTGCACCGGCATCGGCTAATTTTACGACGGGCATTCGTTATGGTCTCATAGCCGGGGGATTGCTGATTCTGCTCGTCGGCATGATGCAGCTGGAGAATTTTCTTGGACCATTCCAACCTGTTATCGATGCGCTTTTCGGCAAGCTGTACGCACTGTTTGAATAACGGCAGATCAGGTCCGGTCGACGACTTTCGTGTTGACGACAACTGATTTAAACCGGAAAAAAGCGAACAGACTTATTCCTGCTTGCTTTTTTCCAGATCGACTATAAACCGGTACAAATGATCGTATTCCTTTTTGGATGTTTCGTCGAAAAGTGGATCATTTTGCAAGGTAATTTCCTTTTCAATCGCATCCCAGTCTTGATCGGAAAGCGCTGAATCCATCAGTGGATAGATGTGCTCACTTTCTTTTTCGATATGCTGTTTTTGCAACCCAATGAAATGACGCGCCGCGGTCAGTAGTTCATTTGCCGATACGACGCAATCTTCCGCAACATTCTTGAACAGCTCGTGAATTTTATGGGTTTCCTGCGTGATTGTCTGATGTTCATTCTTAAGTTCTTTGATTAAATCACTTTCTTTAACTGCTTTTTTGATCAGCCTGTCGAAAATGATGTCTTCCGCCGGGTGATGCCATTTGTCGGAGTAAACAGTCATATAATCCAGCGCGCTCAGGATGACGGCCAGATCGGCATTGCGCTGACTGTCAAAGTCGTAGCAGTCGATTTCATGACTCAGGCATTTGAGCAGACGCAGCAAATGAAGGTGATCTGTCTGGAGTTTGCGTTGTAGTTTATGCATGGTGACGCCTCCTCAGGGAATACCAAACTGGTTCATAATAGCATGTTTGCCCGGTTATTTTATGCGCAGCCTCAAACAGGCACATGCTATATTCTGATCATCCGGTCATGAGCCGGAATGGGTACATGCCGGATTTGATTTCTGGTACCGAAAAAATTCGCAGCACCATCAGACTTTTTTAATTTGACAGATCAGATGAAAAAAATTTATCCGGGATTTGTATTTGGTTTGGCATTCTGGATTTTAGCTGTAGATGCCGGTGTTTTTGAGTTTGCCGACGAATCCAATGGCATCGGTGTCATAACGCATCCGCACGGCTATAACGGACAGGCTGAAGAATTGATTGTAACGGTGGGTATTTCGCCTTTGTCGCCGCATGCAGTAGACATGGAAGTTTCCGTTCAGAATGCAATCGACACATGGAATCAGCTGGTGCCGTCAATTGGTAATATTCGTTTTGACAAAGCGCTTGTCCCACCCCACATGTTTGACTTTGAATCGGTTGTGTTGCACGAACTGGGACATTGCATAGGGCTCGGACATCCAAATCTGGCGAGTGAATCCGGGTTGGACGGCGCAGACAAAAATTTTACCCGCACCACGCGTGGCAACAATAACCGGTTTGATCTGAACAGCGGGTCCGATGGTGTGATCGGTTCCGGCGATGACCGGCGTGGCGATGATGTTAATCTGCACTGGTTCAATAAAGAAATCAATAATCCTTTCGTGTTACCGGAAATTATTGACAGAACGACGTATAGTCAGGATCTGGCTGATCTGCCCGCGGGGCATTTTTTTGCCGCAAATGCCGATCGCGACCTGTCGCTTCTGCTCGGATTGCCGGAAAGCGAAGGGGTTATGCAGCAGGGTATTTTTCCCGGAGAGGCACGACGCACGCTGGTTGCAGACGATATCGCCACACTGCGTATCGCGATGAGCGGTCTTGATGGGCGGCAAGATACGTCGGATGACTATACACTTGTTTTGCAATACGCCGGTTTTACGGATGGTGCGGATATTGTGATTGGTTTTGATGATGCGGTTGCTTTCTCGGCTTGTCGGGTTACCGGATCGTTTCTTCCGCGCCATGATGATCATATTGTCATCCGGGAAGGACGTATATCGTTCAATGCCGGATTTGACTGGTTTTTTAATCCGGAATTGACGTCAATTGCCTCCGGTCAGCCGATCGTTTCAATCTGGGTGAATAATCAGTCGGGCGGCGCTATCGAATTGCGACCGGAGGATATGCTGTCATTGAAGATAACGCTGACACCGGAACAGCATGCCGGCAGGCAGGCGGATTACTGGGTAAAAGCGGAAACGCCGTTTGGCGATTACTGGCTTGATGCGCAATTGCAGTTTGTGCGCTCGGATGCGCCGCTGCTTGCGCATGCCGGTCCTTTGATCGATTTGCCGGTTATGGTTATTTTTGAAAGCCCGGCATCCGGTCTTCCCACCGGTGATTACACGATCACGTTTGCCGTTGATGATAATCAGGATCAGCGCTATGATAAAACCTATCATAGTTCAGTATCATTTACAGTGTTGCCCTGAACACAGCTATGAACGCGGCCATTTTCACTGCCATTTTGAATGGTCGGCCTCAACCGGAATACGCGGAATATCAGCATGTCGGTTTTTATCTTGAAATGCATTATTTGAACGATCATTTTTAAGGATTAAAATATGCTTTGCCCTAAATGCGGAATGGAAAATACGGAACAGGCGGAATACTGCATAAACTGCGGTGCATCGCTGAAGGAGGAAGTATCGGTTGAGCAATTGAGCGATAGGGAAACCGAACCGGTTTACCCACGCATTACCAACGTCGATATGCAGTCCGGCGTATCGGCGCAGGCAAAGCCGGTTGTATCCGGCACGTTAAATCTGATTATTATTTCGGCTTCTTTGTTTTTTCCGATTATTGGCATTATCATGGGATTCACCTACCTCAGGAAGACCGATCCGGCAGCCCGAAAAGCCGGAAAAACCTGGCTGACGTTCGGCATGGCGTTTCTTCTGATACAGATTGTTTTGGTCAGCTTGAGATAGCTTCTTTATTCTCATCTCTGTATGGCGCAGCAATCTACTGATTGACTTGCGGTTGTCAGGTTTTGCTTCGTCTGCAAGCATCGTTTTAACGCTCACCAAGGTTGCCGTCCATGCATCAATCCAGTAAAACGCCGCCCGCCGATTCCAGTCATGAACTGGAGCCCGGTATCGGCTCGGAGATCATCGACTGCGGTGTTTTACCCGATACGCAAACCATTCACGAGTTGCCGGTGCTGCTGATTCTGGCCGCCGTCCAGTTTCTGCATATTGTGGATTTCATGATGATTATGCCGCTGGGGCCCGAATTTTTCAGGCGCTTTGACATTACGCCCCAGCAATTCGGATTTCTGGTCACGGCCTATACATTCAGCGCCGCCCTGTGCAGTTTCCTGGTGGCGTTTGTCATTGATCGCTTCGATCGCAAACACGCGCTCGTCTGCTTCTGCGCAGGATTTTCGATTGCGACGCTGTTATGCGCGCTTTCTGTCGATTACCTGACGCTGTTATGCAGCCGGGCCGTTGCGGGCATGTTCGGCGGACTGTTAAGCGCAACGGTTTTTTCCATCATCGCCGATCTTATTCCGCAAGCCCGGCGCGGCAAAGCAATGGGTACGGTGATGTCGGCTTTTCCATTCGCAGCGGTTGCCGGTATGCCGATCGGGTTGCTGCTGGTTAATACCTTCAGCTGGCGCATACCGTTTATCGTGCTGGCTGTTCTCGGGTTGTTGATCGCATTGCGCGCCGGCCGGTTACTGCCGAAGATAAAACCGCATGGTTCCGGCACGCATCATCGGGGCGTGCGCCGTTTAAAGTTTCACTTCAACAGCATTTTTCTGAACCGCAATCATGTTTTTGCTTTTTTGCTGATCGCGATGCTGATGTTTTCAGGCTATCTGGTGATTCCTTTCATCAGCGTCTACATGGTAACCAATGTCGGCATGCAGGAAACCGAATTGCCTTACCTTTATTTTTTTGGCGGGTTGTTCAGTTTCTTTACCGCGAATCTGATCGGCCGGTTTGCCGACAATTACGGTCAAAGACTGATGTTCTGCATTCTGGCGGTCCTTTCAATCGTGCCTGTTTTATGGGTCACGCATATTTCGGAAACATCGCTGTACCTGGCGCTGACGGCGACAACGCTTTTCATGGTGCTGGTTACCGGGCGGGTTATTCCTTTAATGGCGTTGATTACGGCCAGCGTAAGGCCGCATCTGCGCGGCAGTTTTTTGACGTTCCATATGTCGATACAGCAACTCTCGGCAGGCCTGGGATCGCTCATGGCGGGCTATCTGATGGCGATGACCGTGCAGGGGAAAATCGTCAATTTCGATACGGTCGGCATGATTGCCGCGGTGATCATTTTTGTGGGAATTTTTCTCGCAATATGTCTGAAAACGGTTGAAGAGCTTGATGCGCAGTGAAAATGGCGGAATGGGATGCACATTTTCTTGATCGATCGCCCGCGTTTGAACCCTTCCTGTCGCTATCCGGACTAATCCCGGCGTTTAAAAACTGGCCGACATTTCAGGACCTGAATCACTTTAAACAGACAGTGCGCGTTGACATCGCAACCTGTTCGGGAATGCCGGTGCAATTTGTATCTCAGATCAGTGAAGGAAAAAATTCCGGACATTCCGGCAATGCGTCTGTCCGGCAGTATGAAAACAGGATCTATTTGACCGGAGAAGTACCGACGCGCCAGGAAAACTGGCATGATTTTTTTAACGCGCTGGTATGGCTGACATTTCCCGGAGCCAAAGCGGCGTTGAATCACATTCATTTTCAATCATTGCGCAATAACGTGCAGAATAAAACCGAAAAACGCGGTTCGCTCAGGGATGCGGCGACGCTTTTTGACGAATCCGGTGTGATTGTCCTGAGCAGCCGGTCTGAATGGATAACGCTGTTGCGGCAGCATGCGTGGAAAACCGTGTTCTGGCGACACAGAGCATCGCTTCCGACTTCCATGCGTTTCATTCTGTTCGGGCATGCGCTGCACGAGAAAATGCTCAATCCCTATGCCGGCATGACTGGAAAAGGCGTTTTTTTTGAAGTGGAAGAAGCGTTTCTGCAACAACCACTGACAGATCAATTACGGATGATTGATCACTGGCTGGCTGATTTTCTGTTGCACACACTGTCGTCTACTGCCGATTTATCGCCGATCCCTGTCCTGGGATATCCGGGATGGACGGATGCCAATGCAGACAGTGATTATTACGACAATCAGCACTATTTCAGACCGCTTGCGCGTAAAAAATGAATTTTGCCCTGCGATGTGTATAATCAGACACGAAAACGGTCGGGCGCTGTTCCAATAACCCAATATTAACGTTTTATGCAGAGCTATTTTATTGATCACGGTGTGTCAGGAGAAAAATGCCGGTAACGCGCATAGGTCTTGTCGGCCCATTGCCGCCGCCTTATGGCGGCATGGCCAATCAGACGCGGCAGCTGGCCAGTCTTCTGGCGCAGGAGGGTGTGCATGTCGATCTGGTGCAGACAAACGCTGCGTACCGGCCTGCCTGGACTGGGAAGATAAAAGGCCTGCGTGCTGTTGTCCGCCTGCTGCCTTATCTCTACCGGCTCTGGCGCAGCGCCGGGCAAGTACAGTTGTTTCACATCATGGCGAATTCGGGCTGGTCATGGCATTTTTTCGCCGCACCCGCCATCCGGATTGCGCGGATCAGAAAAATACCCGTGATAGTGAATTACCGTGGCGGCGAGGCGGAGGCTTTTTTTCAGAAATCTTTTTCCTGGGTGAAACCAGGTCTCGATATCACCGATGCAATTACTGTTCCGTCCGGTTTTCTTGAAGCGGTATTTGCGCAACGTGGTTACACGGCGCAGATCGTGCCCAACATCATTGACCTGAGCCGGTTCTCGGCACGTTCAGTTGAGCAGGGGCAAGGCTGTGAAGGTTTCCCGCATATCGTGGTTACCCGCAATCTGGAAGCTATTTACGATAATGCCTCCGCGATACGCGCTTTTGCTCTTGTGAAAAAAAACTGCCCCAATGCCCGGTTGACCGTTGCCGGCGCCGGGCCTGAAAAGCCGATGCTGGAAAATCTTGTCAACGAACTGGGCATGCGGGACTGCGTTCAGTTTGCCGGACGTATGGATAACGACGCAATAGCAGCATTGTATCAGCGTGCGGATATGATGATCAACGCCAGTCTGGTGGACAATATGCCGATTTCGATACTCGAAGCGCTGGCCAGCGGCGTTCCCGTGGTAAGCACCGATGCAGGCGGCATTCCTTATCTGGTGGAAGATGGCAAAACTGCGCTGCTGGTGCCGAAAAAAGATCCCGCCGCGATGGCTGCCGCGATGGTGCGCATTCTGCGTAACCCCGATTTATACGCGAAGCTGCGCAATAACGGACTGGCTTCGCTTGAGCGCTATACCTGGAATTCGGTGAAACAAAAGCTGTTCGCCGTCTATCAGCAGGCGCTTGAACATCAACCGTATTCACAGGGATAAAATGGAAAAACCGCGACAGCAGCCGTCACAATCAGCAAGCCTGTATACCGCGTGGGTATCCGGTTTTTTCTTTCCTGTGCACGAAGCCTTGAAAAAACATACCAGTGTGGCGCTGCGTAAGCAGATGGAGGCATCGCAATGGTGGAATCCCCAACAGCTGCGAGATTTTCAACTGGAAAAACTGCGTGATTTGCTGCTGCATGCGCAGACGCACGTGCCTTATTACCGGCAGTTATTTGCGGATGCCGGACTGGATGTCGCCGCGGTGCGATCATTGTCCGGTCTCGCACGGATCCCGTTGTTGACCAAACCGCTGATCAGAACGCATACCGAGGCATTGAAATCGGATCAGGCGCAGCATCTTGCGCGCTACAATACCGGCGGTTCCAGCGGTGAGCCGCTGGTGTTTTTTATCGGCAAACGGCGGAAAAGTCACGATATTGCCGCCAAATGGCGCGCGACGCGATGGTGGGGCGTGGATATCGGCGATCCGGAAATCGTCATCTGGGGTTCGCCGATCGAGCTCGGCGCGCAGGACCGCCTGCGCAACCTGCGCGACAGGATGCTGCGCACGAAACTGCTGCCGGCGTTTGAAATGTCCGCCGAAAAACTCGACGGATTTCTTGCTGAAATTCGCGCGATGCGTCCGAAAATGCTGTTCGGTTATCCTTCCGCGCTGTCGCATATTGCGCGCCACGCCCAGGCGCAGGGTGTGCGCATGGATGATCTGGGCATACGCGTGGCGTTTGTGACGTCCGAACGCCTGTACGACGATCAGCGCCGGCAGATCAGCGCCGTGTTTAACTGTCCGGTCGCCAACGGCTACGGCGGGCGCGACGCCGGTTTCATCGCGCATGAGTGTCCGCATGGCGGCATGCATATTACCGCCGAAGATATCATTGTCGAGATTATCGATGCGCAGGGCAATCCATTGCCGCCTGGAGAATCCGGAGAAATCACCGTCACCCATCTGGCGACGCACGATTTTCCGTTCATCCGCTATCAGACCGGCGACATGGCCATTCTGCACGATCAGCCGTGTGGTTGCGGACGCGGACTGCCGCTGATCCGGGAAATCCAGGGGCGCAGCACCGATTTCATCGTCGCGCAGGACGGCACCGTGATGCATGGTCTCGCGCTGATTTACATTCTGCGCGATCTGCCGGAAATTGATGCATTCAAGATCGTTCAGGAAAGTTTGCATGAAACGCATATTCTGCTGGTCAGCAAAACACGCCTGGATGCATCGCTGCTGACGCATGTCGAGCAGGCATTCAAGGCACGGCTCGGCAGCGCGGTGAAGGTCGTCATTGATCAGGTTGCGGAGATACCCGCCGAAAAATCGGGTAAATTCCGCTATGTTGTCAGCAAGGTTACCAGCCGGTAATATTTTTAGAGACGCCCTTCAGTAAAAAACCGTTTTGAGAAAGGAGAGTAAAGATGTCTGATCCGGATTTTCCTGCTTCAATCGCTACACCCGCGACGACCATTGATGACGTGATCAGTCAGTTGACCGCCATCGTCGTGTGGTCCAAAGAAAACAATTCGCGCATGGGCTACTTTGCCGCGCTGTACCGCAAAGTCACGATACAGGTCAAAAAGGGCATAACGGAAGGGCATTTTGACGACGGTCCGCGCATGGAACGCCTCGATGTGATTTTCGCCAATCGCTATATTCACGCCTGTTATCAATATCAGACAGGCCAGACACCGACGCAATCCTGGGTGCGCGCGTTTGACGCTACCGAACGCTGGTGGCCGATCGTGCTGCAACATCTGCTGATGGGCATGAACGCGCATATCAACCTCGATCTCGGCATCGCCGCAGCGGAAACGGTGCCGCCCGATCAGTTGAAAAACCTCAAGGGTGACTTCAATAAAATCAATGGCGTGCTCGCCAGCCTGGTCGGCGGCGTGCAGGAAGAACTCGCCGAAATCTGGCCGGTGCTCGGCATTCTGAACCGCTATCTCGGCAATGTGCAGGAATCCATCATTAATTTCAGCATGGAAAAAGCACGCGACGCCGCATGGTCATTCGCCGAAGAACTGTCGCCGCTTTCCGGACCATCACGTGGCGAAGCGATTGCCGAAAAGGACGCCATGTTCGCGCGGTTTTCCGATGTCATTCTGCACCCCGGTTTCACGCTTTCGGCGGTGCTTAAAATCATCCGCCTGGGCGAACGCGGAACGGTGCGCGAGCGGATCGGGATATTGGAGTGAGTTTGTGGTTCTCAATAAAAGCCACACTGCACGATTGCTATGTGCACGTTAATTTTTTCCAGATAATGCAAAAATCATTATGATATCGACTTCTGACAATACACTGATTCCGGTAACATTGCTGACGGGTTATCTGGGCAGCGGCAAGACCACGTTGCTTAATCACATCATGCAGCAACCGGCGATGGCGGATACGCTGGTGATCATCAATGAGTTCGGTGAAATCGCGCTGGATCATCTGCTGGTCGCGCACAGTACCGAGAACGTGGTGATGGAGATGGGCAGCGGCTGCCTGTGCTGCACGATCCGCAGCGATCTGGTCAAGACATTGCAGGACATTACCTGGCGTTTTTCGCGTAATGGTAAACGACAGTTTCATCGCGTGCTGATCGAGACGACCGGCCTGGCCGATCCCGCGCCGATCATCCATACGCTGATGGCCGATCCACAGATTACCAGCCGCTACCGGCTGGACGGGATTGCGGCGGCCATCGATCTGGCGACGGGAAACCAGACGTTGAGCGCATACAATGAAGCGGTCAAACAGGCAGCGATTGCCGATTGCCTGCTGTTGACCAAGTCCGATCTGGCGAAGCCGCAGGACAAGGACGCCTTGCTGCAGCGGCTGGATGCCATCAACCCCGCCGCGACACGCTGGCAGGTTCAGCATGGCCGGATTGAGGCGGAAAAACTGCTGAATCTGGGAATATTCTCGACCGAAGAGAAAATGCCCGATGTGGCGCGCTGGCTGCGTGAGGAAGCCTATGCGGCAGACGCAGCACAGAAACCTGACCACACTGCGCACCATCATGCCGGCGCTGACGATCATGGCCACAACCATACACACGACCATACCCATGATGTCAACCGGCATGACGATCATATACGGGCATATTGTTTTACCACAGACCAGCCGGTTTCCCGGCAGATCTACGCAACCCTGCTGGAACAGCTGTTTTACATGGGCGGGAAGATGCTGCGCATCAAGGGCATTCTGAACATCGAAGGCAACGACCAGCCTATGGCCATGCATGGCGTGCAGCATATCCTCCACCCGCTGACACCATTACCCGCCTGGCCGGACAATGACCGCCGCTCGAAAATCGTCTTCATCACCCGTGATATGGAGCGGGAAACGGTCGAGCGTATTTTTAAGGTGATCACACAGGTGGCGGGGCGCGGCCAGGAAGCTTTCCGGGAATAGCGATCGTAATGTGTGTGGTTTTTAAAGACGCGGATTCAAGTATCAGGGTTTCACGCCGGTCACTATGCTGTAATAGCCGAATGCGTTGTGAATCCGG
>CAZXBP010000024.1:0-21775 GCA_964639015.1 uncultured Nitrosomonas sp.
GGCTAGATCAATGCCTTTCAACACGGCATTTTTATGACCGGCGATGACAACCTGTCCGGGCGAATTAAAGTTGGCCGGTTCCAGTGATTCCTGTTCGCCGGATAGGCTGACTTCCTGGCAAATGGATGCGATAACGTCATCCTCCAATCCAAGTATGGCGGCCATGGCGCCGGTGCCTTCCGGGACGGCTTCCTGCATGATCTGCGCACGATAACGCACCAGAGACAGCGCATCCCGGAAGCAAAGCGCGCCAGAGACGACCAGCGCCGTATACTCACCAAGACTGTGACCGGCCAGCATGGACGGTTTTGCGCCGCCAAGACTTTCCCAGGCTCTATAGACAGCAACGCCCGCCATCAGCATCAGCGGCTGAGTGTTAATCGTCAGATTCAGATCTTCAGCCGGGCCGTTGCTGATCAGCGTCCAGAAGTCCTGCCCAAGGCTATCCGATGCTTCCATAATTGTTTCACGAACGACAGGCAGGTCATCGTAACCTGCCATCATGCCGATTGATTGAGAACCCTGTCCGGGAAAAACAAAAGCTAATTTCATAACTGTCACCAGCGCAGTAAAACCGCACCCCAGGTAAATCCGCCACCGACACCTTCCAGCATGATCAACTGGTCTTTGTGAATGCGTCCGTCTCTGACCGCGATATCGAGTGCAAGCGGAATGGATGCTGCGGATGTGTTGCCATGTTTGTCAACCGTGATGACCACCTTGTCGAGAGGAATGCCCAGTTTGTGTGCGGTGGAACGGATGATACGGATATTGGCCTGATGCGGGATCAGCCAGTCTATGTCGGAAGTCTGTAACTGGTTTTCCGCAACAGCTTCATGCACCACATCTTCCAGTACTTTGACAGCAAACTTGAAGACTGCGCCGCCATCCATATTAATATACGGATTGCCGCGTACGGCGCCGCCGCTGATGCTGCCCGGAACCGACAAAACATTGCGATAAGTGCCGCTGGCATGCAGATGGCTCGACAAAATACCGGGTTCGTTGCTTTGTGAAAGTACTACCGCGCCCGCGCCATCGCCGAACAGCACGCAGGTGCTGCGGTCATTCCAGTCCAATATTCTGGAATAGATTTCACTGCCGACGACCAGCGCATTGCGGCATTTCCCGGAACTGACGAACATGTCAGCCGTGGCAAGGGCATAAACAAAGCCGCTGCAAACGGCCTGAACATCAAAAGCCGGGCAATTTTCCACGCCCAGCTTGTCCTGCAGGATACAGGCTGTACTCGGAAAGACCATGTCAGGCGTCGTCGTCGCCACAATAATCAGATCAATATCCTTGCTGGTCACGCCGGCTGCCGCCATTGCATTCAGGCTGGCCAGCATGGCCAGATCACTGGCCGACTGATCCTCGCGGGCAATATGCCGTTGCGTAATGCCTGTGCGCGTTCGTATCCAGTCGTCACTTGTGTCCACCATCTTTTCCAGATCCTGATTGGTGAGTACACGTTCCGGCAGGTAGCTGCCTGTGCCAATGATTCGTGAATACATGAAGTTAACTGTTCTGTGTTGTGGTTAAAGATTGTCTGGAAAGCTCGGATACGCGCTCGGTAATGTGCCGCAGCATGCCGCCGCGTACTTCATCAGATGCCCGTTTGATCGCTGATGTGAAAGCAAAAATATCAGCCGAACCGTGACTTTTGATGACAATACCTTTCAAGCCCAGAAAGCTTGCGCCATTATACCTGCGATGATCCACCCGGCGCTTAAAGGCTTTAATGACGGGCAGCGCTACAACGCCGGCGATTTTTGTCAGTAGGTTACGTTTAAATTCTTCGCGCAGATAGGTTGCCAGCATTTGCGCGAGCCCTTCCGATGTTTTTAACGTGACATTCCCTACAAAACCGTCACACACAATGACATCGGTGGTGCCTTTGTAAATATCATCACCCTCAACATTGCCATAAAAATTCAGCCCGCTATTTCTGAGCAGTTCGGCTGCCTGCTTGACGATTTCGTTGCCTTTGATTGCTTCTTCACCAATGTTCAGCAGGCCAACGCTGGGCGATGACTTGTTTTCAATCGAAGAAACGAGCGAGGCGCCCATAACGCCAAATTGCAGCAGATGTTCAGCAGTACAATTGACATTGGCGCCGAGATCCAGCACATAAGTGTGTCCTCTGATCGTGGGTAGAATGACTGCCAGTGCAGGACGGTCGATGCCGGGAATAGTTTTCAGGACAAACCGCGATGTTGCGAGTAGCGCGCCGGTGTTCCCGGCGCTGATGCAGGCCTGCGCTTCCCCGGTTTTAACAAGATTGACGGCCACGCGCATGGATGAATCTTTTTTGTTGCGTAATGCCAGCGCCGGGGATTCGTCCATGCCGACCACTTCACTGGCCGGGTGTATTCTTAATCTGGGATTGAGCTTGAAATCGATTGCTTTTAATTCTGCTTCAATGGCATCCGGAATGCCGACCAGGATAATATTTGCCTCTGGGTCCTGACTAAGATAATCAATTGCAGCAGGCACTGTTACATGCGGTCCGTGGTCTCCTCCCATGCAATCTATCGCGACAGTGATATCCAATTCCGGCGCCTTTCTGGCAATATAACCTTAAATACGACCTGCAAAAAACCACAAATCACGAATTGTCACAATGTTTATTCGTCGTCAGATTTTGTCTGCAATACTTTCTTGCCGCGATAATAGCCGTTTGGACTGATATGATGGCGCAGGTGAACTTCGCCTGTGCCGGGCTCTATGGCGAGCGGCGGATTTTTCAACGCATCGTGCGAGCGATGCATGCCTCTTTTTGAAGGTGACTTTTTATTTTGTTGAACGGCCATGTTTGTATTACTCCTTAAATCAATACTGTTTCTTTTTCAGCGCTTTCAAAACCGCGAACGGGTTTTTGGGATTTGGAAATTCTGTTGGGTCATAATCTTCCGGTTGATGCACATTGCAGTTGCCTTCACTGTGGCGTACGGATATTGACAAACTCAATATTATTTCTTCTTCTATTAAATCCAGTACATTGATCTCCGCGGTTGCCAATATGGCGTCAACCGAATTGTCCGCATCCGCCAGAATCAGTTCGTTTTCTGTTCTTGCCAGTAACAGGGAAGTATCAATATCAATCCTGTGCGTTAAGCCGCCGAGGCAGCGCTGGCAGCATAACTGTATCTCGCCTTCTACTCTCATGCACAGGCGCGGCTTGTCATTCTGATCGAGAATGCCGCTGACTCGATACAGTATTTCTCCATGATTTTCATAGAGAAAATCCTGCAGGCGCGAAAATTCAGCGAGCGGTATTCTACCATGATGCTCTTCGGTCTTGCGTACAAAATCAAGAGGATCGATTACAAATCTTACAGACATAAGGCGCGCATGTTATATTTTTTATCTTTCAGTGTCAAAAAAATGGAAAATAAAATTTGAAAATACAGAAAATTACCCCAAAAATCGTACTGGCCTCCACTTCGATCTACCGCCGGGAATTGCTGCAGCGATTGCAGATCGCATTTGAAACGACCGATCCGCAGGCTGACGAAAAGCTCTTGCCGGATGAAACGCCGCAGCGGTCCGCCTTGCGTCTGGCTGAAGTCAAGGCGCGGGCTGTCTCTGCGAAGTACCCCGGCGCGCTGATTATCGGTTCGGATCAGGTTGCTGTGCTGGATGAGGCGCAATTGGGCAAACCGATGACGCATGCCAATGCGATCCGGCAGTTGCAACGCGTGCGTGGCAGGGAAGTGTTTTTCTATACAGCGATATGTTTACTGAATAGCAGCACAGATCACGTGCAGACCCGGTTAGTTCCCTGTCAGGTGAAGTTCAGGCATTTCAGCGACCAGCAAATTGAAAACTATCTTTGCAAGGAGCAGCCGTATCATTGCGCAGGAAGCGCAAAATCAGAAGGTTTGGGGATCGCGCTGATCGAGTATATGCGCAGTGATGACCCGAATGCATTGATCGGTTTGCCGTTGATTGCGCTGGTCGAAATGCTGGGCAGCGAAGGGGTGAATATTCTGTAATACGAAACGATCGGGTGATTGCGAATTGCAAAAGCTGTAATAATGTGAAAAGATTGCGCACTATGTTTGTTCGATTTCGAAACGCTAAGCTATCCTCATAAAAATAATGCCATAATCACCAAGATGAGAAAATTTTCCGTTTCTTCCGTGATATTTGTTCTGGTTGCCGTCATGTTGACGAACGGAATAGGCATCTCATTCAAGGCGGAAGTTTTCGCGCATGAGCTCGATCATATTCGCCAGTCGCTTGCTTCCAATCCTGGGGCGCATCTGGATGCACATCGCAACAGCGCCATTATGGATGACGCCGAACTCGATGCGGCTACGCACTTATGTCTTCATGCGGCCGGTCAATATCAACCCTTTTATTTTTTGCGTATTGCACTGGTGCCGCCACTGGCAGGTAAAGAAACACTGACACCGTACATAGCCTCGTTTTTACCGGATTCGATTCCGGAGTCCCCTTATCATCCGCCGCGTATTCTCGCATAGTCCAGACACAGCCAACACTTGACGCGCGGAGTGCGTGACCATCCCGCGCCGATTGGATCGTTTGTTATTGACCGGATTCGCCGGATGCGTCGATGTCTGTATGTATCCAATGCGCGTTGTGCATACCCGCGAATCCTGCAAGGATTTTTACATGAATTTAAATGAATTGCGACCTGTGCCGTCACTGGAAATCGATTTGCCGGGCGCGATGTTCTGCCTGCTGCTTCTATTCTGTGCTGCTGCTGATTTACAGGCCCAAAGTACTGTAGAAACCGGTGATTGGGGCGCTGTCTGGCCTCGGGATACAGATGCTGTTACTGAAGTATTTCCTGCTGAAGAAGCTGAATTGACACTGCGGACCGCTGTGCAACTGGCGTTGCAGCGAAACCCGGAGCTGGCGGCATTTGAGAAGGAGATACGAGCTTTGCGCGGGCTGACCATACAAGCAGGGATGTTGCCCAATCCCGTCATACAATATCTCAAACAGGACATCAGCTCCCGTTCAGATACTGCGGGTGATCCATCTGATTCGATACGCATCAGTCAGCTAATTGAAACCGGCGGCAAGCGCTCCGCCCGTACCCGGGCTGCAGCTCTGGGACAGGAGAGCGCCGAGCAGGACTATGCCGCACGGCGGCTGGACTTGATTGCCCGGGTTGCCAATGTGTTTCTGGACGTGCTGGCAGGCCAGGAGCGGTTGAAACTGGCGGTTGCCGGCCAAGCGCTTGCGCAGCGGGTGGTTGATGCCGCAGTCAAGCGTGTCAAAGCCGGTAAGGCGCCGCCGATTGAAGAAACGCGCGCGCTGGTTGCGCTTGCCACCGCGGATATCGAAGTCGAGCAGGCGCAGCGCAGCCTGATTTCCTTCCGCAGGCAACTTGCTCTGCTATGGGGGGGACAGAATCCTGTTTTTACGAATGTCGCCGGCGAACTGGAAACATTTGTGGCGATACCTGAGTTGGGGGAGCTGGAGATACGCTTGCAGCAAAATCCGCTGGCCCTGCGTAGCCTGAAAAACCTAGAACAGCGGCAGGCGTTGTTCACGCTGGAAAAAGCACGGCGAATTCCGGATATTACCGTTAATGCCGGGATCACACGATATCATGACAATGTTTCCAAAGGTATCAGAGCTAATGACACCACAGCGCTGGTTGGCATATCAATGCCCTTGCCGCTGTTTGACCGTAATCAGGGCAATTTGATGGCGGCGCAGCAGCGCATCAACCGGGCCATCGACGAGCAGGCGGCCATCGATCTGCAATTGAAAGCGCTGTTGACGCAGGCGTATGAACCACTCATTGCGGCGGATGCGCAAATCAGCAAGCTGCGCGACGAAATCCTTCCCGGCGCGCAGGAAACATTCAGAATGGCCAGTCGCGGCTATGAATTAGGCAGATTCGGTTTTCTGGAGTTGCTGGATGCGCAGCGAACGTTATTTCAGAATCAGACGCTGTATTTGCAGGCCCTGGCCAATTATCAGCGTCTGATCAATGAAATCGAACGCTTGATTGCAGAACCCATGGAACAGATTAATAACGAGCCATGAAAAACATCGTCCGGCAGTGTATGGAAATCTGCCCATTTAATAAAGCGTCAGGAGCGCATTGTGAGCAAAACCAATCTTAAGCCGATTCTTATCGTGATCGTTACCGGCGTCATTCTTGGCTGGGGCATTCTTAATCTGGAAAAATCGACAGTGACGGAGGAGGCAGGTCACGGGAAATCTTCATCCGTGCCCGTTGACTCGAGTCATGAGGCGGAGACCGGCCTCCGTGGCGGCAGGCTATTGACTGCGGATGATTTCAGTGTGGAGATCACCATTTATGAAAAAGGCGTTGAACCGCAGTTCCGTTTGTATCTGTATGAAAAGGGCAAACCCATTCCGCCGGATAGCGCCAAAATCACCATGACGCTGTCACGGCTGGGAAGAGCAGCGCAACTGTTCACTTTTAAACCGGCCGGAGATTACCTGGTTGGCGACCAAGTGGTCGTGGAGCCGCATTCTTTTGATGCTTCGGTTGCGGTGGAATGGCGCAATAACGTTTTTCACTTGGGATACAGCCAGGAGGAATTCCGTATCGAAATGAACGAAGAAATTATGGCCCGCGCGGGCATCAAGCTGGCGACTGCGGGTCCCGCGACGATTAAGCCAAAACTGCAATTACCCGGTATCGTCGTCTTCAATCATCATAATATTGTACGCATCGTGCCGAGAACGCCCGGCATCATTATCGAAGTCCCGCGTCATCTGGGCGAGCATGTCGAGGAGGGTGCCGTCCTGGCAGTTGTCGAAAGCCAGTTGCTGGCTGATTTGCGCAGCCAGTATCTTGCCGCGCAAAAGCGAATGGTCCTGGCAAATGTTAATTTTCAGCGGGAAAAACAGCTCTGGGAGGAAAAGATAACCGCCAAACTGGAATATCTGACCACACAGCAGCTGCTCAGCGAAGCCGAAATTGCGCTGGAACTCGCTGCGGCAAGACTGCACGCGATTGGTGAAACACCCGAAACGATCAAGGTGTTAAAAAATCTGACACGTTATGAAGTCCGCTCGCCGATTGCGGGTTTGATTACCGCTAAAGCTGTTGCGCGCGGGCAGGTCGTCAGAGAGGATGATGAAATATTTACCGTTGTTGACACCTCGACCATGTATGCCGATTTGACGGTCTATCCCAAGGATCTGGCGATTGTCCGGCTCGGACAGAAAGCCACCATCAGGTCAACAGAGACGAATATTGAGAGTTCTGGCGAAATTACTTATATCAGCGCCATGTTAAATCCGCAGACTCGAACGGCGATGGCGCGCGTTACGCTGGAGAATCCGGAAGGCGTGTGGCGTGACGGTATGTTTGTCAATGGTTTTGTCAACACTGAGAAAATTGAAGTACCCGTGGCTGTCCATATTGATGCGCTACAGACGCTTTTCGACTGGACTGTTGTGTTCGGACGGTATGGCGATTACTTTGAAGCGCGCCCGATTGAATTGGGGCGTAGTGATGGTGAAATGGTTGAAGTGCTGAATGGATTGAATGCCGGTGAGCAATATGCCGCCGATAACAGTTTTGCCATCAAGGCCGAATTGGGCAAGTCGGGTGCTGAGCATGATCACTGAGAGAATATGCAATGCCGGGTAATGCAAGAAAAAGTATCAACAGCCTGTTAACCCATCAAAGATAGAGTAGCGAGGTAAAACTTTGTTTGAACGTATTCTCCAAATCTCCATAGATCATCGTGGTCTGGTTATGGTGGCGGTGCTCGCGATGGCCTTGCTGGGTATTTACAGCTACCAGAAAGTGCCTATTGACGCAGTGCCGGATATTACCAATGTTCAGGTGCAGATCAATACCGAAGCGCCGGGCTATTCGCCTCTGGAAACGGAGCAGCGGCTGACTTTTCCGATCGAGACAATCATGATGGGGTTGCCGCATCTCGATTACACGCGATCGCTTTCACGTTATGGCCTGTCACAGGTTACCGTTGTTTTTAAAGACGGCACCGATGTCTATTTTGCCCGTCAGCTGGTCAGTCAGCGCATACAGGAAGTCAGAAACCGCCTGCCGGCGGGAATCGAACCCCGCATGGGGCCGATTTCCACCGGACTGGGTGAGATTTTTATGTGGACGATCGACGCCGGGGCGGACGCCAGAAAACCGGATGGCACAGCCTATACAACGATTGATCTGCGCGAAATTCAGGACTGGATTATCCGTCCGCAATTATTGACAGTTCGCGGCGTGACCGAAGTCAATTCAATCGGCGGTTATGCCAAGCAGTTTCATGTCACGCCCTATCCGGAAAAGCTGATTTCGATGGGTTTGACACTGCAGGATGTAGTGACCGCATTGTCACTCAATAATCTGAATGTCGGCGCAGGTTATATTGAAAGAAGCGGCGAGCAATATCTTGTCAGAGTCCCCGGCCAGGTTGCCAATCTGACGGAAATCGGCGAGATTATTCTCGGCAGCCGGCAGGGTATTCCGATACGCATCAAGGATGTGGCCGAGATCATTATCGGCAAGGAATTGCGCAATGGCGCCGCGACGCAGAACGGCCGGGAAGTCGTCTTGGGAACGGCGCATATGCTGATCGGTGAAAACAGTCAGATTGTTTCAAAAGCTGCGGCGGCAAAGCTCGACGAAATTAATCGCAATCTGCCCGAGGGCATTACTGCGACACCGGTTTACAACCGCACGACGCTGGTCGATAAAACCATACAAACGGTCGCATCCAACCTGACCGAGGGTGCGATTCTGGTTATTGTGGTGCTGTTTCTGTTTCTCGGCAATTTGCGCGCGGCGCTGATTACTGCGCTGGTGATTCCGTTATCCATGCTGTTTACCTTGACCGGCATGGTCGCGAATAATGTCAGTGCCAATTTAATGAGTCTCGGTGCGCTGGACTTCGGTATTATCGTTGACGGCGCTATCGTCATTATTGAAAACTGTGTTCGTCATCTGGCGCAGGAACAGGCGCGGCTTGGCAGGCGTTTGACGTTGTCCGAACGATTGTCGGTTGTCTTTCTGGCGAGCAAGGAAACGCGCAGAGCGTTGTTATTCGGACAATTGATCATCATGATTGTCTACATACCGATTTTTGCGCTTACCGGTGTCGAAGGCAAAATGTTTCACCCGATGGCATTTACCGTGGTAACTGCGCTGCTTGGCGCGATTATTCTCTCGATTACCTTTGTGCCTGCGGCGGTGGCGTTGTTCCTGAGCGGCGATATCCGGGACAGGGAAAGCAAGGTGGTTGTGTATTCCAAGCAGCTGTACCTGCCCATGCTGAACTGGGCGTTGCGTAACCAGGCGTTAACGATAACGCTGGCGGTTACTGTTATGGTGCTTTCCGGATTACTGGCAACCCGGCTGGGCAGCGAGTTTGTGCCGAGTCTGAATGAAGGCGATATTGCGCTGCATGCAATCCGTATTCCCGGCACCAGTCTGACTACGGCTATCGAGATGCAAAACGAGCTGGAAGAAAAAATCAAAACCTTTGCGGAAGTTGAGCGCGTGTTTTCCAAGATTGGCACTGCGGAAATCGCCACCGATCCGATGCCGCCCAGCGTTGCGGATATCTTTATCATTCTGAAGGATCAGGATGAATGGGAAGGGCCGTATAAAACCAAGGCTGAACTGATCGCCGCAATGGAACGGGCGGTTAACGCCGTGCCGGGCAATAATTATGAATTCACCCAACCGATACAGATGCGTTTTAACGAGTTGATATCGGGCGTACGCGCCGATGTCGCGATCAAGGTTTTTGGCGACAACATGGATGTGCTGCATGATGTCGGCGACAGGATTCTTTCAGTGATCGAAACAATCCCCGGTGCGGCGGATGCCAAAATTGAACAGCTGACCGGTTTGCCGATGCTGTCCATTCGAATGGATCGGGTCAAAATGGCGCGCTACGGATTGAACGTCTCGGACGTGCAGAATGTTATCGCGATTGCGGTCGGCGGACTGCCCACCGGCCTGATTTATGAAGGCGATCGCCGTTTTAATCTGGTTGTTCGTCTGCCTGAGCAATTGCGCGGGAATATCGATGCACTGAAACGGCTGCCTGTTCAGCTGCCGAACGCGGTGTTGAATGCACAGCCAAACGCAGCCGCTCCCCCTGCGGCTTATCTGACGCTGGGCGATGTTGTGTCCTTCGATGTCATTGAAGGTCCGAATCAGATCAGTCGCGAAAACGGTAAGCGCAGGGTTGTTATCAGCGCCAATGTGCGCGGCAGCGATCTGGGTTCATTCGTGCACGAGGCGCAATCACGCATTGCCAGCGAAGTGCAGATACCGTCCGGCTACTGGGTTGCCTGGGGTGGGCAGTATGAACAACTGGTTTCCGCGACGGAGCGCCTGGTCGTAGTGGTGCCGGTTGCATTAGGTTTGATTTTTATGCTGCTGTATTTGATGTTCGGCAATCTGCGTGATGGTTTGCTGGTTTTTACCGGGGTGCCCTTTGCGCTTTCCGGTGGGATTCTTGCGCTCTGGTTGCGCGATATACCGTTTTCCATTTCCGCGGCAGTCGGATTTATTGCGCTGTCGGGCATCGCTGTACTGAATGGTCTGGTACTGTTAACATTCATCCGTAATCTGCGTGAACAGAATTACACGCTGGAAGATGCCGTCAAGACGGGCGCGCTAACCCGGCTGCGACCTGTCTTGATGACAGGCCTGACGGATGCGATCGGATTTGTGCCTATGGCGCTGGCTGTCAGTATCGGCGCTGAAGTTCAGCGGCCATTGGCGACGGTCGTAATCGGCGGCATTCTGACTTCGACCGCGCTGACCATGCTGGTTCTTCCGGTGTTGTACCAGATTGCCGGTCGGGTGAAAGTTGGTGGAAAACAATCAAAATGAACGGATTTGTATTTAAGAGTATCTAAAATAAAGCCATGTTTTGTTACAATACGTCGTTGTTCACAAAATATTTCTTTACATATCAATCATGTGCCGCGTCAATATTTTTGTTCCTGCGTCGTCTTGTGTATTCTTGTGTAAAACGCTGAGTTTTTGGCGGCGTCCTTAAGAAGTCATGGGGAGGTGTCGATATTTTTTACACTTTGGTTGTTCTTGCTTCATGAAGTTACACACCATGATTTTAAATGCATTGTATTTCAATGAAATATAAATTTTTATGAAAACTGGCCCGAAACTTGCTTGTATATTAAATAAGAGCAGGATGTGCATTTTTCGCGCGATTGCTGTTTCTCATGCGTGTTAAATTCAGTTCCACACTTTAGGTTGAATAATCAAGTGTATTTGATCTGTCGTTGAAAAAAATGGTAACAGTGATTTTTAATTAGATCTTTTAATAGAAGAGATTAAGTGGTATGGATAAAGATAAATCATTCGAGCAAACCAATCATTCAGAGTCCGCACGAAAAATGTGTGAAGAAGGCGGCATAAAAAAGCAAAAAAGAAGAATGCTGTTGAAAGGTACCGCTGCTCTGCCAGTTGTTATGACGCTCTACAGCGGCGCGGCCTTGGCGCGTACCAGCAATATCACCGGGGAAGCCGCTTCTGTGACAGATGCCGTCTTTGTTAATATGGGCAATGGCCCTCAATTGCTTTGTGTGCTGCCGAAAGATAAACTGGATAATGGTGCGTATGATCTGGGGGATACGCCGGGGTATACCCTGATTACAAACCCTCCGATAAACCCACTCACCGATGATCCTGCGACTATTTTGGCAAAAAAAAATGCACAACTGGAAAATTGTCACTTGCTTGGCGGCATTATGATTTCGGGAGCGGCTTTTACCTCGATTGCGGCCAAGACGAGCGCTTTTGATAATCTTATGATATTGTGATGCGAATAAAAGCCGCTTAATAGCGGCCGCAAACCGAATTAAGCGCGTCTCTAAAACTAAATGAGAGTCTCCCGTTTTTTTATAACCTGTTATTTTTCTTGAATCGCGTATCGCGCTATGCGCTGGCTATCGGATAATTTTCACGCGCTTTTGATTGCGGATTGGGATGGTGAGTATACGGTGTTTCAACCCGATTCCGGAAAGACGCATTTTTTGAATCACATGAGCATGCAAATGCTCTCATTTTTAAGCCGGCAGCCGGCTTCAATCATGGAAATATGCAATTATCTGAGCGGGCAATCCGGGCAGGAATCAGATAAAAACTTTCAAGACAATATTGAAAAAATACTCTATCATTTTGATACATTGGGTTTAATCAAAAAGGAAAGTTAGCGATTCCAGGCATGACGGTCAATCAGATTCCATTTCAGGAATTTCTCATGCTGCTGCAGAACCAAGGCCTCAAAGTAGCGATGGGGCCTTTTAATGTGCGTATACAGACGCGTCACCAGCCGCTCATCAAACAGCTTTATATGCTCTACAGCCACTACCGGCTTGTGCATGACGAAATTATCGAGTTTCATGTGCACATTAATACCGAACGCTCCCTAAAGAATCCGTTGAGATTGAATGTCCGTTTTCTGATTGATGGTCAATCTCCTTTTGAAAGTTTTCCGGAAGAGCAGGCGCTGGCTTTACTGGAATGGGGAATCAATCTTGCGATTGCCGTTCGTGTCAATCATCTTTTGTTGCTGCATTCCGCGGTGGTTGAGAAGAAGGGTGCTGTTGCCCTGTTTCCTGCCTGGCCGGGCAGCGGCAAGACCACGCTATGCACAGCACTGTGTCATCGTGGGTTCCGTTTGTTTTCCGACGAATTCGGATTAATGGATTATCAGCGCGGTGTTTTTTATCCGATACCCCGCCTGATGCCGCTGAAGAATGAATCCATAGCAGTGATCCGCAAACATCTGCCGCAGGCCGTAATCGGGCAGCCTATACCGAATACGCACAAAGGCACTGTCGCGCATGTTCGTCCGCCTGAAGAAAGCATGCAATTGTCCGGCAATGCAGCCAAAGCCCGGTGGATTATTTTCCCTAAATGGATTGCGCAAGCAGCAACACGACTGGAACCTGTTGCGGATGCCGAAGCGTTCATGTTGCTGGCGAGTAATGCCTTCAATTATGAAGTTCTTGGAGCAAGCGGATTTCGCGCAGTTGAGCAACTGGTTGCCAGTTGCGATTGTTATACACTGACTTATTCCGACTTGGATGAAGTAACAGCCGCACTGCATCATTTGGTCGATGAATCCTGATTACCGCCATCATCAGATTCTGCTTGAGGCGCTGATAAATCCGGAATGCCTTGCGCATTACAGGAATGCAGAGTGGGAGTTGTTAATCAGACTGGCAAGACGTGTAAAACTGCTGGGGCGTCTGGCGTTGCTGGTAAAAAAATACGACCTCTGGGAGTGTGTGCCGCTTAGGGTGAGGAGTCAGC
This sequence comes from uncultured Nitrosomonas sp., assembly GCA_964639015.1. Taxonomy (GTDB): domain Bacteria; phylum Pseudomonadota; class Gammaproteobacteria; order Burkholderiales; family Nitrosomonadaceae; genus Nitrosomonas. Next base: position 13,295 of record CAZXBP010000024.1, read on the forward strand.
TGACATCTGCGCTGGTTCAGGCCGGGAAGTTGCGGCAATCGGCGCTATGGGAGTTGAACAGAATTTTATGGGCGCTGGAAGGCTTTGATACCACCATTGTTGCGCTTAAGGGGGCCGCCTATGCGCTGGCCGGTCTGCCTTACTCCGAAGGAAGGCTGTCTGTAGATCTCGACCTGCTGGTGCCCGAGAGTGATCTGGCCGATATCGAATCCTTGCTCAAGGTTAAAGGATGGCGGCATCGCCCGATTTCGATGTATGACGAGCACTACTATCGTGTCTGGAGTCATGAGATTCCGCCGCTTGTCCATGCTGAGCGGGAAACCGAGGTCGATATCCATCACACCCTTGCGCCGTTGACCAGCCGGTTAAAAATCGATGCCGGACTGCTGTTTGCTGATGCGCTGGCAACGCCGTGCGCTAAGGTGAAGTTACTTAGCCCGGTCGACATGACCCTGCATTGCGCGGTTAATCTTTTTCAGAATAACGAATTGGCCGACGATCTGCGCGATCTGCTGGATTTGCACGACCTGATGGTTTTTTTCAGTCACCAGGATACCGGCTTCTGGACGCATCTCACTGATCGCGCCAATCAGCTGAAACTGGGAGGCATTCTTTATTACGGTTTTTATTTCAGTCAACTGGTTTTCAGGACGTCTGTGCCGGAAGGTACTGCGGGACGCCTGCAGGTAAAACCCGGCAGAGTAAAACGCAGGATAATGCACCGGCTGGTTCCGCTGGCCCTGTTTCCGCAGCATCCGGACAAGCCCTTGAAACGGGCTGCACTGGCGCGATGGATGCTCTATATACGCAGTCATCTTATACGCATGCCATTGTATATCCTGTTACCGCATCTGGTTTACAAAACAGCGCGTGCAGTTAAGGCAAAAAGTAAAGCGATGATGCGTTGACGAACTCAGTGCATCTCAAAAAATCCATATCTCCTTATATATCAATCATATGCTACATCGATATTTTTTGTCGTCGCCTCGTTTTGCTCATTTTTTTTAACCTAAAAACTTCAGTTAAATGGGATTTAGAGTGCGTTGATTTTTATTTCCGGCAAGGCGTAATAACGCGTTATTACAACGAATTGCAACGTAGCCGGAATTAAAAAGCAGCGTGCTATAAATACCATAGTGTGATTCACCATTTGGGTAAGCTGGTATTGTTCAGGTTGTTCTATTTATTCATGCCGTTAGTCATCGCGGGTAACGGTCAACTGAGGTTTTTAGGTTTAAAACTCTGAATTTTTAGAGACGCTCTTTATTATGCATGTGCAACAATGAAATTGCCGCGTTCCTGTGCGAATTTTATGGTCAGAAAGCGCACGCCGACAGAAACATGGTCTTCTTTTGTCTGGTGAAAATGCGCCACTTCTGCCACCGCATTGAAACGCGATGCTTCTATTTTAATGATGTCATCAACATCGAGTGATGAGCGGGTTAAAAATCGCATGCCTCTCGGCGATAAATCCTGCAGTACACCATGGCGTGGCGTATCAGGCCAATGCAGATAAAACACAAGTGATCCGGCGACGCTGGTGCGCGCGCAGGCGCGATGTTTTTGCATGAACAGTCCGGTCTGATCTGTCGCAATTGCGACGGACAAAGGGCTATAGCATTCCAGGCAGAGCGCGTCTGGATAAAACCCCGGTTGAAACACAAACGGCGTATGGCAAAAGACGCAGTGACGCAGAGGTGTTGTTGTGTCCGGCCGGGTGCATGGATGTTCCCGGATGTTTGCACCAATTCCGGGAACCAGTGCATCATGCCGGCGTGCAGATGGTAATTGTGCCGGTTGCAGATTGGCGCTGTCGGCAAGAAGATCATCGTAGCGCATGCGTATTGCCGGATTTGCCAGTACCGCAAAGGCCTCGTTCAACATATCCGGATTCTGCAAAGGGTAGTTGGTTAATACGTTGTAGCTTGCGATAATAATAGCCATTGAGGCGTCAGGTTGAATCTGCAATATACGGTAATAATTGCGCCGGTTTTCGGAAACAATTTTGCCGTTCTGTCCATGCAGGCCTGTAACCTGCTTTGAAGCAAATGAACCCAGGCTTAATTTTCTGATCGAATGATGTTTGCGTAGCTGGCGATCATAGATACTGCGTTTCAGCGGGTCCTGCAAGACGATCAAGGCGGTGTTCAATAAATACGCCTGCGCATCGGCAGAATGCTGGTCGGTACACAAGTGCAATTCTCGCATCAAAACACGATAATTGCTTGTAATGACGGCCAGAGGGGCGTCTGGTTGGGCGCTCAGCAACCGGTAGAAGTTACGCCGTTCTTTTATCATAGGGGGTTAATATCCGTGGGCGGTTATGGCGAACATTGCTGAGTTGCGGGCTGAAAAAAATTTAACCTAAATACCATAGTGTGATTCGCCATCTGGGTAAACGTTTTGTTCAGGTTGTTTTATTTATTCATACCGTTAGTCATTGCGAATAACGATCAACTGAGGTTTTTTTAGGCTTAATGATAATGCTATCAATCAAATACAAATGAATCAATACGGTTTATCACCTTGTGTGCCGGCCCAGCGTACCAGACATTCATTTTTTAAATCCGATCTGTGCTTTCCGTGCTCAGGTTTTTCACTGAAGCGAATGACTGTCAGGCGGCGTGACTGCATTATCAGGACATGCTTTATCAAAATCCCTAATGACATGATGGACTTAATTTGCTTGATGCGCGTGATAAACCATTCTTTGAAGCGTTATAATACCCGCCAAATCTAAATATGAATTGACTATAAACAATATGTCCAGACAACAGATTCAAAGAACACCACTGCTTAATGGCGATGACGTCAATGCGAAACGCGAAGAGATACGCGCTTATTTTCACGGTACGCTGGACTGTTACGAGCAGTTGTTTAAAACGCTGCGCAATGATGCCGCGTATTATAAAAAACCGATTGCGTTGCGCCATCCGTTGATTTTCTACTATGGCCATACCGCAACTTTTTTTGTTAACAAATTAATTTTGGCCGGTTTGATTACTGAGCGTATCAATCCCAGGTTTGAATCCATGTTTGCTGTCGGCGTGGACGAGATGAGTTGGGACGATCTGGATAATAAGCATTATGACTGGCCCACGGTTGCGGAAGTCACTGAGTATCGCGGAAAAATGCGCGATATGGTGGATAAACTGATCCGTGATTTGCCGCTGGTATTGCCAATTACCTGGGAAAGTCCTTTCTGGCCAATTCTGATGGGCATAGAGCATGAACAGATTCATCTGGAGACTTCGTCTGTGCTGATCCGCCAGCATGCCTTGGAATATGTTCAGCCGCACGAGAACTGGATGCCTTGCGAGAAAACAGGCGCTGCGCCGGAAAATGAGCTGGTCAGTGTACCTGCCGGTGCAGTAGCAGTCGGCAAGAACAAGGTCGCGCATCAGCATTACGGCTGGGACAATGAGTACGGTGCGCATAATGCCGATGTCGCTGCGTTTCAGGTCAGCAAATATCTTGTCAGTAATCAGGAGTACCTGTCCTTTGTCAATGACAGGGGGTATCAAATCGAAGATTACTGGGAAGAAGAGGGTCTTTCGTGGCGCAACTTCAGCAAAGCGGAGCAGCCGACTTTCTGGATCAGGAAAAACAATGACTGGTTTATGCGCACCATGACGGATGAGATTCCCATGCCCTGGGACTGGCCTGTTGACGTTAATTATCATGAGGCCAAGGCTTTTTGCAACTGGAAGGCAAAAACAACCGGCCAGCCTGTCAGATTACCTACTGAAGACGAATGGTACCGCTTATATGATCTGGCTGGATTGTCTGAAGTGCCGTATGACAAGCCGGCAGCGGGCAATCTGCATCTTGATTATTGCGCATCAAGCTGTCCGGTCAATGCATTTCCACAAGGCGATTTTTACGATATCGTCGGTAATGTCTGGCAATGGACGGAAACACCAACTTATCCTTTTGAAGGTTTTGATGTGCATCCCTTGTACGATGATTTCACCACGCCGACTTTTGACAATCAGCATAATCTGATCAAGGGCGGTTCGTGGATTTCCTGTGGAAACGAAACGCTGCGCAGCTCCCGCTATGCTTTCCGCAGGCATTTCTTTCAGCACGCGGGTTTTCGTTATGTCGTTTCCGATGCGCCGGCTGCGATGCAGACCTCAAATTATGAAACAGACAAATTGTTGTCGGAATATGCTGAATTTCATTATGGCGACAGTTATTTTGATGTACCCAATTTCCCCAGAGCGCTTGCCGAAATCGCGATCAAAGCCATGAGCAACAGGTCAGCCGGAAAAGCACTGGATCTGGGATGCGCGTCCGGACGAGCCACGTTTGAGCTTGCGCGTCATTTCGATCATGTTACCGGTATCGACTTTTCGGCACGCTTTATCGGTCAGGGCGCACAGCTGGCGCGGCAGGGCATACTGCGCTATACGCTGATTGATGAAGGTGATCTGGTGTTTTACAGAGAGCGCACCCTGAACGGTTTGGGTCTGGAAAGCGTCAAGAATAAGGTCGAATTTTATCAAGGCGATGCCTGTAATCTGAAACCGCTGTTTTCCGGCTATGACCTGATTCTGGCGGCGAATCTGATTGATCGTCTTTATGAGCCGGCTAAACTGCTTAATTCGATTCATACGCGCATCAATTCTGGCGGATTGTTGATGATTGCTTCGCCGTATACCTGGCTTACCGAACATACCCGGCGGGAGTTCTGGATCGGCGGTTTCAAACGCGACGGTGAAAACTTCACGACACTGGACGGTCTGAAAGAAATACTTGGCAAACATTTCAGACTGTTGCAGGGCCCGCAGCCGGTGCCGTTCGTTATCCGTGAAACGAGCCGCAAGCATCAGCATACATTATCCGAGGTTACCCTCTGGGAGAAAGTGACTTGAGTGATGGATTCGATTCGGCTTACTTTGATCGGATAATCCAGCGCGCAGGAACAAGCAGCACCAAATACGACGGGCGTTTCGCCATGTTCGGCAGGGAGGATGTTGCGCCGGTCTGGGTGGCGGATATGGATTTTCCTGCGCCGCCCGCCGTTACCGAGGCGTTGATTGAACGCGCCAGGCACCCGATATATGGTTACACGCTGTATCCGGACAGTCTGTTTGAAGCCGTCATCGACTGGATGCAGCGGCGGCATGCCTGGGCGATCCAACGCGAGTGGATTGTTATGTGTCCGGGCGTGGTGCCCTCACTCAACGCCACGGTGATGGCGCTGACCAAGCCCGGAGACTCAGCCATTATTCAGCCGCCGGTTTATTTTCCGTTTTTTTCGGCGGTGACCCAGACTGGCCGGAGATTGATCCAGAATCCGCTGAAGCTGGAGAATGGTCGATACAGTATGGATTTTGATCATCTTGAGCAGTGCATCCATGATGCAAAGGTTCGTCTGCTGTTGTTCTGCTCGCCGCATAATCCGGTGGGGCGCGTCTGGTCTCCCGGCGAGTTGGCGCGATTGTTGCAGATTGCCGAGAAGCATGAACTGGTCATTTTCTCCGATGAAATTCACGCCGATCTGATTTATCCGGGCAATCAGCATACTGTGCTGGCGACGCTCGAAGGCAGTATGGATCGGGTCATCACGGCAATGGCGCCGAGTAAAACCTTTAACATTCCGGGTTTGAATCTATCCGCACTGATTATTCCTGACGAGACGTTACGCAAAACGATTGTCGAGGTCTTCAGTACCTGGCATGTCAGTGCCTCAAATCCGTTCAGCGTTACCGCGTTCGAAACCGCATACCGCGAAGGCGAGGCCTGGCTCGAAGCGTTGTGTAAGTATCTGCGCGATACGCGAGACTGCGTGGCAGCTTTTTTGGCCGAACATCTGTCTCAAATTACATTGATTTCTGCGGAAGGTACCTATCTGCTCTGGCTTGATTGCAGTGCATTAAACATGAATGATGCCGATCTAAAGCATTTTTTCATTCATCAGGCAAAAGTTGGCATGAGTCCGGGGGTCTTGTTTGGCAGAGAGGGCAGCGGTTTTATGCGATTGAATATCGCTGCGCCCCGGGAAGTCATCATGCAGGTGCTCAGAAATATTCAAAGTGCTTTGACTTGAGGGTAATAGCAGATCGGTTTAGCCGGGGCAGCCCTTTATCAGACGGCGGTTGCTTGAATCGCCGCGGTCTCGAAGCGGCTGACTGCGTCGATGACTGCGTCGGAAGTCGATCTGAAAAGGCCGTAGTAGTAATATGTTTCGCCGGTGCGCGTGGTGAGCTTTATTTTGCATTTAATGAGCCGGGTATTTTGTGCTCTAACGGCATAACGGGTTTTCATGACAGCTTTCCTTGAACTGGTTCATCCTGTTGCAAATATGCACGTCATTCTATAAAAGCGTGCGGCAAATGAAAGACCCTACAAGAAGGGTAAAGTGGCCTTAATTTGTTTTTTTTGTGCCTTTTCTCCGGAGTTCAGGTATGTTTTTCGGGTATTTTTCAGGCACGTCTTTTTAGACGGGGCATTTTCGTTCATGTTATAGTGAGGGTCTTTGATAATCTGTTATATTAATAACACATTGTTTATTAATATTTTTATCGTATGAATTGCAGGAAATACTGTTACGCCGGTTTTTTCGAATTTCTTTTGCCTTGAAAGCTGCGTTATTGGATTGATGACGCAGTGGCACGAGGCATACAGCCAAAGTTTTAACGGTTGATTAATCGTTGTTGATTGGCCTGCATCTGAAATCTGGATGCAAGGCAGCAAGGCTTTTCTTGTATCGTAATCTAATTGAATAGATTTTTCTGTTTCTGTCAGGCAAAACAACTGGATTTTTTCATCACGCTTGACGCCGGCGGCAGTTTCTCCACTTGGCAATTTTTATCATGAGGAGAGAAAGATTGTTATGGCACTTCTGAAATCAAATCAAATTAAAGCAGTTCGATTTAACACCGGACCTGAAGCTTTTCAGGTTTATACCGAGCGCCAGCTGGATAAAATAGACGCGTTGATGCTGTTGACCGAGGCGCAGCGTTTTGAGATGAAAGTCGTGGCGCATGTTTTGCCTTTCCGGGTAAACCGCTACGTGATCGACAATCTGATTGACTGGAAAAATATTCCGGATGATCCGATTTTCAAATTGGTATTTCCGCAAAGAGAAATGCTTTCGGAAGATGATTTTGATCAAATGGCCGCCATTCTGCGCAGTACGGACGATCGCGGTCTGATTGTGAATAAAGCCAACGAGATCAGGAAAAAACTGAATCCGCATCCTGCCGGGCAACAGACGTTGAACGTGCCTTACCAAAATGACGAACCGATCGATGGTGTTCAGCACAAATACCGTGAAACCGTATTGTTTTTTCCCAGCCAGGGCCAGGTCTGTCATAGCTTCTGCACTTTCTGCTTTCGCTGGGCGCAGTTCATCGGCGATAAAAATCTGCGCTTTTCCTGCAAGGAAGCGGACAAGCTGCGCGAGTATCTGGCTGGGCATAAAAACATCAGCGACCTGTTGATTACCGGAGGCGATCCCTTGGTGATGAAAACCGATCATCTGGCGGTATATCTTGAATCGTTAATAAAGCCCGAATTGAATCATATTCAGACTATACGTATTGGAACCAAATCGCTGAGTTTCTGGCCGCAGCGTTTTGTCAGTGACGATGACTCGGATAGCCTGCTTGAATTGCTGGAGAAAATAACCAAAACGGGCAAGCATGTCGCGATTATGGCGCATTACAATCATTGGCGTGAAATGGCCACGCCGTTAGCTCAGGAAGCGATTCGCCGTTTGCGTGCGACAGGCGTGGTGATCCGTACGCAATCTCCCTTGCTGAATCATATTAACAATGATCCGGATGTCTGGGCCCGTATGTGGCGGGAACAGGTGCGCCTGGGCTTGGTACCCTACTATATGTTTGTCGAACGCGATACCGGTGCGCGCCGTTATTTCGAAGTTCCGCTGGTACGGGCCTGGGAAGTTTATCGACAGGCGATACAGCGCGTGTCCGGGCTGGCGAGAACCGTGCGCGGGCCGTCGATGAGTACCGGGCCGGGTAAAGTCGAAATTCAGGGTGTATCTACAATACGGGGTGAAAAGGTTTTTGTTTTACGGTTCATCCAGGCACGTAATCCTGACTGGGTGCAGCGGCCTTTTTATGCGCAATATGATCCTGAAGCGACCTGGTTGGAACATTTAAAACCGGCTTTTGGAGAAGAGAAATTCTTTTTCCAGGATGAGTATGAAGCCATCTGCAGAGACAAATTCGCATCAAAAAGTTATTAGGGCGTCTCTAAAAATCCAGATTTTGTCACAACACTTTTTTGCTCGCGCCGCGTTTTGTTTAAACCTAAAAACCTCAGTCGAATGGGGTCTGAAGTGCGTTGATTTTTATTTCCGGCAAGGCGCAATGAGGCGTATAACGTGTTATTACAACGAATTGCAACACAGCCGGAATTAAAAGGCAGCGTGCTATAAGTAGCATAGAGTAATTCACCATTTGGGTAAGCTGATATTGCTCAGGTTGTTCCATTTATTCATACCGT
>CAZXBP010000025.1:0-20866 GCA_964639015.1 uncultured Nitrosomonas sp.
CACTTCCTCTTCTTCGAATCCCTAGACTACTGAGTCAGCTTCTCACTGTCAAGTCGTTTTCTCACTTACAATCATTTTCCGAGGATTAGAAAACATTACATTAATTTACGATTTACTTTCTTCGCTTTTCTTTTTGCGATTCATAAAATAATAGGCCGCACCGCCGGCAACAATAATCAGCAGACCGATTTCCATCATCCCGAATCCACCACCATGACCTCCGTGACCACCCCCACTGCCACCGACTGCAAACGGTACACGTCCAGCTACAACAACATTTCCGGCGTCATCTTTTCTTTCCAACAGAATTTCGTAATTCCCTTTTTTCAAATCTGCCGAAACAACAATAATGCCTGATGAATGCTTCATATACGGCAGGTAGTTGATACCGTGCTCTGCCGCACTTGGATCTGAATGGCCGGGCCCTTCATGCTCCATCACATGGTCGTCATGATCGTGCATATCGTGCGCACTGTGACCTGAGTCGGTCTTATTTCCCGCTGATGTCTTAACATTAGTGTGAGCCGCGCCGTGACCGCCGTGGCCCGCCTCGATCAGTCGAACAGCCAGTGGTATTTCTCGCGAATCCCAATCAGACAACTCTACAGTCAGCTGCACTTTTCCAGGAGTAGGAATATTTTTACAAAATGAATGCAGCGGCGGTATATTACCCTCAGGTACTTCATATGCACTGAACGCGATAGGAAATTCACCATTTTTTATTTCACATCCACCTGCATCATGATGACCTTCATGAGCAAGCATGAGCTGCGCATAAGCAGGCGCCACCAGAAACGAAGCTAAAACGACACCACCCAATTTTGTTACCCATCTGCGTCCGGACACATCCTTCATATTTTCTCCAATTTTTTATCTGTAAACACAATAAATCGCAACTCTATTTATTTTATATTCCCGACAATACTGCTCGAGCAAAACAGCATAGAATTGTATAACAAATTATCCAGAATAATTGAACGAATCTGTCTTTAAAATCAGAATACCATTTGCTCAATAAGCAGGGTAATAAACACCATTCTTCTACTACTGAAGTGATGGCAGCATATTTTGCTACTTCTCAGAAGTAGGCGCTCTTCTGGAGTTGCAAAACTTTTTAAAACTCTCCGTTGCCTTTCAGGCAATTCCGTTCTGCTGTCCACTTCACTCAAATGGATAGAGATTTTCTGCGATCATTTCAGAGTATCAGCAGAACCTAATACAACATACATAACATACTGATTTATTGGCGCCCTGGAGACGAATCGAACGTCCGACCTACCCCTTAGGAGGGGGTCGCTCTATCCACTGAGCTACCAGGGCGAGGACTTAATTTTACGCTAGTATTGGAAATTGCTTAAGCTGTAAATCAGCTTTCCAGTATTTTCCTGCATGCCATCCCGCTGTTAACCGAGCCTTGAGATTGCCCGCGTTACTCAGTATAGTTCGGTCATTTATTCAACTTTTATCCTGCAATCATGACAACGAGACACTGCCCACTTTTAATTCTTGGTTCCGGCCCAGCCGGTTATACGGCTGCGGTTTATGCGGCGCGCGCCAATCTGAGGCCCGTCATTATCACCGGACTGGAACAGGGTGGCCAGCTTATGACGACCACTGATGTCGATAACTGGCCTGCCGATGCCATGGGCGTACAGGGGCCCGAGCTGATGGAACGTTTTCAGAAGCATGCCGAACGTTTCGACACTGAAATTATTTTTGACCATATCCACACTGCCCGGCTTAAGGAAAAACCTTTAACACTGGTCGGCGATCAGGGTACGTATACCTGCGACGTGTTGATTATCGCCACCGGCGCATCAGCCAAATATCTTGGCTTGCCATCCGAAGAAGCATTCATGGGACGTGGAGTTTCGGCCTGCGCAACCTGCGACGGATTCTTCTACAAAGGGCAAGATGTCGCGGTGATCGGCGGTGGCAATACAGCTGTTGAGGAAGCGATTTATCTGTCCAATATCGCCAAAAGTGTCACGGTCGTTCACCGGCGGGAACAATTCCGTTCCGAAAAGATTCTTATCGACAAAATGATGGAAAAAGTCAGAAACGGCAATATCCGGCTGGAACTCAATCACGTGCTTGACGAAGTGCTTGGCGATGACAGCGGCGTGACCGGAATGCGCATTAAAAACACGCAAAACGATGCAACCAACACCATTGATCTGCACGGCGTTTTCATTGCCATCGGTCATAAACCGAATACCGATATTTTTGCCGGTCAGCTCGACATGGAAAACGGCTACATCATCACGCACAGTGGTCGTCAGGGCAATGCAACGGCAACCAGCATACCTGGCGTATTTGCCGCAGGCGATGTGCAGGATCATGTTTACCGTCAGGCGGTGACCAGCGCAGCAAGCGGCTGCATGGCGGCGCTGGATGCGGAAAGATATTTTGATCACATGCTTTAATTTATTTAGTTACCCGGCTGTACGAATGTCCAAAAAAAGTAATACTGACACGATAGCACCCGACCCGGATGATCAGGATGCATTCCGCGCCGCGATGCAGGATGTGGTGCCATTGCCAGCCAATAACAAGATTATTATCAAACACCCTAGACCGGAACCCCGGCCACGTCGCAATCACATTCCAGCCGGAGAAATCGAACACACGGATATTTTTCTGGACATTGAAGCGGATGGAGAATGGTCGTTTCTGCGCCCCGGGGTTTCCCGACAAACGCTGCGGCGGCTCAGGAACGGATACTGGACTGTTCAGGACAGCCTGGATCTGCATGGCCTGACGCAGGACGCCGCCCGACAGCAACTCGCTTTATTCCTGGAAAATGCAGTGCACAGCGGTTACCGATGCATCCGGATTGTACATGGCAAAGGACTGAGTTCAGCAGATGGAATTCCAGTGTTAAAGCACAGAGCCGGCAACTGGCTGGCACAATGCAGCGCTGTACTCGCGTTCTGCCAGGCCAGACCGGAAGGTGGCGGCAGCGGCGCTGTAATAGTGCTGCTCAGGAAATAACCAGACTACCGGTATCAGTTGCAGTCAAAGCGATGGCGTGTTACCGGATGGATAGAATTTCTCGAATTTGCGCTGGCATTCGATGCATCGCTGCGTAGAAGGATTCGCAATCAGGCGCTCAAAGCCGATTTCCTCGCCGCAATCCACGCAATCACCGAACTCAAGCTCCTTCAAGTACTTCTCGGACATTTCAAGCTCACGCATTTCGTTGATCTGCTTATCAATCAACGCAGTGTCAACATCGGCGAGTATGTTGTTAATATCATCCGCCCGGCTGACATCAAATTCTTCACTGGTATTGACTAATTCGCTGCGGATTTCTTCTTGCAATTCAAGATAACGCTTGTGTATTGCCGCCTTGATTTGCTGCAACTGCTCTTCTGTAAAATTTACCATGCTCTTAACATCCTCATACTTAAAAAGATGATCTGCTTCAGGGCTTTCCTATCGTAGATAGGTTTTGTCAAATGGATTCCAAATTTCCAATATAGTTTCCTGCTGATGATATTCATGTAGCGCCTCGGCACAAAGGCTTTGTCAACTGGAATGACTCACCTGATCCATCCGCTTTAATTGCTCCAGATCGCTGACCACTTCACTTGAGTTATGCCGTGTGCTGGCGGAAACGTAGACTTTAACAATTTTACCTGCCGGATCGATAAGAAATGTATTGCGTCTGGCAAATTTGACAATTCCCAGGTTAATCAGCGATTGATAGCGCGCCGCCGTTTCACACGTAGCGTCGGCAAGCAGCGGAAATGGCAGATTGAATTTGCTGGCAAAACCGGTATGGCTTTGTACTGTATCCACGCTGATACCGATAATCTCGGCGCCCAGTGCTTTCAGCCTGTCGAAATCGTCACGAAATGCGCAAGCCTGTCGGGTACAACCAGGTGTATCATCCTTTGGGTAGAAGTAAAGCGCCAGCCATTTACCCCTGAAGTCGGTCAGTGTATGTACCTGATTATGCTGATCAGGCAATTTGAAATCCGGCGCCAACTGCCCGGGCAGCAACGGCTCACGTTTTAAAAAATAAAACCGCGCAGCGATTCCGGCGGTCATCACCACCATCACGATAAACAACCCGCCCAGCAATTCATACATTGTGCGGCACCTCTTGCGTTCACCAAAATTTTACAGCATCTCTTTCAAGAAACAATTTTAAGTTACTGATTATACTTGGTATATAAAAGATCCATTTCACCAGCCTCATCAAGTTTCTTTCAAACGCTTTGCGGTTGAAGACCGATTACTACGCTAAAAATCCATGTTTGCGAGTATCCGCTCCGCGGATTGCCTGCTTACCCCGCAACATCGTTGTTTAGAACATTATTTCATTACTTATCGATTACCTGCTGCGTCAATATTTTTTTGTTCTCGTTTCGTCTTGCTCATTTTCATTTAAAACTCTAAGTTTTCCGAGTCACCCTTGAATCATAGGCTAAATCCAGAAAATGCGCCAGTTACCAGCCGTCAGTTCATATTTGAGTAAATGCCGAACACTGTCTATCCATGCCATAATCGATTTTAATATAATAGAGTTTGCATGCACTTGATCGAATTCAATAACGCTAACCGTCATGGTATACGCCCAAAATAATCCGGCGCTTTTTATCATCGGTTTATCCTTGCTTTCGATATGGTATGGTGCAGATACCGGCCTGATTAATCCCGTGCTGGAGCACCTGGCACTCGGCAAATCATACAAATACCACGACGAACTCAGGACACTGCCACTGTATTTTGAGTTGATTGCGGTAGTGACAGGGCTTTGGCACTGGCTCGGCAAGCATCGCGAAGGACATCTGGATTACTATTCATCCACCATTTCGTGCGGCATGCTGATTTTGTTCATTACCATGCTGGTGCGCTGGTTTATTGCGCCGGAAATTGAGGTGATCAGTATCAGCCCGGGCGAAGTCGGCAATACCGGCAAATACGCACATGATCTTTTCGGGCTTAATTATGTTGTTCTGGGCATTGTCGCGGGTATTCTCATCGTCAACGTGTTCCGGGTGCCGTCATGGGCCGAGAATGGCGTCCGCCTTTCGCGGTTAGGACTTAAAACCGGCATCATTCTTCTGGGGGCATTGTACAGCGCGGCTGAACTGAAAAATCTCGGCGGCTTGTCGATTCTCATGATCGGGTTCTTTGTTCTGGGTTCGGTCGGCATCGTGTTATGGGTCGGTTCGCGGCGACACATCTCGAATTCGATGAGCGGTGTTTTGTCAGCAGGCATAGGTGTCTGCGGTGTATCCGCAACCGTTGCTGTAGCGCCGGTTGTGCAGGCCAAACCTGTTGAAATCGCCTATACTATCGGCACAATTCTGCTTTGGGGCGTGGGCTGCATGTTTCTGTTTCCGATCGTAGGCCATCTCCTTGACATGAGTTATGTGCAGTTTGGCGCCTGGGCCGGCACGGGAATTCTGAATTCCGCGCAAGTTGCGGGCGCGGCACTGGCATTCCAGCCGGATGGCATCGAAACACTGATGGTTGCGGAAATATTTAACATCAACGCGTTCTGATACTGCCCGTAGTTGTGCTGTGGCTCGCTGTCTGGCATGTCAGAAAAGAGGGTACCAATGCAGCGCAGGTGGATGTCAGCCGAATCATAGTCACCAAATTTCCGGTTTTCGTGATCGGCTTCATTCTCATGTTCGCTTTGTCGACAGCCGGCATTTTCGCCCCGGCAAATCATTATCAGGGTAAATATTTCGGCAATACCGCTGATCTGGGCTTCAAGGAAGAAAATCTCCTGAACGCCGGGCAGATTCAGTTGCTGAGATCGGAACTGCACAACATCGGGCACATCGGGCACAGCGCCGCGCTGATGCGATTGATAGAACACGGTTAAATCCTTTCTGTTGATGATGATAACGCGTTACGGAGTATTCTCAGCAGCAGGAGTTTATCCGATGAAGCGAATTCAATTCTGAGCGCCGCGCACAAAGCCATACATCATACCGACAAAAAAATTGAAGCTTTCCGTGAATGGATTACCTGGCTGTTTGCTTTCGGCCTGGTCGGTCTGGGCATGCAAATTACCGTTGGCGCGATGAAACAGGCGGGCGGAGAGCCCGCGATTATTGGCGGCATCGTTGGTTTTATCAAAGCGGCATTGTCGTTGGTCGTAGTGCTGCTGTTGATCAGTGAAACCGTATAACCAACTTCAACAAACAAGAGGAAACATGAATCAGAAAGATCAAATAGCAACGTTCGAGCGCGGCTCCACGTTGTCGATTTTTGGCAGCGACCGGCTGGAAGATCTGGTTGCACTCGTCCTGGCATTCATTCTGGCCATGGTTATTTATTTCATTTACTGACCGTTATCCGCAATGACTGACGATATGAATACATGAAATAATTCTAGCAATGTCGGTTCATCCGGACGGTGAGTCAAACTATGGTGTTTATAGGTTGAAATGAATGTAAAAAATCAATCGAAACGGAACTGCGCCGATACCGCATTGCCGATTCTGCATGCGCCGCTAAGCGCGCCCGGATTGACGCAGTTCTGCCGCGATATCGAGCGGCTTTTTCGCATCAATCCCATGCTCAATGTGCGTCACTGGCGATGCCTGGATGCCAACCGCTACTTCTTTGCCGGACAAAATATCAGCCAACCAATGCCTTTTGACTTTGAACTGATTCTGACCGTACGGCAATTATCGAATGGTCTCCAGATCGAATACGACCAGGGTGTGAAATCGCGCACAACATTCACTATCGACCCGATCCGCGCTCTACCAGACAGCAGCTCCAGTTTAACTATTACCGACTATTATGATGGATTACCGGAAAGCGAGCGTGTACAGCAGCTTCACCGGGCCGACAAAAGTATCTCGATCTGGGCGCATGACTTGCAGCGTTATTTGTTCAACCGGCACAGATGTCGAATTACCGTCTCTGGCGCCGGTATTGCTGGGCGCGGCAATTTATTATCTGGATTATGCGACTTGAGCAGCTACGCCGATACGTTAATCCAACGCATACGGCAGTGTTTCGATGATCAGGACAGCACCCTGCGGGGCTTTCCAGAAAACTTTTCCTGCCGCCACACTGCTTTGCTGAATAACCGCAAGCACATCATAACCGCCGTCAGGAGAAGGCGCGGCGTTGACAATCTTGCCGCAGGACTGATCTTCGAAATCCGCGCCATATAGATCGTCTCCTGCCGATACACAATCATCTGTCTCGATATGCCCAAGATACATGCGACGCTTGAGTTTACCCAGGTACTGCGTACGTGCGACGATTTCCTGTCCGGGATAGCATCCCTTTTTAAAACTGATGCCGCCGATCAGATCCAGATTAATCATTTGCGGTATGAATTCCTCTTGTGTTTCCGGAGTAATTACAGGTATACCGGCCCGCAAAGTCAACCAATCCCAATAATCTGTACCGCAAGGCCGCGCGTACCGACACAACTGCATCCAGAATTCCGGCGCTTTTTCCGGCTTCACAATCAGCTCGATACGGTCTGCTGCATGGCATACCAACGTTGCCTGTGGCGCATGTATCACCTCAAGCCGTGGATTGGCATCAATAACAATCTGCATGATTGCGGCAATGTGATCACAAGCTGATTTTCCTGCAACACCGATGCGTATCCACTGATTGCTGTCATCACTGATGCGAACATTCGAACGCAGAATAAATAACGATAGTCTTTTTTGTATAGCTGCGCAAAGACTGACCGGCAGTTGCATAAACCATTCATCGCCACGTTGCCACAGAATAAAATTCACCAGCACGCGCCCCTTTGAAGTACAGTAGCTGCCGTACGCCGCCTGATGCTGATTGATCAACTTCACATCGCAACTGAGCTGATTCTGTAGAAACGTCTGCGCATCTTCTCCAGAAAATACGAGCAGTCCTGAATGTGAGAGATCAACTAGCGCATCTTCTGTTCTTGTTTGCTCCGCTTCAAGCCGGCTTTCGCCGAAACGGACGACTTTATCGTTCTCGATAACTGCATATTGAGTAAGTAAAAAGGCTTGCCAGTTTTCTTGCATATCAGATCAAATGAAAAATTATTATTACCGTGATTGTATAAAAGTGAGGGAGTTCATACACGGTGAAGTGGTTTAAATTGTGGTTTTTTATTGAATGTGCTTGTTCACTTACGGTATAACTACCATTTCGATCGACATTATCCCGGAAACCGAATGTATGGAACAAATGATGCAGGCAATGAAGGCTTCAAATGATCCCATCGGATTCATTGAGGAAATTTACGGACCGGTCATTGATGTAATTTGTGATCGTCTGCCACCATTACATCAGGCACTGTTCTGTACTTGCGATCATCAATTTTATCTGTTTGAGGTTTATCGCCATCTCGATGCAAAGCGGATACGCGCTATTGCACTGCATTCTACAGGTGGACTCAAACGCGGTATCACACTATTTGACAGTGGCGGGCCATTACGTGTTCCAGTGACAACCGATTGTCTGAGTCGCATTTTGGATATGTTTGGCATGCCGCTCGATGGGCAACCACCATTACAGACAACTGAAATGCGAAACATCATTGCATCGCCAGCGTTGCTGTCTGAAACCGTACCGGCGACTTGTATTCTTGAATCCGGTATCAAGGTCATTGACCTGCTGTGCCCTTTTATTAAAGGCGGGAAAACCGGGTTATTCGGTGGCGCTGGAGTCGGCAAAACGGTGTTGATCATGGAATTTATGCACGCCATTGTGAGTTTACATCAAGGTGTTTCTGTTTTTGCCGGTGTTGGTGAACGAATTCGGGAAGGTCACGAATTATGGCATGAAATGCAGGAAGCCGGTGTAATGCCTCAAACATTGATGCTGTTCGGGCAGATGGATGAATCGCCAGGCGTGCGTTTCCGCGTGGGTTTATCGGCATTAACCTATGCGGAATATTTGCGTGATGTCATGCACAAGGAAGTATTATTATTGATGGATAATGTTTTCCGATTCGTGCAGGCTGGCAGCGAGATTTCCGGACTGCTGGGCCGCATGCCAGCCACGGTCGGGTATCAACCGACGCTGATGAGTGAAGTCGCGGAACTACAAGAACGAATCATCTCCACGCGTAATGGCAACATTACTGCGGTGGAGGCTGTTTATGTGCCTGCGGATGATATGACCGATCCGGCGGTCAGCACCATATTGTCGCATCTCGACACCACTGTGATCCTGTCGCGCAGTCAGGCGGCAAAAGGAATTTACCCGACTGTCGATCCACTGCAATCTTCAAGCAAAATGATGGATCGTTTATTTTTGGGTGACCGGCATTACGAGGTAGCGGAACGTGTTCGTGAACATCTGGCGCGTTATGAAGAACTGGAAGACATGATTGCCATGCTGGGAATGGAAGCTTTATCGGAGAAAGATCAGCGTGTTGTAATGCGTGCGCGTAAATTGCAGCGTTATCTGACGCAACCTTTTCACGTCATGAGCTCCCATAGCGGTATTCCGGGCGTTTCGGTCAAGCTGGAGCAAACCTTGACCGACTGCGAAGCATTTTTGCGTGGCGATTACGATGATATTCCGGAAGAACACTGTTATATGCGTGGCACCATGGAGGCAGTGTAATGAAAACATTCAAATTGCATATGCAAAGCGCCACCCAATACACACCGGTTGAACGGGTCATCAGCTTTGTAGGCGCGGATGCATCTGGCAGCTTTGGAATTCTTGCTGGTCATGCACGCATGATGACAGCGCTCAATTATGGATTGGCACGTTATCAGTTGGAAAATGGCGACTGGTATTATCTTGCATTTCCGGGAGGTATTCTTTATTTTGTTGATAACAATTTATATATCAGTTCGCGCCGTTTTCTTTGTGATAACGATTATCAACGTATCAGCGAGGGATTGATGCAACAATTGCTCGAAGAAGAGGAATCACTACAGGAAATCAAAAGCAGTCTGAATCAACTAGAACAGGAGATGTTTCGCCGGTTGTGGCAAATGCAGCGTAGTGGTGTACATTTGTAACGGTTCGGTTAAAAGGGGTAAGTGCTGCCATGAATGACAAACAGTTGCGTAAGTCCGTCGAGAAACAGATTAAACGGATGAAAAAAGCGGAAGAAGAGCGTCCCACATTACTGGCGCAATCCATCTTTATGGGTACGCTCTCGCTGTTGTTCGTATTGCCAGTCATTGCAGGTGTTTATTTGGGAAACTGGCTGGATGATCAGACAGAAGAGTATTCCATACGTTGGACGATTGGTTTGCTGATCCTGGGTCTCGTCATCGGTATTTTCAATGTCTATTTATATGTCCGGGAGCATCAGTGATGGAAAAGACCGCGGTAATATTTTATATCGGTCCGCTGGGTATTACGTCCATCGTGATTACGACCTGGGGCATCATGCTCGTTTTGGGCGTGGTAAGTTGGGTTGCAACCAGGAAACTAACATTGCAGCCAGGGCCATTACAAACTGCGCTGGAAGGCATTGTTTCTACCATGGAAAGTGCAATACACGCAGTGCTACCCGGACAGGCAAGACAATTGCTGTCATTTATCGCTACGTTGTGGATTTATATTGTTATTGCAAACCTGATCGGCCTGATACCTGAGCTGAGTTCGCCGACAGGCAATTTGTCAGTAACCGCAGGGCTCGCTGTGCTGGTTTTTTTGTCGGTACACTGGTTTGGCATCCGCCAGAATGGCCTGCATTATTTGAGGCATTATTTGAGTCCTACACCTCTATTGCTGCCGTTTCATTTGATTAGCGAGATTACCCGCACGATTGCATTGGCGGTGCGTCTGTTTGGTAACATTATGAGTCTGGAGCTGGTGGCGTTATTGGTTTTGCTGGTTGCCGGACTGCTGGTACCGATACCCCTATTGATGCTGCATATTGTTGAAGCCCTTGTGCAGGCTTATATTTTCGGCATGCTGGCGCTGATTTATGTTGCGGGTGCCATGCAATCCCAACAAAGCGAAAAAGGAAAACTGCTATGAGCGACATGACCTGGTTCACGATTTTGTCCACCGTTAGTGCCGCTCTGGCGGTTGCGATTGGCATGATGATGCCGGCGTTGGCTATGGGCCGCGCAATCAGTCAGGCACTGGATGCACTCGCGCGCCAGCCGGAAGCGGAGAAGTCGGTGATGCGCACATTATTTATCGGGCTGGCCATGATTGAGTCGCTGGCAATTTATGTGCTAGTGATTGTGCTGATCATCCTGTTCCGCAATCCGCTACTCGAATATATTGTTCAATAACTCGGTAACAATACGTGGATTTCGACTGGACTACTTTCATTCTTGAGATTGTCAATTTTCTAATCCTGATCTGGATTCTGAAGCGTTTTTTATATCAGCCTGTTCTGGATATCATTGACAAACGTCGTGTCGGCATTGATCAGGCAATGGCTGATGCAAAACGCATTGAAGAAGAAGCCAAGGCACTCAAGCAAAAAAACGAACAGTTTCTGGTGGATTGGGAAAATGAAAAAGAAGCGGCTCATGCGCGATTGGCCGCAGAATTGGCTGAGATACGCGAACACAAACTTGCAGAATTGATACACCGAATTGAAGAAGAAACAGAGCGTCGCAGAATTCTGGATGAACGCCACCAGCAGGAATATGAAAAAAAGATTGAAGATCGGGCAATTCAGCAAGGTGTTGCATTTGCCAGTAAACTGCTGTCTCGGATGGCGACACCTGAACTGGAGAAGCAACTGTTTCAGTTGTTGCTTGAGGATCTCGCAAATCTTGACGAACCAGACAAACGGACCATCGCTGAGGCTGTGGCTTCATTGTCAGCGCCGATCGTCGTACAAAGCGCTTTTCCCTTGCCCCATGCGCAACGTGAAACTTTGTCTGCCGCATTGAATGAAATCATCGGTCAGAAATCAACTTTGGAATTTCAATGCGTTGGTGGATTGCTGGCCGGTATTCATATTGAAATAGGCCCGTTAATACTCCATGCCAATTTACGTGATGAAATGAAGTTTTTCAGTAAGTCCATGCAAAATGATCAGTAATGCATTGAAGATGCAACGTGATTCTCTGCTATGCTATCAATCTGACTGGTTGAGTCACTACCGGTTCCAGTTACGTATATCAGAACAAGGTACAGTAATATCGGTGGGTGACGGCATTGCATGGATCAGCGGTCTGCCGTCGGCCGGTATGGATGAAATGGTTCACTTGGAAGATGGCAGTAGAGCGCTGGTTTTTCATCTCGATCGTGATCGTATAGGTGCTATTTTGCTTGAACAGACAGCGCAACTAACGGCGGGCACCTCTGTTTTTCTGACGGGTAACCGTCTGCGCATTGGCACAGGCGATCTCTTGCTGGGTCGCGTAATTGATCCACTCGGTAAGCCGCTGGACGAAGCTGGCGCATTGTCCTACGATACATTCCGGATGCTCGACATGCGTTCTCCACCGATTATTGCGCGTGACTTTGTAGCCCAGCCTGTTTATACCGGTAATAAAATAGTCGACACGTTGATTCCAATCGGTAAGGGTCAGCGGCAGCTGATTATTGGCGACAATGGATGTGGAAAAAGCACACTGGCGATTGATACGGTCATTAATCAACGTGGTAAAGAAGTGTACTGCGTTTATGTGCTAATAGGTCAGAAGCGTTCGGCAGTGGTGAATACCATTGAAATTCTGCGCCGTGCAGGCGCTCTGGATTACACCGTTGTGGTCGTTGCGGAGGCGAATGCCATGCCTGGTTTGAAATATCTGGCACCCTTTGCGGGTTGTACTGTGGCCGAGTCCTGGATGGCGCAAGGACGCGATACGTTAATTGTATACGATGATTTGAGTACGCATGCACGTAGTTACCGTGAATTGTCACTGCTACTGCGCAGGCCGCCTGGGCGGGAAGCTTACCCGAGCGATATTTTTTATCTTCACTCACGTCTATTAGAGCGTTCCACGCGTCTTTGCACTAAACAGGGTGGCGGCAGTATGACAGCATTGCCTATCATAGAAACCGAGCTCGGGGAAATCGCAGCCTATATACCGACGAACCTGATTTCCATTACGGATGGGCAGATTTATCTCGATCATCAGCTTTTTGTGCGTGGTTTTCTGCCAGCAATTGATGTTACTCGTTCGGTATCGCGTATCGGCGGCAAGGCGCAGCATCCGATGATCAAGAAAGAGGCCGGACGCATGAAGCTCGATTATCTACAGTTCCTCGAACTCGAAGTTTTTACGCGTTTTGGTTCTAAACTGGATAAAAGCATAGAAACACGCATACGGCGTGGACAGATTCTACGGGAAATTCTCAAACAGGAATCCTTATCCCCTGTGACGATAGAATTCCAAATGGCATGGCTGATAGCTTATAACGAAGGTTTATTCGACAAGCTGGAGCTGGAGCAAATAAAGTCTTGTATGGCGTATTTGAAACAACAGGTTGCTCATGCTGATTTGAATCTTGACGAAGGTCGAGATCAGTGGAAAAGGTTAATCAATGCATGGTTAAAACAACATTGCGATGAGCAAGCGTCATGAAATAAAATCGCGTATCGCTACGCTTGATGAAATAAGAAACATCTTGAATGCCATGAAAAATCTGGCTTTGCTCGAAATTCGCAAGCTGGATATTTTTCTGACTACACAGCAACGCGTGGTATCTAGTATTGAAGCAGCATCCCAGGATTTTCTGAGCTTCTATTCACATCTGCAATCGTTACCGAAAGATTTGCAGCAACTCTGGATCGTCATTGGCTCGGAGCGTGGGTTTTGTGGTGATTTTAATAAAACATTACACCAGTTTGTGCAATCTCATGAACAACGCGAAAATCAGCAACTATTGGTCGTCGGAAATCGGCTGCATGCAAAGTTCCAGGATGACAAGCGAGTTGTTGCTTTTCTTGGCGGGCATAGTGTTGCTGAAGAAATTCATACCACGTTATTGCATTTGACCGAAGTGCTCAGTCGTTTACATCAGCAATTACAGCTGGAAAAAATTGGAAGCATCAGTGCAGTATATTACGATAATGATAGCGGTACTGTGAAATTAAGGCAGCTTTTACCACTGGCATTACCGCAGCAAAAATCTGAATTTTCCTATCCGCCGGTATTGAATCTTGAACCATACCAGTTCTGGACGCTATTGACGGACCACTTTCTTTATGCTGCTTTGCATGAAGTTTTTTATACATCGTTGATGATCGAAAACCAAATGCGTCTTGATCATATGGAGAAAGCCATTCAGCGTCTGGAAAAAAATGAAGCACAATTACGTTTAAACTATAACAGAATTCGCCAGGAAGAAATCATTGAAGAAATAGAAGTCATTTTACTCAGTGCGGAGGCTTTGTCTGATACAACGGTTTCCGGACAACATGGTCGACCGTAAGCGCACTCACTGGCAATTATGTCTGCAATACTTCGTGATACAGTTTGGCAAAAGTGTCGCCGACATGTATTATTTGTTCGGTCGTATGCGCCGCATTAACGCTGCAACGCACCAGTGATTTTCCATCGGGCGCGGCTGGCGGTAATATCAAATTCACATAGATATCGTTTTCCAACAAACGCTGCCAGATCTGGAGTGCCTGTTTTGGGTTGTCGAGCATTGCAGCAATCACAGGACCTGGCTCCGGCCCCAGCCGGTATCCGGTATCCGAAAGCCTGTTATATAACTGCGTACAGTTCTTCCAGAGTTGTTTGCGCAAATGACTGCCTTCTCTTAGCAGTTGCAGTGCAGCACGTGTTGATGCGATAGTTGCCGGCGACGGAGACGCTGTGAAAATGTAGGGATGACTGACATAGCGCAGCTGATCCAGCTGTGGATGATTGCTAACGCAAAAACCACCAATACTGCACAGACTTTTGCTGAAGGTACCGGTGATGAAATCCACTTCTTTCTGTAATCCGGTCTTTTCCACCAACCCTTGCCCTGTTTCTCCAAGCACGCCGAGTGAATGCGCTTCATCCAGCAACAATGTGCACTGGTATTTATTTTTAAGTTCCACTATATCAGCCAATGGCGCCTGATCACCAAGCATGCTGTAAATGCCTTCGACGATAATTAACGTTGTTTCTGTACGTTCGCCCAGGCGGCGCAAGCGCTTTTCCATATCGGCCATGTCGTTGTGCTTGAAGCGGATAATTTCAGCACCGCTTAAAATACAGCCATCAAAAATACTGGCATGCGAATCACCGTCAATCAAAACCGTATCGCCGCGGCCGACTAATCCAGATATAGTGCCCAGATTGGCTTGATAACCAGTAGTAAAAACGATTCCTGAACAACAGTCATAAAAATCGGCAAACTCGCGTTCAAGTGCGCGATGTCCATAATAACTCCCGTTTGCCATGCGCGAGCCGGTCGTACCCGTGCCTTCTTCATCAAGCGCCTTGTGCGCCGCCTGAATGCATTCAGGTGCAAACGTCAATCCCAGATAATTGTTTGTTCCCAACAGCAATACGCGACGTTGACCAATCCTGGCTTCTGTAGCTGAATACACTTCTTCAATAGGAATGCCAAAAGCCCCGACGCCTTCAGGCAACATTGCTTTTCTTGCTGCCGCAGCTGCATCAAGTTTTTCCAGTAAATTCATTTATCAGGATGCAGATTTAATTTTGGAAATGAGGGTCGCCAATTCATGCACTGTTTGCACATCAGCCAATGCGTTAATAGGTATCGAGATATCAAATGCATCTTCAATCTCCATGATAAGATTAAGAAGCTTGATTGAATCAATGGATAACTCGCTGATAAGATTGGTTTCCGCTGTAATGCTTACATTTGTATTGGCGAGGCTGCGAAGACGATCACAAAGCAGTTCGATAATTTCATTGTAATTATTATCAGTCATAAGCTTATATTTTAGGCAAAACTATACTAATTCCGGCAATGCATCCTGCAAGCGGACACGCGGTTTCCAGCGAAGCAGTGCATGAATTAAAGGCGCATTATCACATACCCAATCATGGTGGTGTAACTCTTTTACTTTACCGGGAGTCAGCATGGGAGAATAATGTAAGATTCTTGCCAGCCAAAGATTCAAGATAGCGACATTTCTTATCAGAGAATGGGGCACTACGACGCAACGAACCGGCCTGCTCCATATCTCCTGAGTCAAATTAGCCAGTGACTGAAAGCTATACCCTCCTGCTGTGCCATCATCGAGTTCGTAAATACCTGGACAGGGCACACAAAGATCCAGCCATGCCTGAATTGCTGAAACCAGATCGTCAACATGTAACAATCCAAAACGGTTTTGTAATCGGCCCACGACCGGGAGAAATCCTTTGCGGGTTGCTTGGAAAAGCGGTTTAAGCTCTTTATCACCCGGGCCGTATACTGCAGTTGGTCTGAAAATTGTCCAGGATAATTCCCGCGCCCGATCAATGACCAGCTGTTCAGCGTGCTTTTTACTTTTTGCGTACCAGGACAGCTCAGATTGTCTGGCAGCAAGAGAAGAAATGAACAGAAAACGCGGCGGATGCCTTTGTCCAGCAACCGCGTCAAGGAGATTTTCTGTTCCAGTCACATTGGTGTGCGCAAATGCCTCGAATGAACTGCCTCGTACAGTCCCCGCGCAATGGATAACTGCTGAAACATCTTCAACAAGATCGGTTAAAGCTGACAGATTATCAAGATCGCCATGAATCCAGTCGATAGAATCTGCATTCGCTTTTTTACTTCGAGTTATCGCCTTTACACGCCATCCCGCGCCAACAAGACTGTTGACAAGCCTTTGCCCAATAAAACCAGTAGCGCCAGTGACAGCTACCAATTTTTGCATAACCGATTAACGATCCCCGGATTCTACCACCGCGAGCTGATCATTCAGATTTGTACGTTGAATGTAACCTTGTCGCGCTGCAAAACGGGAAAGCTTGCCTGAAGATGTTCTGGGCAGCGTATGCGGCGGCACGAGTTCCACGATACAATTCACACCAAAAGCCATATAGACAAGTTGCTGTAATCGCTTGATCAGCGTATGGCGTTCTGCCAATGAAGTCAATCTGCATTCGATGACGAGAACGACTGTTGTGGATCCATCCTCATTATTGATGCCAAAAGCCGATGCTTCTCTTGATCTGACTTCAGGCTGCTGTTCGGCAAGTTCTTCGATGTCTTGCGCACGAATATTGCGTCCATTGACAATAATGACATCCGTTCGCCGCCCCGTGATATACAGATCACCTTCATAAAGGAAACCGATATCTCCGGTATCAAGCCAGTTTTCCGGTTTTAGTGCATTTTTTGTTTCTTCAGGATTGTTGAAATAGCCCAACATGACGCTTGCACCTTGCACGAGTACGCTGCCAAGCATCCGTTCTTCCAGTTGTTGGCCCTCTTCATCGACAATTTTAACGATGTGCTCAGGCAACGGTTTCCCACAATTGACAAATTCATTGCTTTTGCGCCCTTCCATCTGCAACTTGACAGCTACTCGTTTATCGACCAGCGTTTTACTGTCGATTTGTATGCTATCAAATCCGTTACCTATTTTTGAAAATGTGACGGCCAGCGTCGATTCAGCCAAGCCATAGCAGGGAAGAAATGCATTTTCATTAAATCCGGAAGATGAAAACCTTTCAGCAAATTTCCTCAGCGTATCAGGACGAATCATTTCAGCACCAATTCCGGCGGCTCTCCAGCAGCTCAAGTCAAGATCCTTCAAATCTGATTCGCGTGCGCGCATAGTACATAACTTAAGGCCAAAAGGCTGACTGAATGCTATTGTGCAGCGATTGCGACTAATCAACTTGAGCCATTGCAAGGGGCGTATCGCAAAATCTCGTGTCGCCAGATAATCAACGGATATCTGCGTAACCATAGGTGCCAGAACAAGACCAACCAGTCCCATATCATGGTAGAAAGGCAACCAGGAGGCAGAACGATCGCCGGGTGCTATTTCCAAGCCATTACGCACTATCCCTTTTAAGTTACACATAAGTGCGTGCTCGGTGATGACTACACCTCGCGGCATACGCGTACTGCCTGACGTAAATTGCAAGTAAGCAGTCTCATCAGGCTGGTTGGGCTGCAATACCCTTGCTTGCGCTGGAAATTCACTTAACTGCACAGGCGTACCGGTCCATTTCAACGCAGTTACTTTTTCAGCCGCCTCTTCGAGAAAATTGATGTAATCAAGATTTGCGAGCGCCAGACTTGCCTGGCTGCTTTCGAGCAATCCTCTCAACTGTTGCACGTAGATTCCGTGACTACCCAAATTAACGGGCACAGGCATTGCAAATGGAACTAATCCGGCATAACGGCAGGCAAAAAACAACTCAATGAATTCAGGCGATGTGTCGGCTATGATAGCGACACGACTGCCGCGTTCTAACCCGAAACCAGACAAACACTGCGCCAGTCTGCGCGCATTATCTCTAAGCAGACTATAAGGCAGCACCGAACACAGGCCACCTTTCGCATCGTAGAAATTGTATCCGGTAACTCCCTGCGCAGCATATTCCAGCGCATCGATTAAAGTATCAAAACCCGCCAACTGCTGGGCGAGCGTATTCCGTGTCGCTGTTGGTATTAACTGCGTTTCGCTGGAAGGCTGAAAATCAAACGCCTGCATAAGCGGAGCGTTCAACTTGGTTATTGTCGAACTCAAGATCTTCCCCTCGAAGTAATATGACTTGTACTTTTCTTCATCTTGCATTTCCTGGCAAGAAATCCCGATATCGCGTGCCAACCTTAATTCTCTGCCTTCAATTTGATTCTTTTTATGATTCTTTTTCTACAGGCTGGAATTTTTGACTCCAATGCTGACCGCTGACATTGCTTAATTATTAATAAGTGTGTCGTATTTGACCAAAACGCAGCTTATATAACGAGCTTTTATGTGTCAAGGCAATATTAGTAGCGTGTTGCGCCAAAACAACAATAACAATTACGGCAGCAGATTCAATTATCCAACGCGGATTCAAAACCCACAAGCGAATGCTCATCTCGGTACTGTCTATGGTTTTCGGAAGTTCATTGCAGAGTTCAAATTGCACACAGCAATGAACTCATATGACACAACCCGCAACTCAAACGATATCCAAGAGAGCGGCATTTCGCCGATAACCGGGCGGGAGATGTTCTAAGAGACTGTCCGAGAATAGACTGATCTACTGCGGACGATTCCGGCTGGCTGGATTTGCCGATGCTTTTCGTTGAATAGAACGACTATTCGCCTCAAATAATCGAAAAATCCCGCTCAATCAGCCTCGCCCTCGCTATACGATCACTATTCTCGGACAACCTCCTAGTCGTAGGGAATTGGCGCAGATCAGTCGCTGTAAAGCTATGTAGCTATTCTGACATAGATCCATGCCATTGATTTTCCGCGCACGAGTTTCATCTCCTTTCAGCGCGACGCAGGAACTGCGAATCAATGCAGGCGGCATACGATAAAATACGACGCAACCTCACCCTGAATTAGATGGCATCCAAACCAAAAACCGATTAGATGCTGAACCGTCTCTTCTAATTGCCATCGCGTAACTATGTTCTTCGCCGTCAATCAAACATAAATGCCAACAACTTGCGGGAACTTCTTCAATCACGATCTGTTGATCAGCCACTGATTCAGTAAAAATAAAAAATTGGAAATTTACTGCAATTTAAATTAGTCTATAAAAAATGTAATACTTCCATTTTTGTGGCACTGATTTTCATCGGCATCCTTTTACAATAAATGCAATTCTGGTATCAAGAATTTTGAACGACAGTAGTATTTATTGCGAGCATGAAGGAACGTAAGCGGTTATTCCTGCGAAACGAATAATAAGACATTGATGGAATTTCGAATTATCATAGCAGCTGCTTTATATTATAGATATAGATAGTGGTGGTAAAAGACTTTGTTTCCAAACTTACGGAGGATGTATCAATGAAATCACTTAAAATTAGAATCTTATCAACGGGGGTCGTTTTTTTCTTAGCTGCCGTTCTCTTATCGGGATGCGGTACCGGAGAAGATGCTGATTCGACAGCAAATGAACAAACCGGGACGAACACCAAGGAAAGCGGGGAAACCGTCATTGCGCCCGAACCGATAACCAGCCTGGAAAATGTTGAAGAAATACAAACGTTTGGTGACTTTGACCCGGCAAGTGAAATTGCATCAATGGAAGGTATTCTGGATGGTTTCTCGGAAACTGTTGATGAAGGTCTTGACGCTGCAGGAGATGCTGTCAACGAGTCCGCAGACACCATGATAGGCGCCATTGATGACAGCGTCACAATGGCGCAAGATACCGTCGTTGATTTTAAGGAAGATGCAAGTGCAACAGTTGCTGAAATCATTGATGATGCTGATCAAGTTGTCCCGGCCACGCCCAAGCTCATTCGTCAGGTACAGCAGGCGCTTGCAAAAGCCGGCTACAAACCCGGACCGGCTGACGGTGTCAGCGGCCCTAAAACATTGGCGGCATTAAAAAGCTTCCAACAGGACAATAACCTGGCATCAGGAAAGCTAACCAAAGAAACCCTTCGCGCACTTGGCGTAGGTTACTGAAACCGAATCAGCGAATCTATTCTGCCGGGGGTTCAATTCTTTTCTCTTGACACCTCCTGGCGCACAACAAAAGCTACGATGAGTGATATTGTCAGACACACCGCACATAATTTTTCCTAAATAAAACGGACACTGTTGTTTTCATACAAAACGGAAAAGCGATCAGACACCGATCAATATCATCAATATCAATTAACTGTATAATGAAATGCTGTGCTGACTGGCAGCAAAATAAAAAAATCCCTTACATCCAAATTGAATCTGTTTCCAGACACGACAACAGAAAAATGGATTAAATATTTTCGCTGCTGTCCTTTCAGCATTTCATGCCTGAAACTGTTTTAACGATTTGAGTATAATTCTGACCTTAAAAACAACTTAGCGCAATTTGTTGAGTCTGAACAAAAATCAATTCGTCGTTTAATGAAGTATTTT
>CAZXBP010000026.1:0-20821 GCA_964639015.1 uncultured Nitrosomonas sp.
AATAACGCGTTATTACGCCTCATTGTGCCTTGCCAAAAATAAAAATCAACGCACTCTAAACTCCACTCAACTGAGGTTTTCAGGTTTAAGGATTTCCATCAATGCGCGCTGTTTTTCTTGATTTTGGTTCTGTTACCCGGGGTGACATGGATTGTACCGCGCTTGAACAGGCCGTTTCGCCCTGGGATTACCATGATGAAACGGATGCTGATCAGGTACTGGAGCGTATCCAGGGTGCGGAAGTTGTGGTCTGCAATAAATTTTCATTGAACCGTGAAATCATCGCTGCAGCGAGACAGTTGAAGTTAATCTGCATTGCGGCGACCGGGTACAATAATATTGATCTCAAAGCTGCGACTGAACGGGGAATTCCGGTGTGTAATGTGCGCGGCTACGCAACGCCGTCAGTCGTGCAGCATGTTTTTATGCTGATGCTGAATCTGACATGCCATTTTGAGGACTACCGGCAATTGGTCAAAAATGGCCGCTGGCAGACCAGCCGGCATTTCTGCCCATTGGATTTCGGTATTGAGGAGTTGGCGGGTAAGGTATTAGGCATTATCGGTTATGGCGAGCTGGGAAGATCTGTCGCCGATGTAGCCAGGGCATTCGGGATGCGTGTCTGCATTGCGGAGCATAAAGGATTGTCATCGGCACGTACAGGACGAATGCTGTTTGATGAAGTCCTTCGACAATCCGACTTTATTTCCTTGCACTGTCCATTGCTGGAAGATACACGTGGCATGATCAGCCAGAGAGAGTTCGAATTAATGCGCCCAACAGCCTATCTGATCAATACCGCGCGTGGCGCAATCGTCAATGAAGCTGATTTGTTGCAGGCCTTGTCCAGCGGCCGGATTGCCGGTGCGGGACTGGATGTTTTACAGAAAGAGCCGCCGGATCATGAAAATTTGTTGCTTCAGTATCCGCATGCCAATTTGATCATTACACCGCATGTCGCCTGGGCCAGCAGAGAATCGCGCCAACGCCTGCTGGATCAGATTGCCGGTAACATTTGCAATTTTTATCACGGCAGACCGTTTAATCAAGTCCTGTAAATATTTGTTGCAGAATAGTTGCAGAAGTAACGCCAGCACGTTGATTCAAAGTGTGTCAAGATAGGCTTCGACCGCTTTAAGTGCTTTATCAAGCTGGATAAACAAATTGTCGAGTGATTCTCTGTCGTTATTCCTGCCGGCTTGTTCCATTTCGGCGCAAATATCGCCGAGTTTTAGCGCACCAACCGAACGTGATGACGATTTAAGCTTATGCGCAATTAAGCCAGCAGTCGTCAATTGATTATTCTGCAGTGCCGTTCGTAATTCTGCGGCCGTCTGCGTAGCACTGAGCCGGTAATCGTGCAGCATGTCTTTAATAATTTCCGGATCATTGCCTACAAACCCTTCGAGGATGTGCACATTTACAGGCGCTTCATTCGTCTGATCAGCTGTAGCTGTTTCCACCGATGTATCCGCCGCTTTTTGCCCGGACTGCCTCTTTTCTTCTGAATCCGGCTGGCTCTGCGACATGTATTTTTCCAGCATCAGACGCAGATCCTCAAGCTGAACCGGCTTGCTGAGATAATCATCCATGCCGGCATTCAG
Organism: uncultured Nitrosomonas sp.; assembly: GCA_964639015.1. Taxonomy (GTDB): domain Bacteria; phylum Pseudomonadota; class Gammaproteobacteria; order Burkholderiales; family Nitrosomonadaceae; genus Nitrosomonas. The sequence goes on from CAZXBP010000026.1 coordinate 1,605, forward strand.
GCAGTGCTCTCTTTCACCTTTAAGCGCATTGGCGGTTAAGGCGACAATGGGGGTGTGGCATTTTTCCGACTCGAGTTCACGGATACTTTTTGTCAATTCAAAACCATCTATTTCCGGCATGTGCAAGTCGGTCAATACCAGTGCATACTCACAGTTCTGCCAGCGTCCCAATGCTTCACGCCCGTCATTGGCGATATCGGCAGCATAACCGAGCAGTGTCAATTGCTGCCGGATAACTTTCTGATTAATTTCATTATCTTCGGCGACCAGAATCAGTCTGCCTTGCTGCAGGGCTTCTTCACGTGACATGAGTAATGGCGGCGTGGTACGGGTTTCGGCTGCCGGCAAATTGATTTCTTCGGGTTCGGCTCTTCCGGCTGCCAGTGCCATCGCTCTCAGCAGAGACTGCCGATACATCACGTCACCGTCCAGGGTAACGATATCGATATCTTCAACGCGCGCCTGTTTGCGGCGGCCGCGCTTGATAATAATAAAATGGGGTTCCAGACGCGCACCTAATACTTCCGATCGCTCGCTGAAAGCAATGCGCAATTCCTCAATGGGCGGTTCCTGATTTCCGGCATCAATAACGATCAGCCATAAACCGGCTTTCAGCTTTTTTATGTAGTGCAGGGCCGCAGTTAAATCAGGAATCTGGTCAACAGATGCGCCTGCGCTTTTTAAATAAATCGCAAGGTCATTACCTAATCCATCATGATTGCCGAAAATCAGACAACACAAACCCGACAGTTCTGTCGCTTTGTATTTGGCTTCATCGGTGTCAGGCAAAGGCTTGAAGGGCATTTGAATGACAAATGTAGAGCCTTGAGCAGGTCGGCTTTGTACCGTGATTTCCGCATCCATTAACTCGGCCAGATGATGCGAGATGGCCAATCCAAGACCGGTGCCGCCGAATCGACGCGTGGTTGATGGGTCTCCCTGGGAAAAGGACTGGAAGAGTTTCTCCAGCGTTTCCTTGTCCATGCCAATGCCGTTATCGGTAACCTGAAAAGTAACGACGATTTTCTCCGGTTCGGATTCGGTCAGTGTGACCCGCACGGAAACCTTGCCCGGTTTTTCCTGCTTGCTGGAAAATTTGATGGCGTTATTGATGATGTTTACCAATACCTGCCGGATTCTTAAAGGATCACCCAGAACATTTTCAGGAATAGCCGGGTCAATGAACAAAGTCAATTCTACATTTTTGCTCTGCGCGAGATGCGCAAGCATACCGCAGGCATTTTCGACGACGCTGGCCAGCGGCATGGGAATTTTTTCGATTTCCAGTTTGCCGGCTTCAATCTTGGAAAAATCCAGAATGTCTTCAATAATGGCCAGCAGGGCATAAGCCGAATCGCGTATCAGATTGGCCATTTCCATCTGGTAGCCGCTCAGGCTGGTCTGCCGGAGTACGTCTATCATGCCGATGACGCCATTCATCGGCGTGCGGATTTCATGGCTCATCGCGGCAAGAAATGCAGACTTGGCCTTGTTTGCGGCTTCCGCATCATTTCTGGCCTGCTCCAGATCTTTCATGATACGCACATGCTCGCGCATATCGCGCATGACGCCGGTGAAATGCCGTTCATCGCCGACATAGTATTCGCTGACAGCCAGATATACCGGAATGTGATTACCGTTTTTATGCACGGCTTCCACTTCACGGCCTTGTCCGATGCCGTGCGAGCCTTTGAGATAAGGGCGTCCGACATACTGCTGACCATGTCCTGTTTTACAATACCGCTCCATATAATATACATGCTGTGAGCGATCAGGTTCAGGCACCAGAATGGCAATGTTTTTTCCAATAACTTCTTCAGGCGTATAACCGAACAGTTTCTCCATTACCGGGTTTGCAGAAAGAATGGCGCCGATCTGATCGGTTGTCACTACGCAGTCAACCATATGTTCCACAACAGAGCGTGTTTCTTCTTCCTTGATTGCCAGAACTGCGTTGGCATGCTGTAAATCAGCAGTGCGGGCTGTCACCCGTTCCTCCAGTTCCTGATTGAGCTGGCGTAAATTCTGTTCGGCATTTCTGCGTTCCTGATTGCTGGCATTCAGGCGCTCAACCATAATGTTGAATGTGTGCCCCAGCTGTCGCATCTCATTCCAGCCGGCGATTGAGACACGCTGATGAAGATTGCCTGCGGCAATTTCCAGTGCACCGCTGTTCAGTTGCTTCAGCGGCACGACAACCCGCCGGTTGAACAGAAAGGCGCCTAAAATAACGCCCAGCAAAGTAACGCTCAGAATGATCACGCTGTAACGTTTAATCTGAATGACATTGGCAAATGCTTCGTCGACATCCTTTTTGACAACAATGCCCCAGTTTACTCTGGGTAGGTACCGCCAGACGGCGACAACTTCATTATTGTGAAAATCCTGCATAATGGCTCCGCCGGATTTTCCGGAAAGCGCATTGCTCAACGCCGTTGAGTAAGGCTTGTTTAACGGAATTTTACGTTTCAAAGCGGCATCGGGATCTGTGTTTAACGGCGCCATAATCAATGCTGTATGCGCATTCTCAAGCCGTGCGACCACGGTTTCGCCGGTTTTACCCATGCCGGTATTGTTGGACAGCACTTCGAACACATGCTCGCTGTAGAACTGCAATGCCAGTACGCCGACTACTTGTTTGTCAATGATAACGGGCAAACCAATGAATGCGGCGATGGCGCCGAAAGAAGGCTCATAAAATTCAAAATCCGAGATTGAACTTTCGCGGTGTTCTAATGCATGGCGCATGACTTGACTCAAACCGGTATGGCTGTATGGTCCGGTGAACAAATTGGTGGCAAAATCGGATTCGTGGCTTTGCGTGTAAACAATATCGCCCTTCACCGAGATCAGGAAGATATCGTAGTAACTTGCGTCTGTGACAAAGCGCCCGAAATGATCACGGTACTGTGCATCAAGCTGACGGTAGGCTTCCGAATCAACCCCATGCGTTTCAAATACCTTGGGAAAGCGGAGCATGGCTTCGCGTGTTGCGGAAGTATCATTCAGTAGATGGGCATCGAGCAGGCGCTCTTTGAGATAGGTGTCAATCTGTTCGACCTTTTTATCCGCAATGGCGGATAAATTTTCAATGACTGTTTTTTCTATTTCGTTTTCAAAGGTATGCAGAAAGCTGTTGCCAATGAGCACGATCGGTAATAGGGAAACCAGTGTGAACCAGACGGCGAAGCGTTGTGTGAGCGAAGTAAATTTCATCGGCATTGCCTCGCAGTTATCAAAACAGTGTTACTGTCAATCAGTTGCGGATATTTTGCTTCTGTAAGCAGGATTGTAGCTGCTGACATGGTAGCAGATATCATGGTAGATTACTGCGGGGATAATTTTCAGGCGAATGCAGACGTCTTATAAGATGTGCGGTCAGGGCAAAATGCAGGGCATCGTTAAAGATTCGGATTTTGTCACAAATTTTGTTACGCTTAAAAAATGTTTCCTTACCTATCAATCATATGTAGCGTCAACAATCTTTGCTCGCGTCGCGTTCTGCTTGTTTTATATTCAACCTAGAAACCTCGGTTGAATGGGGTTTAAAGTGCGTTTATTTTTTTTGGTAGTCATACCGTTAGTCATCTCGGATAACGGTCAACTGAGGTTCTTAGGTTTAATATTCAATACTTTGAATTTTTAGAGGCGTTCTACAATCACTTTTTTCTCAGAATGACAGAAAATTCTTTTCAGATGTCCATCGTTGAATGGCAGAACAGCATTGCATCGCTGCGTGCTGTACGGGAAACGGTATTTATTCTTGAACAACAGGTGCCGGAAGCATTGGAATGGGATGCATTTGATCCAATAAGCATTCATGTGCTGGTTACTGTACATGACGGACGACCGGTAGGTACCGCGAGACTCTTGCCCGATGGTCGCATTGGTCGTATGGCGGTGTTAAGCCAATGGCGCCATAAAGGGATAGGCAGTGCCATGTTGCGCTGTCTCATCGATAAAGCCGGACAATGCGGCATGACGGAAATTAAACTCAACGCGCAAGTGGCGGCTAAAGCATTTTACGAAAGATTTGGTTTCCAGGAAACAGGAAGCGAATTCATGGAAGCGGGGATTCCGCATGTCAAAATGTTTTTGTGCTTTTCACAGAAAACGGTTTGACAGAAGCCCGGCAACTCTTAGTATCTTCCGGATTGCTGCCATTCACGTTCCAGCGTATCGGAAACTTCCTTCCAATGATTTGTCGTGCGTTCCAGTCGCCGGGTTGCTTCAGCCGATTTCTGCCGTGCGGTTACGAGATTTTTTTCGCGTTCGGCCAGCCGTTCTCTGGCGGCCTGCAGTTGCCTTTCCGCAAAAGCGACGTCTTTTTGCAGGTTGTCAGCTTCTCTTCTGGCCTGCATCATCTGTTCGTACGCCGCGTTGGCGCGATTCTGCAGTTGTTGAAGCGATGCGCCGACTTCGGCATGTGAGGCTGGAATATATAGACTGAATATAACTGCGATCAGAAAAACTTTCATCCGGATTCCTTCGTTGATTTGTGGCTGATCATTCATGCAACTATTGGTGTATTGAATGCATCTTCCGCATATTCGGCATTCGCGTCAAGAATCAAGCGATGTTTTTTGCACTTTATCGTCAATGAAGCGACAATTAGCATTTTAACGCAATATATCTATACATTGGAGCGCCATACAACAATGAAACAGTTTGTCTGTCAGAAAAGAAAATTTGCACATTATTTTGGTCGTTTGATTTTGCCGGTTGCCGGACTGTGGTTGATTTTACTGACCATGCCGGTTCAAGCGAGTTGCGAAGGCTGTCTTTGTCCCGGCGATCCGTGCCGGTTATGTCCGTTGCCCGCGATGGAAAACGATGCGATCAGATCCGATGAGCCCGAAATTTGCGCCAGGATCCGCGCCAGAGTTTCACCAACATCAGCTCAGCCCGGTGCGAATGAATATTTTCCCAGTCTCGATCAATCCATTGCGGCCTGTGTCAGCGAGGGCGGTGATGTTATTCGTAACCGGCGACGCAGCGAGGAGTTTTCATCCCGGTTTTATTGCAAACCGCCGACTTCGGCTGTAACCCGATGAATTGCCATGATTGCCGTCATACAACGTGTCAGATCGGCTAAAATCACCATTGGCGATCAGGAAATCGGCGCGATTGGCAGCGGAATCATGGCGCTGGTCGCTGTTGAAAAAGACGATACCGCCAGAGCAGTGGATCGGTTGCTGGAACGCATATTGAATTACCGCATTTTTCCGGATGAAAACGGGCGCATGAATATGAGTCTGCGGATGATAAACGGGGGGTTATTACTGGTTCCTCAATTTACGCTTGCAGCCGACACCAGCACGGGTAACCGTCCCAGCTTTACAGGATCGGCATCGCCGGAAAAAGGACGTGAATGGTTTGCCTATCTGCAAACTGCCGCCGACAAAGCCTATCCGGGCACGCAATACGGACAGTTCGGTGCGGATATGCAGGTCACATTGACCAATGCCGGACCGGCGACGTTTATTTTGCGGGTTCCGGCTGCCTAGGAGACTGTCCGAGAATAGACTGATCTACTGCGGACGATTCTGGCTGGCTGGATTTTTCGATCATTTGAGGCGAATAGTCGTTCTATTCAACGAAAAGGATCGAAAAATCCCGCTCAACCAGCCTAGCCCTCGCTACGATCGCTATTCTCGGGCATACTCCTAGTCTTCTTTCAGTTCTTCAGCGAACAGCTGCATTTGGCGCAGGCGCGCTTCAATGGAAGACATCTGATAAAAATCGCCACTGTCATGCCTTAATGCGATTTGCAGTTGTTCGATCGCGGCGTCATAAAATCCCTGACGGAAATAAGCCTCGGCTTGTGCGCGGTGTTTAAGCATGCCATTGTTCTGCATTGCGTAGGCGCGCGCCTGTAGCTGATAGAGCGTTATGTCATCGGAATGAAGCTGCAATTCACGGTTGATGACATCCAGTGCGCTACCGATCTGCTGATTCTGCAACAGTGCGTTAATGTAGCCATGAATGAGCGCTTTATGCTGCGGATAAATTCTGAGTGCGCTGCGGTAAATGCTGAACGCATCATCGAACTGACCGTTGGCGAGTTTCACCGAAGCCGCCAGTGTTTCAATCATGGCCCCGGCTTGCAGGCCTTTGCGTTCGATTCGGATGGTTTTGCCTAGCGGATGGTTATCAAGGCGTGCGCCGTTTACAGCATCCTGGTCAATCAAACTGTATAGCACGGTCAGTTGCTCATCGGCTTCCTTGCTTTTTTTGTCGCGCAGTAACGCCAGAATGTAGCCGTAACGTTCAACCGCTTCATTACTGTAGCGCTTGTCGTTCAGACGTGCTCTGAACTGGCTGACCGCATCGCCGGATCTGCCTTGCAGTGCACGCAGTTTTGCGCGAACCAGTTGAAAATTAATGCTGTCCGGTACCTGGCGATAAGTTATTTCCTGCGTTCTGCTCTGGATGTCGGCAATGCGCTCATAGGTGAGCGGGTGCGTGCGTAAATAAGATGGCGCGCCATTCTCATAAAAACGGCCGGCTTTTTGCAGGCGTTCAAAGAAAGCCGGCATGCCCTGCGGATCAAAACCTGCTGCAACAAGGATATTCAAACCGACGCGATCAGCTTCCTTTTCGTGTCTGCGCGTGAAATTCAACTGCGACTGTATTGCGCCGGCCTGGGAAGCGACCATAATAGCCTGACCGGCCTGCGGGTTTGAACGGGAAGCCAGAATAGCGACGGCAAGCGCGGCAAGTGATGCGATCATCGTATATTTCTGTCCCGAAATCATGCGAGCAAGGTGTTTCTGCGTGACATGCGCAATCTCATGTGCCATGACGGCGGCAAGTTCCGATTCGCTTTGTGCGGCGATGATCAGGCCGCTGTTAAATCCCATGAAGCCGCCGGGCAGGGCAAACGCGTTAATTGTTGAATCCTGCAGGGCGAAAAACTCGAATGACTGACCGGGACCGGCTTCGGTGGTGTGATTAATCAGTTTATGACCCAGGCTGTTGAGGTAAGCGGCAATTTCCGGATCGTCTAGATAGCTTGGGTCGGCGCGTATCTGCCGCATGATCTGGAGGCCGATCTGACGTTCCTCGCGTGGTGTGATAGTGGCTTGCGAAACATCACCCAGATCCGGCAATTCGTGGGCAAAAACATTGACCGGAAACAGAAATGTCAGGGTGATAATGAAACAGATAATTCGCATGGTGATAAGATAACTGTTTCGAAGCTAAGTTCCGTTCCCGCGGTTAGTTGCAGTAACCGTTATTCTGATACCATCGTACAGCATCTTCAAGCGCAAATCGCGCCGGACGGAATGTATAACCTAATGTCTTCATGGCTTTGTCACTGGTAAAGTACATCATTTTTTTTGCCATACGGATACTGTCCAGTGTCGCGCGGGGTTCCTTGTGCGTGACGGCGGCGATTTGCTCCATCACCCAGGCGACGGGAAGCATAAGATCCGTCGGCAGATTGATGCGCTTTTTGCACTGACCGATAATGTCATCGATGGTTTTCAGTACTTCCAGCAGCGACATATTATCGCCGCCGAGGATATAACGCTCGCCGATTTTGCCATGCCGGCAGGCCAGCAGATGGCCATAGGCGATATCATCGACATGCGCGATATTCAGACCGGTATTCACATAGGCCGGCATTCTGTCGGACAGGGTATCCAGGACAATACGCCCGGTTGGTGTGGGGCGGACGTCGCGCGGGCCGATCGGCGTAGATGGATTAACGATGACCACGGGTAGCTGATGCTGACGGACTAAGTCGCTGACCATTTGTTCGGCAATGTATTTTGAACGCTTATAGTGACCCTGGATCTGTTCCAGGGTGACGGGCGTTTCTTCGTCAGCCGGCGCGCCACTGGCGTTCAGTCCCAGCGCCGCAACGCTGCTGGTATAGACCACACGTTTCAATCCGGCATTGGCGGCGGCGATGATCAGTGCTTTGGTGCCATGCACGTTGATGTCGTACATGGTTTGAGGGTCAGGCACCCATAACCGGTAATCCGCGGCCACATGGAAAAGATAATCACAGCCTTCGACCGCTCTTTCCAGCGAGCACTGATCGCGCAGATCGCCTTCGACAATGTCCACCGGCAGGTTGTCGATATTGCGCCGGTCACTGTTGGGCCTGATCAACAGCCGTACGTCATGTCCTGCTTTCAGCAGACAAAGCATAACCGCTGAACCTAAAAAACCTGTTGCGCCTGTGACTAGTGATTTCATGGCAGTATATCTATTATTGTATTGAGTGATGCATGTGATTTCAGCGTTCTAACAGCCATTCATCGGGTATGGCGGTTTCCGGAAGTTTGCGGGATGCCATGTTGAACAGGTACTTCAGGATGCTGTTGTTGCCCGCACAGAGACTGGTGGTAAATACGGTTGCCTTGACTGCGCGCCGGCTGATTTTTACCTGCGTGCCTGCTTTAAAATCACGGTGATTGTTGATTTTGTTCAATGTCAATACAGCCATGCCGAGCGCCCACAGGCAGAATCTGCGTATTCCCTTTTCATGCGACGGGATCATGCAAGTGTATGTCAGCGCATTATTGAGGTGTTTTTTTGCAATGCCGACGAGTTCGCCCAGACCGTCTTCGAATCGCGTATCGGAATAATCAGCACGCAGTTCTTTAAGCACAAACCCATGTTTCCGGAAAATATCCTGTGGCAGCCAGCAGGCGCCGCGTTTACGGTCATCCCAGATATCCTTGAGAATGTTGGTCATTTGCAGGCCCTGTCCGAAGGAAACCGCCAGCTTCATCAGTTCGGGCTTGTGACGGTTGATTTCTGCGGAATAGTCGCAGAACAGTTCTGTCAGCATCTCGCCGACAACACCGGCAACGTAGTAGCAGTACAGATTCATGGCCGGTAAATCCTTGAGGCCATCCAGTGTCTCGGTATCCTGAAAATCCGCCATCCCGCGACTCATAATGCGGACACAACGCTCGAGCGCCTTGCGTTGCGCGGGGTTAAAGCTGTGGGTGACGCGGATAACCGCAGGCGTGTTTTTGATTAAATCATGTTCAGCCGGAATGGTGTGGTCGGATAGCAGTGGATAGAGCACATCGGCAAATTGTTCTGCGGCAATGTTGCCGCAGACCACATCGGAAAACATATCGGATAACTGGCGTGTTTGCGTTATGGTCAATGCATTGTCATCTTCAATCGTATCGGTAATCCGGCACAGCAAATACGCATTGCCGATCACCTGTCTGAGTGCCGCAGGTAATTGCGGAATGGTCAATGCAAATGTCCGTGATACGCCATTAAGAATTTCATCCTGATATCGGGTATCAGCTAAACTGGGCGATTGATTGGTCATAAATGAATCCATTGAACACGAAGCCTACATATTAATATTTTCCGTCCCGGAATTGGAACAGATTTGAGCGTGTCTCCAAAACATCAAAGTATTATACAAAGCACGCCACAAAGTGTTGTGGCGAAACGGAGCAAGCAGTTAATCCGTGTAGGGATAACCGCAAGTTCGGTTTTTTTAGAGATAGAAACGCTTAAAACTGTTCCGTGTTAACAGACGGTTATGTTTGCAAAATGGCTTCCGATGCGGTCAATTGATCGATGGTTTCACGTGCCCTGATCAGATGGACTGTTTCGCCGTCTACCATGACTTCAGCCGCGCGCGGACGGGTATTGTAGTTCGAACTCATGCTCATGCCGTACGCACCTGCGGACATGACAGCGAGCAGGTCGCCGCCTTCAAGAATAAGCTTGCGATCATGACCGAGAAAATCACCCGTTTCGCAAACCGGACCGACAATCTGGTAATTACATAAATCGCCTTTTCTTTTAATAACCGGAAGGATCTGATGATAGGCTTTGTAAAGAGAGGGCCGCATCAGATCGTTCATGGCTGCGTCGACGATAGCAAAATGGCGATCCGGTGTATGTTTGATATAGGCAGTGCGTGTCAATAACAGGCCGGCATTGCCGATCAGAGAGCGGCCGGGCTCGATCAGCAGCCGCAGTTTGAGCTGCCCCAGTGTTTTGCGCAGCGCCGCAACATAGTCATGTATCGAAGGCAGCGCTTCGTTGGTGTAGCGTATACCCAGCCCGCCGCCAAGATCCAGATGGGTGATCTGCAGATTGTGGGCGCGCAGCCGGTGCAGCAGACTGACCAGTTTTTCGCCAGCCTGAACGAATGGATCCAGTTCGGTCAATTGCGAACCGATATGGCAGTCCACACCGATGAACTGAATATGCGGAAAAATATCTGTCGACAGATAAATATGTTCGGCTTCTTCAATCGGAATGCCGAATTTGTTTTCTTTCAGTCCGGTTGAAATGTAAGGATGCGTTCTGGCATCGACATCGGGGTTGACTCGCAGGCTCACCGGTGCGGTTTTGTCCATCGCCGCGGCAATCTGGTTGAGCAGCTGTAGTTCGGCTATCGATTCCACGTTAAAGCACAGGATATCCGAGGCTAGGGCCATGCGCATCTCATCCGCCATTTTTCCGACTCCTGAGAAAACGATTTTGCCCGGGTCACCACCGGCTTTAATAACCCTCTGCAATTCGCCGCCGGAGACGATATCAAACCCGCTGCCAAGCCGTGCGAGCAGGTTCAGAACAGCAAGATTCGAATTGGCTTTTACGGCATAGCAGATCAGATAATCGTCATTCGCAAACGCGCGTTCAAATTCATGGTAAGTGGCTGTTAAAGCGGCTCTTGAATAAACATAGCAGGGTGTGCCATATTCTTTGGCGATGGTTTCCAGTGATACGGATTCGGCATAAAGTGTGTCCTGTTGATATTCAAATTGGGGAAAATCATTCATTTTTCGTTTTCATCTTTCATGGTGGCGGCTGCGGGAGGCGTTGTCGGCGTCATTGACACTGCCGGTATTTCCGTATCAGGTATGTAAAGCGGGCCCTTGTTGCCACAGGCCGCCAATAAAGCCAGCGCAAGCACAACCGCAGGTATAAACAGTGATCGCATCGGCAAACGCACAGAGAATCTCCTTTAAAACAAAAAGCCTGGGATACTGACATGGTGAAAATCAGAATTCGCTGACCGTGCTATTAATAGTAATAATGAGTGTCTCTAAAAAATTAAAGCTTTAAACAAAGAATAAGCAAAACGAGGTGCCAGGCGTCTGTCGGACATAAGACCAATCTACTGCGCCAAAGGGATAACGGCTCATTTTTCCTCAATTTTTCGTTACATCGTCTTGCTATGCGCCTCAAATGATCGAAAAATCCCGCTCAACCAGCCTCGCCCTCGCTACGATCGTTATTTTCGGACAGCCTCCTCGGCTCGCCACGATTGCTTAAGCCCGACAAACTCCTGGTAACAAAGTGTTGTAACGAAATCCGGATTGTTAGAGTTGCCCTAATTGCAACAATTTGTCTGTTAAGTGAAAAAATTTGTCCGTTCCGCCAGTATGGCATTATAAACGGATGCACCGGATACAGGAACTGTATATTAATTGCACAACAGGTTCTAAGCCGAGTATGCGTGGAACGGTTGCCTGTATCCAATGTTTTTCAGCAAACCGACCAAAGAGCAACGCTAAAAATTATTGACCGCATTGTTCAACCACGCAATAAGCTCGTCCATTAGCTGATCGCTTGCGATACTAAAACCGCTGACGGCGCCGGCGGCGTCAGCTGTCGTGGCAGCGTGAGTGGCGCTGAAGATTTTCTGTGCAACCAGTCGGTGCGCATTGTTGACCAGACTGGCGCGAACACGTATAGAAACATAACTGTCGGTCAGTGTATTGAAAATTTGTGAAAAATCCTCGATCTCGATGTGTAACTCGTATTCCACGATAGCGACACTGCTGTCTTTGATGACCAGATGATGCGTATCGGCGGCAATTTTCTGCTTGATTTGCTGCGTGAGCAGGAATGCGGGCGGAGAAGACCAGCGGCTGCTGGCGTAAGTGTAGGACTGCGCTGCGTTATGATAGGCGAGACGATAATGTATGGCCGGGTTATCCAGCCATGGCGGCGCCGTAACCTGAGGCACAAGAATTTTTTTTCCGTTTTTAACGTGTTGCTCAGGCAGTTTTGTGAATGGCGGCGTATAAACAGCGAAATTGTATATCGCAGTCGAAGGATCAGGTTTGGGTATGACTGTGCATCCGGTCAATAACAGTAATCCAAGAAGAAAAGCTGATTTTTTCATCGGTTTTTTCCTGAAGGCGCAACAAAACCATCTTCACCAGGGCCGGGCAGCGATGGTGGACGTCCGAATAAAAGCATTTGAGGGTTTTCCTCCAGCTGGTGCAGAATGCGATCCAGGCCCTGTGAGTTACGCATCAGGCCGTTACTCACTTTGCGCAATTCCGGAATGGTTGTCGCCATTTCCTGTGTTGTTGTTGTAAGGCTGTCGATAATGCCGCCCTGTTCATTTACTTTTTGCATGGATTGATTGATTTCAGCGAGTAAATCGTCCAAATGTCCGACCAGACTGCTTGCTTCACGCGTTAACTGGGTAAATGATTCCAGTCCGGGCTGCAAATTATTTGCGATGCCGTCAAAATTTCGTGTTACTTTTTCAATGTTCCTCAGTATGCTTGAAACCTGCGCCTGATTCTCATCATTAAGCAATTGGTGCAATTGGATGATCAGTTCATTGACATTATTCAGAATATTTTGCCCGTAACCGGCAACTTCATCGAGCAGCGAAGGCCGCATTGGGATATATGCGCCTTCGGACAGCGTTTCCGGGGAAACTGGCGTGTCATTTCCAAGTTGTACATAAGCCAGTCCGGTAATGCCCTGATAACCTAGTTGCGCGTAGCTGTTTTCCGGTAATTTGATGTTGCCGTCAATGGCGATATCGATAATGATCTGCTGTCCGTTTTCGGGGTCAAAATAAATACGATTGACTTTACCGATATTGACGCCGCGGTAATATACGGATGCCTGCAGATTCAGACCGGTTACCGATTCCGAGGTAATCACCTGATAATAGTGATAGTCTATCGCGTCACCTTTAAACCATTTGGCGACAACGAGCGCAGCAGCGCCCAGACAAATGACGAAAAGACCTGCCATGAGGGCGTGTGCCCGGTTTTCCATGATTATTCCCTGTTGCCGATAAGTTGATGTTTATTGCGCATCGTCTTGAAAAAGTTTGCGATAAAAGGGTGAGGGTAATCGCATATTTCCGCAAGCTTGCCAGCCGCGACAACTTTCCGGTCGGCCAAAACCGCGATGCGATCCGACAGGGCAACCAGTGTGTCAATATCATGCGTTACCATCACGATGGTTAAATCCAGTTCGCGGCGCATATCCAGAATCAGCTGCACAAAGCTTTCGCTCAATTCCGGGTCGAGGCCTGCGGTAGGCTCGTCCAGAAACAATAATTCCGGATCCAGCGCGAGTGCGCGCGCCAGCGACACGCGTTTGATCATGCCGCCGGATAAATTGGCCGGCATTTTGTTCGCGTGCTCCGGTTCGATGGCGACCATGTTCAACTTGACCATCACCAGATCATGAATCGTTTGTTCATCCAGTATGCGCAATTCGCGCAACGGCAGCGCAACATTGTCATAAACCGTTAAAGCGCTGAACAGCGCGCCTTGCTGGAATAATACACCGGTGCGGCTGCGAATGCTTTTATTCAGCGCAGGATTGCAATTATAGCGTGAGCTACCAAAAATTTTGACGACTCCGCCTGCCGGTGTTTCAAGACCCAGCATCTGGCGCAGCAGCGTTGTTTTGCCGCTGCCTGAGCCGCCGACAAGCGTGAGTATTTCTCCCTGCCTGACACGCAGATCCAGGTTCTGGTGGACGATATGCTGGCCAAACCGGGTTTGCAGATCTTCGATTTCGATAATGTAGGGCGCATCGTTCATTAACTTATCTGACAATTCCGACATCCGAAAAAACAATCGCAAAAATCGCGTCGATGATGATGACGATCGTGATGGCGGTGACGACCGATGTCGTTGTGCCTTCACCAAGGCTTTCCGTATTCGGCTTGATTCTCAGGCCGAAATGACAGGCAATCAGCGCGATGGCCATGCCGCAGACTACGCCTTTGCCCAGCCCAAGCCATAAATTTCCGATTGGCACCGATTCGGGCAGTGTATGCACAAAATAGTGATAACTGAGACCGAGCTGGATTTCAGCCGCGACCATTCCGCCGATCAGGGCGATGGCGCTGGTCCAGAGCACCAGAAGCGGCATGGCAAGTCCAAGGCCGATGATTTTGGGAAAAATCAAACGTTGACTATGCGGTATGCCCATCACGGTCAGCGCGTCGAGTTCCTGCGTGACGCGCATGACACCGAGCTGTGCAGTCATCGAGGAGCCGGAGCGTCCGGCAACCAGAATGGCGGCCAGCAGCGGCCCGAGTTCGCGGATAATGCTGATACCGAGAATATTGACGATAAAAATATCGGCGCCAAACATTTGAAGCTGTTCGGAGGAGAGATAGCTCAATACGATTCCGATCAGAAAGCCGACCAGTGCGGTTATTCCAAGAGCCTGCGTGCCGGTGCGGTATAAATTGGCGGAAATTTCCCGCCAGGGAATCAGAGCGGGGTGGCGCAGAAAAAACAGACTGTCCAGCGTGATCTGGCCAACCATCATGATCATGCCGGACAGATTCGCCCATAGCAATAAAAACTGCCCGCCGATTGCCTGTATCGGCCAGAACGGGCTTCTTTTCTTGAGCGGAACTGCTTCCTTAGGCAGATTCTCGATGCGTTTGAGCATTTTTTCATGTTCAGGACGCAGAATCAAGGCGTTCGGCCGTTTTTCACCCCAGGCTTTCCATAATAGAATAATACCCGCAGTATCCATGCGCCGAATGTTGCTCAGATCCCAGAGAATCCCGTTATTCCGGGCATGCCGGGAAAGTTCGCCGGACAGTTGTCCAAATTTTTTATCCAGCGCAACCAGAGTCAGATTGCCGGTCAGAATGAGGCGTTGAGCCGTCCCGTCATCGACGAGCTGGTACCAGTCGCTCACTGATTTGTGCTTGTTCATCGGGTGTGCGATTGTTGTTCGGGCTTTGATGAATAGGGTGATGAAATAATAACAGGAATTTTATTCGCGGTTGCGTCATCACAAACGCATACTGTATATCAATTAAGCCGATGACTTCAAATAATTAATGAAAGTGGCGCAAGAAAAGGGAGAAACGGCTGTGGAGATTATCTGGCCTGCGCCATTTCGGTGCGGGATAATGCGGGATTGGTGGCAAAATAATTCCGGATACCGGAAAAAATCGCATTTGCCATTTTGTTCTGGTAAGTCTTGTCGATTAATTTCTGTTCTTCATGCGGATTGGTGATAAACGCGGTTTCAACCAGAATGGAAGGAATATCGGGCGATTTCAGTACGACAAAACCGGCCTGCTCGACCGTTTTTTTATGCAATTGGTTAATCCGTCCGATTTCCTGCAATACCAATTCCGCCAGTTTGACGCTGTCGTTAATGGTGGCGCTCATCGATAAATCCAGAATGATTTCACGCATATCACCCGATTTGCTCGCAATGTCCACGCCGCCGATCAGATGATTGCCCGTCTGATTGGCTTGTTTGGCGAGCCAGCTTGCCGTCGTCGATGTGGCGCCGTGTTCTGACAGCGTGTAAACCGAAGAACCTCTTGGATGCACCTTTTCACTGCCGTCGGCATGAATCGATACGAACAAATCGGCCTTATGCTTGCGCGCTATGGCCTGACGTTGATTAAGATTCAGATAATAGTCGCCATTACGGGTCAGAATGGCTCGCATGTTCGGTTCCTGGTCAATGATCGATTTAAGTTTTCTGGAAATGGCAAGCGTAATATCCTTTTCCTTCGTACCCTTGCCGTTTTTGGCGATCGCCCCCGGATCATGACCGCCGTGTCCGGGATCGATGGCAATGGTGATGATTCTTTGCGCCGCCGGTTTCGGAGATTGCGCAGGCTTGCGCAGCTGCGCCGCCGCATAGCTTTTTGGATAATTCTGCGTGATGATCTGCAGTGCTGTGCTTTGTGCCTGATGTAATTGCTGTGGTTGCAGTGTTTGCTGCGTCTGCGGGGGCTGTTCTGACTGCTGTTGATGCGGGCGCGATGGCTTCGGCGGCAGAGGTGGTTGTGCTGAGGGTTTGTGGTTAATCAGCGCGGCCACCAGGTGATCGAGTGCATCGGCTTCGCCGGCAGTTTCGCGAACAGCGGGCGGCGCTTCTGGATGATGTCCGTGGTCATTTTCGACAATAGCCGCTTTGTCCGGGCGATAAATATCCAGTATCAATTGATAGCCATGACCGTTTTTCGGATCTATGGTGGATGTGCGCGGCACAACATCGGCTTTGAGATCCAGCACCACGCGAATGACATGCGGCTGAAACCGGCCGTAACGGATACGTTCGATGTGAGGGTCAGCCGGGTTAATTTTTTCAGGCAGCGATTTAATGGCGTCATTAAGCGGGATATTAATCAGATCGACAACGACACGCCCCGGATTGCTCAACATGCTTAATTCGTACTGGATCGGCCTGCGGGACTCCAGGGTGATGCGTGTAAAGTCTTTGGTCAGTCCGACCCGCGCTGCGGAGATGGCTGTGCCGGCAGAAGCCGCTGCGGCGTTGCCGTGAAACGACAGTACACAAAACAGGCAAACCAGCAGGGCTGTCCAATACGGCATAATGCGTGCGGCAACAGCACGCACTGCAATGACGCTGGTAAATAGTGCGGTTATATTTCTTCCTGTTTCGGCCATTGTTGTAGACATTGCTCTCCTGTTCCGGTATCAGCGGAAATTGTAACGTTGCGGCCGGACTCAAGAATCTGAAAGTTGATTGTTATATCCGCTGCGGGCAAAAGCTCTGACGCTTTTTCCGGCCATTCAATCAGGCAAATCGAGTGTGCATTGAAGTATTCCCGAAAGCCTGCTTCTTCCCATTCGTAAGGGTCATTGAAACGATAAAAATCAAAGTGATACAAGTATAACCTAGAAAAATTATAGATTTCAACTAAATTATAGGTGGGACTTTTGACCGCTTGCTGATGACCGAGTCCGTGTAAAATACCGCGCACCAGTGTTGTTTTTCCGGCGCCAAGATTTCCGTTGAGAAAAATAATCAATCCGGGCCGTAAAACAGCCGCGATTTTTTTACCCAGAGCCAGTGTATCTGCCTCATTTGCAAGAAAAAAAGTTAGACCGGAATCCGAATGATGAATACTGCGCAAGAAAAAACCTCCTGTAATAATGATGACGGCCGGGCGATTGACTGCGCCGGCCTGGCACTGGAAATCAAAGCCTGGGGCAGGGCGTTCGGGTTTCAGGATATCCGCATCGCCGATGCCTGCGCGGACATGTCCGAAGCGGAATCCGGCATGTTCCAGTGGCTCGATAAAGCATATCACGGTGAAATGGATTATATGGCCAAACATGGCGTCAAACGTTCCAGGCCGTACGAACTGGTACCCGGCGCGCAACGTGTTATTTCGGTGCGCATGAATTATTCTCCGCCGAAAGCGGCGGACAGCTGGCTGGTGATCAACCAGGGCGAGAAAGCATTCATTTCGCGGTATGCCCTCGGGCGCGACTATCACAAGGTGCTGCGCGCGCGCATGCAGAAACTGGCCGACAAAATCCAGGCCGCTGTCGGCGCGTTTAACTATCGTGTTTTTTCCGACAGCGCGCCGGTGATGGAAGTCGAATGGGCGCAGAAAGCCGGGCTGGGCTGGCGCGGCAAACATACGCTGCTGCTGTCGCGCGAAGCGGGTTCGTATTTCTTTCTCGGCGAAATCTGCACCGATCTGCTGCTGCCGGTTGATGAACCGGTCGGCACAAAAGGGAGTTTCTGCGGCAGCTGCACCCGATGCATCGATGTCTGCCCGACACAGGCCATTGTCGCACCGTTTGAAGTCGATGCGCGCCGCTGCATCTCTTATCTGACCATCGAACTGAAAAGCAGCATTCCCGAGTCACTGCGGCCATTGATCGGTAACCGTATCTACGGTTGCGACGATTGTCAGCTGGTCTGTCCGTGGAATAAATTCGCGCAGGTCACGGAAGAACCCGATTTTCATGTGCGCCATGGCCTGGATGACGTCACGCTGGTTGAACTGTTCCGCTGGAGCACGGAGGAATTCGAGACCCGACTCGCGGGCAGCCCGATCCGGCGCATCGGTTATCAGCAGTGGCTGCGCAACATCGCCGTCGGACTGGGTAACGCGCCGTATGCGGAGGACATCATGACAGCGCTGCGCGCGCGGCTCAACGACCCGTCCGAAATGGTGCGCGAACATGTGCAGTGGGCGCTTGAACAACAACAATTAAAGAGCACCTAATAAAACCGTGAGGGAGTAATTAAAATGAATCAGGAGTTAATACTGGGCACCCCGCTGAGTCCGGGAGCAATCAAAGTCATGCTGCTGGGCAGCGGCGAGCTGGGTAAGGAAGTCATTATCGCGCTGCAGCGGCTTGGCGTGGAAACCATCGCCGTGGATCGCTACGCGAATGCGCCGGGGCATCAGGTCGCGCACCGCGCGCATGTGATCAACATGGCCGACGGTCAGGCGCTGCGCGCGCTGATAGAACGGGAAAAACCGCATATCGTCGTACCGGAAATCGAAGCCATCGCCACCGATATGCTCGTACAGATCGAACGCGAAGGACTGGCGACCGTCATCCCGACCGCGCGCGCCGCGCAGCTGACGATGAACCGCGAAGGCATTCGCCGCCTGGCTGCGGAGACGCTGCAACTGCCCACCTCGCCGTATGTGTTTGCCGATAGCCTGGATGAGCTGAGAAGCGCAATCGATGAACGGATCGGCTATCCCTGCATCGTCAAACCGGTCATGTCGTCGTCGGGTAAAGGTCAGTCAAAAGTGG
Source organism: uncultured Nitrosomonas sp. (assembly GCA_964639015.1). Taxonomy (GTDB): domain Bacteria; phylum Pseudomonadota; class Gammaproteobacteria; order Burkholderiales; family Nitrosomonadaceae; genus Nitrosomonas. The sequence goes on from CAZXBP010000026.1 coordinate 20,399, forward strand.
ATTGCGCCGCCGAAGTCGAAGCCGCATGGCAGTATGCTGCAAGCGGCGGGCGCGTTGATCAGGGGCGGGTGATTGTTGAAGGCGTGATTCAATTCGACTATGAAATCACGCAACTGACAGTGCGCGCGAAAAACGCGGATGGCGGGATAGATACGCATTTCTGCGAACCGATCGGACATGTGCAGGTGCATGGCGACTATGTCGAAAGCTGGCAGCCGCAGGTCATGTCGCCCGCCGCGCTGCAACGCGCGCGCGATTTTGCCAGACGGATTACCGATGATCTCGGTGGCCTCGGTATTTTCGGTGTAGAGCTGTTCATCAAGGGCGACGACGTCTGGTTCAGCGAGGTCAGTCCGCGCCCGCACGATACCGGCATGGTGACGCTGTGCAGCCAGATTCAGAGCGAATTCGAGCTGCACGCGC
>CAZXBP010000027.1:0-20465 GCA_964639015.1 uncultured Nitrosomonas sp.
TCAAAATTTAAGAAAATTAACCGGCTGTCTTAGGCTCGTGCAATATTCGGGCTAAACAACATCAATCCTGCCACATGGCTCAAAGAAACACTTACCAAACTCCTCGCCTGGCCCAATAGCCGTATCGATGAATTACTTCCGTTGGCACCGGAGTTCATTAAATCATCAAAGTAAGGCAAATGACAGGTGGATGCGTTGGATGCTTACGATCAAAGTCTGCCTTTAAACGGCTAACTTCTTCTCTGACCGATGTTTTATCCAGGCTAGCCATGTTGATGTCAGGGGATTATCATTAACAACCCCATCATAACACGGCTTTTTTTGACTCTCTGTAAGCCAATCGGTGAGGATAAAATAGATTTACCCAGACAAAACAGCAAAATCTCACTGAAAAAGGCTTCTCACTGGATCTAAGCTGGCTATCGTGGGAATTTGCCAGTGCGGCACATAATTGAATTTTTCTCGCTCAGAAACCTCCAGAAACTCGGCAAAAAATGCCAACTGGCCCATTGCCGTTGCACTACCGCCTTCATCCCAACGTACATGAAATCGTCCGCCAGGTGTTGATAAACGTAATTCCTTTGTACTTCGACTCATCTCCTGTACAGCGATATTCACTGCTTTTACCAGCTCTCTTTTCTCAAATTCCATTTCACCCATTGGGTGACTCCTGTCTTTAGTCCGGAAACCTTGACACTACTACGTTTGAGCTAATTTTTGTAGGTTTAACTGAGGAAAATAGGTTAAAATTTAAAATCCCAGGCTTGCCAGCAGATCATCCACCTGATCCTGATTGCTAACCGTACCGGGGGTTTTCTCAGGATTTGTTACCGGCCCATTCATAAGGCTTGCGCTGTCATCCGTTTGTGTCTGTCTTTTTTCTGGAAGAACATTTGCAAGCAAAAGCTGTAACAGATCTTGCTCCAGCCTCTGAACCATAGTCGTTATTGTCTTGATTACTTGTCCTGTAAGATCCTGAAAGTCCTGCGCCATCATGATTTCCATAAGCTGAGCATTTGTTGCATCAGCCCGCTCAGGTACTTTGTCAATATAACTCAATGTCTCTATTAACAATAATTTAAATTTTTCTGTATCGGGCTGTGCTTTCTGTTCTTCGAAGGCATTCTTCCATTTTTCAGATAATTGTGCGGCCTCAGATGAGAGTTTCTCCTGTATGGGCATTGCTATCTCAGTAGCATTTAAAGTACGGTCAGCTGCCTGTTCTGTTTTTATTGCAACATAAGAAAGCTTATCTTGTGCTTCCGGTACTTCTGCTGCTAATGATTCCAATCGCCTGTCATACCCGAGCTCTCTAAGGCTGTTATGTAAACTCCGAGTTAAGTGCCCTACCTGATCAATAATAGTTCTACTTGCCTCAGATTTATTTTCAGTTATTTCTTTGGACACATCCCGTCTTTCATTCACATCAACAGCTGAATTCGTGATTTCTTCCACAGCTTCCGACAATACAACATCAGGTATGTCAATATATTTGCCTTTTTCAACACTTGATTCAGCATTCTTTTGATTATCATTCTGAGCCGAGCATGGTATTTCAGAAATTATTGTTTCAAAATGGTCGGATATATTTCCACACAAATCATTTTCTATGTGTTGTTGCGAAATTACATCGCGTGGATCATCACAGACTTCCTGAGATAAATCTACTGCTTTTACTGAGCTTTCTATCGCATCGATCAATTCTTCCCCAGCTGTTCTTGCCTCGGCTATCTCCTGGACATCAGATTTTTTGAATGCGGATATGGTGCTCTGTGTTTCCATCTCTTCGTGAATGAGTGAATCAGTATTCATTTTTTTCTCGCTGTTAGATATGAATGGAGCGCAAATTACATTAAATTATGCAGATGCCTTGCTTTCCATATTCTGGAAAATTTTATTTAATTTTTCATCAAGTGTTGCTGCAGTAAAAGGCTTTACTATATACCCGCTCGCGCCCGCCTGTGCTGCTGCAACTATATTTTCCTTTTTTGCTTCAGCAGTTATCATTAACACCGGTATCTTGCATAATCTTTCATCAGCCCGAACTGACTGCAGCATTGTGAGTCCATCCATATTAGGCATGTTCCAGTCGGATACCACAAAATCATAATTACCATCCTGTAGCTTACGCAGAGCAGCAGCCCCATCCTCAGCCTCATCTACATTAATAAAGCCCAATTCTTTTAACAAGTTGCGAACGATTCTGCGCATGGTCGAAAAATCGTCAACAACCAAGAATTTTAAATTTTTGTCCGGCATTATTTTCTCCAATTAAAATCATTTTAATAAACACAAGAGATCAAACTCATAATTCATCGGATCGATACGGATTGCATCTATTTAGGTGCATAACGGCGAACAACACGAAAAACTTAAGAAGGTTAAACTTAATTGTTTGAAGCACTGAAGGTTTTAAAAGATTAAAAAATGAAAATCCGGAGACTTGCAGAACATTCGGCAACCATATTTTCAAAAAATATGCATCAAAAAGGGAGCGCTGCCTTTAGATCGCCAACAAAACTGATAGCACGCACTGCCTGAATATAATCGCCGTCTTCACGTAATTTGACCATTGAGGCAAATTTCTTCTTACCGTGCATGCGCGCCAATCGCGCCAGGCTTGCGGCTGAAATATCCCATTCCAGGGTGTTCAGCAGATCATCTTCAGCCTGCGTATCGTTACATACCAGTATCATATCGCAGCCCGCTCCAAGCGCCGCCGCCGCACGCTGGACAATTGATTCAAAATGCGCGACACCTTGCATACTTAAGTCATCACTGAAAATGCATCCTTCAAACTGAAGTTCCTTTCTCAGAATATCCTGCAGCCAGATCCGCGAAAAGCCGGCCGGATATCGATCAATCTCGGGGTAAATTACATGCGCGGCCATGATGCCGCCTAAACCAAAATTAATCATGCGGCGAAACGGCAACATATCTTCCATCGCTATGTCGATGTAGGATCTTTGATCAATCGTCTTTTCCAGGTGGGAATCTGCCCGAATATAGCCATGCCCCGGGAAATGTTTACCTACGGCCTGCATTCCACCCGCCTTAAGTCCCAACATGAAGTCATGCGCCAGATCGGAGATCGCCTGTGGGTTACGATGAAAAGCACGGTCGCCTATCACACTACTCTGCCCATAGTCGATATCCAGCACAGGCGCAAAACTCAAATCAACTCCGCTGACCTGTAATTCGGCCGCCAGCACAAAACCAACCTGTCTGGCAAGCTGACGCGCGCGTGCTTTATGCTTATCCCAGATTTTACCGAGTTCCTGCATGGACGGTAATTTGGTAAACTCTTCTCTGAATCGCTGCACGCGTCCGCCTTCATGGTCAACGGCGATCAGTAAAGGAGGCATGCGCAACGCATGAATCTCAGTAGTTAAGGCTGTCAGTTGTTTACGTGAGGTGAAATTTCGGGAAAACAAAATGACTCCGCCTGTGAGCGGATGCGTTAAGCGTTTTTTATCGTCATCAGTCAGTTCAGTTCCGGCAATATCGAGCATAAGCGGCCCGAGCGGCATGTGATTATTTCTCCAGAACGACAAAAGCACAGGCAAGATTCATTTCATCACTGATAGACAGATAATGATTAACGATGCCTTTTTCGCTGAGCAACCGATCCAGTTCCGGATGAAACTGAAAATAAGGCTTTCCCAACGCATCATGCGTGATGGTTATGAAATCGAGATTGACCGGGTGACGCAATCCGGTTCCCACCGCTTTTGATAACGCCTCTTTTGCAGCAAAACGACCCGCCAGAAACAGCGCCGGCTTGCTGCTGCTTTGATACTCAACCCATTCCGGGTCCGTCAGGATACGGCGGGCAAATTTATTACCATAGCGTTCAAGTGAGCGCGCAATTCTGGAAGGATCAACCAGATCGGTGCCGATACCATAAATCATGCGCGCGCCTCCAGCATGAGGGTTTTCATTTCCCTGACGGCTTTTTCCATACCAACGAAAATAGCGCGACCAACAATTGCATGACCAATATTCAACTCCGAAATACCTGGAATAGCTGCAATCGCCTGCACATTATGATAATGCAGACCATGTCCGGCATTCACTTTGAGGTTATGCTTGAGACCATGCACAACAGCTTCTTTTATTTTATCCAACTCAATTTCCTGTACCGCATCGGTTTTTGCATCGGCAAAGCTTCCTGTATGGATTTCAATAACAGGCGCACCTGCTTCAGCTGCGGCATCAATCTGTGCCCGGTCTGCATTAATAAATAATGACACACGAATACCGGCATCAGACAAATGGCGGCAAGCATTCTTCACTTGACTAAAGTGCCGGACGACATCCAGGCCACCCTCGGTTGTCAGTTCTTCACGCCGTTCAGGCACCAGACAGATATCGTGCGGTTTGGTGCGCAGCGCTATAGCGATCATTTCCGAAGTCACCGCGCTTTCAAGATTCATGCGGGTTGTCAATAATTCACGCAGCACTTCAACATCTCGATCCTGTATATGCCTACGATCTTCCCTCAAATGTAACGTAATCGCGTCGGCGCCGGATAACTCAGCGATCAGAGCAGCTTCGACCGGACTCGGATAATCCGTGCCACGCGCCTGCCTGAGCGTCGCCACATGGTCGATATTAACACCCAGTTCAATCATGATTTGCTCCCGTATGAACAGCCTTATTCAGTTATTATTTTCCACCATTCGGACAATCTGTATAGAAGTTATTACGTATTGACCTTATTCATGACCGAGCTGCCGTAATACGTTGACATTGTCCGCCCACCCGCTTCTAACCTTGACCCAGATCTGTAAAAAAACCTTTTTGCCAAATACCTTTTCCATATCCACGCGCGCTTGAGTACCGATCAACTTGAGTTTCTCACCACCTTTACCAATGATAATAGATTTCTGATTTGATTTATCAACCAGTATCGTTGCATGAACTTCAATGAGCTTTTCTGTTTCGACAAATTTTTCTGCGACAACACTCGTTAAATAAGGCACCTCGTCGCCAATTAAACGAAACAGTTTTTCGCGTACGAACTCGGCCGCCATGAATCGTGCGCTCTTATCGGTTATTTCATCAACATCGTAGACCGGGGGGTTCTCAGGTAAATAAGGACGTATCGATTCTATCAGTTCGAACAATTGCTCTTTTTTTGCTGCGCTTACTGGAAGAAATGCATTGAAATTAAATTTTTTTGCCATCGTATCCAGAAATGGTAGTAGCTTGTTTTTTTCCTGCAGACGATCTATTTTATTAACTACCAATACCACCGGAACCGAATCAGGCATGAGATCCAACACTTGCTGATCCCGTTCATCAAAACGCAAAGCCTCTATGACAAACAGTACAAGATCCACATCATTTATGCATTGCGACACGACGCGATTCATTGCTGCATTCATACGGTTTTTATAGCGCGCCTGAAAACCCGGCGTATCGACAAAAATAAACTGCGAATGTTGATCAGTCAAAATGCCGTTTATGCTATGTCGTGTTGTTTGTGCTTTTCTGGACGTAATACTGATTTTTTGTTGTATAAGATTATTCAGTAACGTAGATTTTCCGACGTTCGGTCGCCCTACAATGGCTATATAACCCGTTCGAAAATGCATAGTGGCTAGCCTATAGAAAAATAAACCTGCGAAATTGCTGGAAGGCATGAATTTGAAGCAGCAATGTCAGTTGTTTTCGATGCTTGCCAGTGCATAAGCTTGCTCATAGGCCAGCTTTGCAGCAGCCTGCTCTGCGCTGCGGCGACTGGTGCCTTCACCCCGCGTGCAGATATTGAAGATGGAAACAGCACACTCAACCTTGAATTTTTGTTGATGCGCTTTTCCTGTCGTTGTAACAACAGTATATTCCGGCAAATCCAGTTTTCGACTTTGCAGAAATTCCTGCAGCAGTGTTTTAGGGTCCTTTCCGTGCGTTGCGTAATCTAGTTTTGCAAGGACAGGCCTGTAAATCTGATGAATAACCTCTTTCGCGCGTGAGAAACCATCGTCTACATAAATTGCACCAAACACAGCTTCGAGCGCATCCGCCAGTATCGACGGACGTTGATTGCCACCACTCTTCAGCTCACCCTCACCAAGCCTGATCAATTGATTTATACCTAAACACAATGCAATTTCAGATAAAGTTTGTTGATTGACCATGCTAGCGCGGAAGCGCGATAAACGCCCTTCTGGCATTTCAGGATATTGTTTAAAAAAAAAGTCTGCAATTGCGCAATTCAAAACACTGTCACCTAAAAATTCGAGGCGTTCGTTATGCTTTGTGCCATAGCTGCGATGTGTTAAAGCCTCCTGCAATAATTCAGGCCGGAAAAACCTGTAACCAATCTGGTTACAAAATACGTCGATCAACTTTTCCCTGTCTGGCAACATACCTAATCGGGTTTCATTTCAATTGCTCGCAACATCAAAATCAAATTTGAGCGAAATATTGGATACTAGTGGGACTTCAACCGTGTAAGCAACGCTCAGGATCAGTTTTTCTTTATCTTTTACAATCTTAACATCTTTGGCCGATACCACTTTAATTCCATCGACTTGCGCACGTTTTGTGAAAGCAAGTCTTATTTGAGCTGCGTTCGCATTCTGCAAGCTGCTATCACCGGCCACTGCTACCAGATTTTTCTTAATTGTCGCGTTATCTACGTAAACCGGAACAACTTTCATACCAACTACAGCAACCAGCACCAGGATAATGGATCCAATCAGCATTCCGGTAAGTGTCAGTCCGCGTTGCTTATAACGCGGTTTAATCACATCCATTTATTCCTCCCCATTGATGAAAAATTATTTGCAACGATTATTGTATGCTCTGACCTATACGACCAAAATCGGCAAAATTCCACCAGATCATAAATGCTTTTCCCACAATATTTTCTTCAGGTACGAAACCCCAATAGCGGCTATCGCTACTGCTATCTCTGTTATCCCCCAAAGTAAAATAATGATCGGGAGGTACCGTACAAGTGAAGCCGGTGCGACTATACTTGCAGTTCTCACGATAAGGGAACACTCGCACACTTGCATACTGTAACCCACCGACTTCCTGATTCACCAAAATGGAATGATTTATTTCTCCAAGAAATTCGGCATATTCTTCGGAATAAATATACCCTATTCCAGGCTCGACATATTTATAATCGCCGATATATTCCAGTTTAACAAGTTCATCGTTAATCAGCAGCTGCTTATTGTGATAAGTTACGATATCGCCCGGAACGCCGACGACACGCTTGATATAATCAATAGATGAGTCCTCAGGATATCGGAAGACCAGAACATCTCCCACCCTAGGGCTGTTCATTTCGATTATTTTCTTGTTGATTACCGGTAGCCGAATACCGTAGGTATATTTGTTTACCAGAATAAAATCCCCGACGATCAATGTCGGAATCATTGATCCGGAAGGAATCTTGAAAGGCTCAATCACAAACGAACGCAAACAAAAGACAATGAGTATGATGGGAAAGAAGCTTTTGGGATATTCAATCCACCAGGGTTCTTCTTCATCAACTTTGCGCTTGTGCCGCAAGATAAAATAATCGATTGCCCATATAACGCCCGTAATAACTAACAAGCTAAATAAAATCAGCGGAAAATTCATAATTTCACCTTTATGAATCTAGTTACACCAGCCACGGCAACTGTATTCATCAGCACATCCATGGAAGAAGCCTGGATTCATATTTTTTCACATTAAATTTTCTTATTTATTGTCAATCTGCAATATCGCCAGAAACGCTTCCTGTGGGATTTCCACATTACCGACACGTTTCATTCTTTTTTTACCCGCCTTCTGCTTTTCCAGCAGTTTACGTTTACGTGTAATATCACCACCATAACATTTTGCTAATACATTTTTCCTCAATGCCTTGACAGTTTCTCTGGCTATAATATGTGCTCCGACCGCGGCTTGCACAGCAATATCAAACATCTGACGCGGAATTAACTGTCGCATTTTTTGCACCAGTTCACGTCCGCGATACTGACTGCTCACTCGATGCACGATCAAGGATAATGCATCCACCCGGTCTCCATTGATTAAAACATCGATCTTGACCAGATCGGATGTACGAAATTCCAGAAACTCATAGTCCAGCGACGCATATCCACGGCTTGTTGATTTAAGTCGATCAAAGAAATCCATAACCACTTCATTCAGCGGCATCTCATACGTCAGCATAACTTGCCGCCCCATGTACTGCATATTTTTTTGTATGCCGCGCTTGCTGACACATAACGTAATTACCGCACCGACAAATTCTTCCGGAACCAAGATGGTTGTCGTAATAATCGGCTCCCGGATCTCCGCGATTTTTGACAAATCCGGAATTTTTGAAGGATTGTCAATTTCAATAACAGAATCATCGCGCAACAGTATTTGATAAACAACAGTCGGTGCGGTAGTTATCAGATCCATGTCGTATTCGCGTTCTAGCCGTTCCTGGACGATATCCATGTGTAGTAACCCCAGAAATCCACAGCGAAAGCCAAAACCAAGCGCTTGCGAGGTTTCTGGTTCAAAACGCAGCGAAGAGTCATTGAGTCTCAATTTTTCCAGCGCCGATCGCAGCGCATCATATTGATTGGACTCGACCGGATACAAGCCGGCAAAAACCTGTGGTTTGATTTCTTTGAAACCTTGCAACGGCTTTTCCGCAGGCTTATTAGCAAGTGTCACGGTATCACCAACTTTAGCGGCGTCAAGTTCTTTTATGCCGGATATCACATAACCGACTTCTCCGGCACTCAGCACATCGCGCTGCACTGATTTAGGAATAAACACGCCGACCTGCTCGCATAATTGCGTCACCTTACTCGCCATCAGCAGAATTTTATCTCCGGGTTTGAGTTTACCTTCCATAACCCGTACCAGAATAACGACGCCGACATAATTGTCAAACCATGAGTCTATAATAAGCGCTTTCAGCGGTGCATCAGGATTTCCTGTTGGCGCTGGAATACGTGTAACAACTGCCTCGAGCAAATCCTCAATACCGAAACCCGTCTTCGCGCTGACATGTAGCGCATCTCGGGCATCTATCCCAATGACATCCTCGATATTTTCAATCGCTCTTTGAGGATCGGCTGCCGGCAAATCTATCTTATTGAGTACCGGAACAACTTCAACACCCTGCTCAGTCGCGGTATAACAGTTGGCCACCGTTTGCGCTTCAACGCCCTGCGAAGCATCAACCACAAGCAGCGCGCCTTCACATGCAGCCAGTGAACGCGATACTTCATAAGAAAAATCAACATGTCCCGGGGTGTCAATGAGGTTCAACAGATAGGTTTCGCCATCCTTCGCTTTATACTGAAGGGCCACCGTTTGCGCTTTGATGGTTATCCCTCTTTCCCGCTCCAGATCCATTGAATCCAGAACCTGATCTTCCATCTCACGTTCGGTCAGTCCTCCGCAAAATTGAATAATCCTGTCTGCGAGTGTAGATTTTCCATGATCTATATGCGCGATAATCGAAAAATTACGGATATGCAGCATCGGGTAGCTTTAAAGGTTAACTGAAAGGTAATCAGAGTATATGAAAAATCGGATTCGGATTTTGAAGTACGGTGAGTATAAATAAATTCGCGCGAGAGACAGCAAACGCAAAATGCTCAGCATTATCCGGCTCAAAAGGCTGCATTCTATCGAATTTTTGAAAGATAATCATCCAAAGCCTGAAGATTCAGAAAATGATGACATATTTCTGCCTGATCAGGCAGTACGATTAGAATTGGAATTCTATCATTATAACGCGCTGCCAGGATTGGATCGTCGTCAATATCAACGACTTCAAAATCAAATGCTATCTGAGTTTGTTGCTGCTGCAAACCCATTATCATTTGCTGGCATAGATGGCATTCGTTACGGCCATATACAACCAGCTTTCCAGCTTTTCCACTCATGCTCGATTCACCGGAATCAATCAACATTTTCCAACTTCATGGTAACAAACGTCGTCAGATCCCCGCGTTTAATCAGTAAAGCAATATTACGACCTTCATCGACCTTGTCGAGCATTTGATTAAATTGCTCGACATTCTTGATATCCTTACTGTTAAATCCAACAATGACGTCTCCCTGGCGAATACCCGCCTGACTGGCAATTCCAGGCTGAACCGCTTCAACAACGATGCCGTACTCGACATCAAGCTGTTTTTTCGTCTGATTACTCAATTCACCCAGCACAAGACCGAGGCGATTCGTACTCTCGGCTTTTTTACTCTGTTTTTGTTGAGAACCTCGATTCGGTTCCTCGGATGGAATTTCACCAACTTTAACGCGCACATTTCTCATCGAACCATCGCGCCATATTTTCACGATAACACTGGAATCGGGGATCGTATTACCAACAATACGCGGCAGATCTGATGAAGTTTCCACCTCCTGACCATTGAAATCGATGATGATATCCCGCGGTTTTAAACCGGCCGCATCGGCAGGTCCGCCTTTCTCGACTGAAACAACAAGCGCGCCACGCAAGTCAGAAATACCAAACGATTCCGCCAGTTCTTTTGTTACTTCCTGAATCATGACACCTATTCGGCCACGCCGCACAGCACCAGAGGTTTTCAGCTGATTGGCAATATCAATTGCAACATTAATCGGTATAGCGAAAGACAGTCCCATAAAGCCGCCTGTACGGCTATATATTTGTGAATTGATTCCAACTACTTCGCCACTCATGTTAAACAAAGGTCCACCGGAATTACCCGGATTAATAGCCACATCGGTCTGTATGAACGGTACATAATTTTCCTGAGCCAGAGAACGTCCTTTAGCGCTAACAATCCCTGCCGTAACACTGTTTTCAAAACCAAAAGGAGAACCGATCGCCACAACCCATTCACCTACTCTTAATTCATCCGGATCGCCTGTACTCACTTTGGGTAAACTTTCTGCATCAATTTTTATTAAAGCGATATCGGTTTTTTTGTCTGTACCGATGACTTCTCCAACAAATTCACGCTTATCATTTAGCTTTACAGTAATTTCTTCGGCCGACTCTACAACATGTGCATTGGTCAAAATGTATCCGTCCGCACTGATAATAAATCCTGAGCCCATAGATCTCGGCTCGGATTTTCTAGGTGCGGAAAAAGGCTGCATATGGCGTCGGAAAAATTCATAAAACGGAGAATCTTCCGGAATATTCTGAAACTCAGGAAAAAGCTGCGCCATCGTATCGCGCTGTGCTTGCACAGTACTGATATTAACAACTGCAGCGCCATATTTCTCAACCAACCCTGTAAAATCCGGTAACTCTTTTGTTTGCGCAGACACCGTTGCTGAAAGCATAAATACTGTGAGTACTACCAAGTAACGCAACACTTCCTTTTTTTGCATACCTATCATGATTAACATTTAAACCATTTATTAACTTAAGTTGATAAGATAATTTTATACTTTAATTTGTTACATTATTCTAAGAAAAACTGTTATTACAACTTTTTTCTCAGATAAATAAGTCTTTGGAATTGAACGATAAGCGTAACACAGCCAGAGCATATTTTTATATGGCATGCGATTCGCAATTTATCGGAAAGCACGTGAACCTACGCGCAGTACTACGGCCGTAGAAATACGGCATCGCCAATTAGCTTAATAGTATTTAATGGCACTTCACCGATCGCAGTAATTTTTTTATTCTCCAATTCACGGACATAGATATTAATCGCACCCCGACTTGAATAAAAGCCAGGCAGCGGTGATGCCGTTTCATTATCTGCTGGTTCGATAAATACTGACACCGAAGCCATCTCATCGGATAAAACAATGTGATCAACCAGCCTGGAATTGCCAACCAGATTCCGTTTCACCTCGGCTATTTTTTTAAAACCGGTTGGCAATTCCCCTAGACGCCAGACCGGTTCGTCGTTATCGAAAGCAAAAGTCGAGAGTTTTATCGTCTCCCAGTCTTCAGATGCGCTCATCGAATCAGCATTAAGTATACTGCCATCAATCTCCCTGCCAATTACAACCTCGGCAAATGCAAACTGTTCAATCACTGCGTCTTTATCGATAACAGCCACCTTGAGTAACAGGCCGCTATCGACATCAACCCACATTTTATAGCCATAGCGCAGATTATCTTTTGGCACAAGCTTGACAAGCTGACTTTCGTAACCAGCCACGCGCTCTAATTTGCCTTTCTCATAAGCGTAATTTTCATAAATTCTTATTGATGGCTGCGGCAACAAATCGGGGAAAAATTTTCTAAACCATCGTTCCTCGATATATACTTTTTTGCTATCTGGCAAATAACACTTCAATGCTTCGTTGGTACGATAAACAATCCTTGCCAGGCCATCGAGAACCTCTATACGCTCATGTTCACTTCCAAATTCATCCACCTTATGGATAATCCGAGAGGATTCCATATGCCCATCTGCATAATAAATAAAAGTACCTTGAAAATTATAGTGACGCGGCGCAGATGAAATTTTTGTTAGCCATTCGTAACCATCATGCTCAGATTTTTTTCTGACTTGGTCTTCAGCATTTACTGCCTGAATTGCAAATAACGCTATCAACAACGTAACAGAAAGGAAGCGGCTTTTCATCTACCATATCTGTCCGTAGATTCAGTTACGGGATATACATAAGCTGGATGCTTGACTATTGTCGATCCAAGTGACAACTCTTTGTGGAAGCTGTGGAAATACAGGTAGTTGGTCATATCACCATTGGAAACATACGGGTATTGATTCCCGCCTGATGTGTGCAATACATTCATGGGTACATGCAATTGATCCGTTCCAGCCTGTGTTCGGGACTGTTCGGCAACAATAATCGGATGAGATTGTTGATAAACATTTTGCATGACCACCCATGTCGATATCATCGCAAAAAGAGAAGCCGCTGTCGCAAACGCAAAAATCTTGGTTTTTGAATTTCCAGATTTGATTTTTTCAGTGGTTTGATGATGATGCGATTTCCAAGCTTGATTTGATGATTTTCTGAGGGTTTCTGGAACGAGAAGTATTGGTTCTGAAACAAGCTGCCTTCTCACGCGCCCGGCAACATTCATTGTCAAATTTGATGACTGCCTGAGCGTATCACCGATGAGATGATAAATTTCCCAGTTATGGCTCAATAAATCTTCTTGCTTAAGGGCTGCTATAATTTTTTCCGCATCCCGATCACTCAGCTCACCATCCATCAGTTCAGAAACTTTATTTTTCACTCTACCACCTCTTGTCTTTACTGGTACCCAATAATGGGCGTAATTCTTCAGAAATTGCTTCCCGCGCTCGAAAAATACGTGAACGCACAGTGCCTATAGGGCATTCCATAATCTTTGCTATTTCATCATAGCTAAGACCTTCGATTTCCCTTAAAACGATTGCCGTACGTAACTCCTCGGGCAACTGTTCTAAAGTCTGATTCACTGTTTGAGCTATCTGCTTGCTCATCAATTCGCTTTCAGGTGTATCCATCTCACGTAGCACACCGCCTTCTTCAAAATTTTCGGCATCCTCCGTATCAATGCCTTGCAGGGTCGACGCTTTTCGGCCTTGTGAAACCAAATAATTTTTTGCAGTATTAATACCTATGCGATAAAGCCAGGTATAGAAAGCGCTGTCTCCACGAAATGCAGGCAATGCTCTATAGGCCTTGATGAAAGCTTCCTGCGCGACATCTTCAACCTCAGCTGGATCACGTACAAATTGTGACAGCAGGCGTATCAGCTTGCGCTGATACTTCGTGACCAACAGATCAAATGCCTGTTTGTCGCCGTTCTGCACACGTTCCACCAACTGTTGATCGATCTCACGATCACTCATATCACCTGATCCCTGAATATTCTAAATGATGAAAATATTGCTCTTCCAGCTTTATTTTGAGCCTGACAGATCAAGTATACCTATTCAGAGCGATCACGAAAACCGATATGATTCAAACCAAGAAGACAACAAAAAAGATAAATAAGTTCATTTACCAACCGTTTAGTTGCGCGTTACGTTATCGAAACATCCCTCATAATACATCAAGATGCCTGAGCAATACGCTGTTATGAAGTTTTATAATCACACTTATTGTTCGCACTTCATTATTTTTTGAAATTCGATTGCTCTTCATACTGATGCAATAAAACCAGCGGCCTTGGCATCCAGCCTGATTTGCGATGCTCTGCGGTTACATTGGTAAAAATACCACCTCGCACAAAAAACCGCGCCGTCAACCGTATATAGCGCGGCTTCATCGCAACCACGAGATCTTCCAGAATCTGATTTGTTACAGCTTCATGAAAGGCAGCCCGCTTACGGTATGACCAGATATAAAGTTTCAAGCTTTTCAACTCGACGCATTTTTTATCAGGAATATAGTCCAGAATTAAACTGGCAAAATCCGGTTGCCCGGTTTTAGGGCACACGCATGTAAATTCCGGAATTTCCATATGGATCTGATAATCCCTTTTAACAACAGGATTGGGAAATGTTTCAATTTCCTTACTGGGCTGAGTTGACATACGACATTCTCTTAAAATGACTAATTCAGTTACAATAACAAATAAAATGATTGTAAAACAGTTCGTAACACGGCTGATTTGAATCTCACATTATAACTGTATCTCGTATTCATAAATTGCGCCTGGCCAAAATTAAACTCTCCGGTTTTAAGTCTTTTGTTGAACCCACCCTTGTTCCGATCACCAGCGGTTTAGTCGGCATTGTTGGTCCCAATGGCTGCGGCAAATCCAATATTATCGACGCCGTGCGTTGGGTACTTGGCGAATCCAAGGCATCTGCATTGCGTGGAGACTCCATACAGGATGTTATTTTTGGCGGCTCGGCAAGCCGAAAACCTGCGGGGCGCGCAAGCGTTGAATTGATTTTTGACAACAGTCAAGGCTCGGCAAGCGGCCAATGGTCCAGCTATGCAGAAATAGCCATCAAACGCATTATCCAGCGCGAAGGTAACTCAAACTACTACATCAATAATATACATGTCAGGCGACGCGATATCGCCGATCTTTTTCTAGGCACCGGTGTTGGCGGACGCGGCTACGCTATCATCGAACAAGGCATGATATCCCGCATCATTGAAGCCAAACCGCTGGAAATGAAAATGTTCCTCGAAGAAGCCGCTGGAATATCGAAATACCGGGAGAGAAGGCATGAAACCGAATTAAGGCTGAGCGATACACACAAGAATTTGATTCGTATTGAAGATATTACAAACGAGCTTAGAAAGCAAATTGAACATCTTGAAATTCAGGCCAATACTGCAAAGGAATACAACATACTCCATGAACAGCTGCAAAACACACAACAAATACTATGGTTACAGCAGCGCAATGAATCAACGAAACAACGCCTTGCCACAGAAATGGAAATCAGCCAGATCGAACAGCAACTGACCGCCGACACCAATCAATTACAGCAAAACCGGTTAACACGCGAAAATTTACGCGCAGAAGAAAATGATTTGAACGAACAACTCCATGAGACACAAGGGCGACTGTATCGGGAAAATGCAGAAAAAGCGCGCGTCGAACAGGAAATTATTCAATTTCAGAAAAACAAAACCCGGCTGACGCAACAACGCGCCGATATTGACAGGCGATTGACTGAGAATCAGCACCAACACGAATCAACCACAAATCATTTGGCACACTGGCAGGAAGAAAAAAGGAAAGCGCTGGCTGAACATCAAGCCGGATTACAAAAACACCGCATTGAAACTGAAAAATTACCCGAGCTTGAAACTCTTTTTCATCAGCATCAAAAGGCATGCGAAAACCTGCAATACAGTTTCACCACAACAGAACAATCAATAAATCTAGCGCTTACGCATATTCAACATGGCAGCAAGATTCTGCAACAACTCGAGTCACGCATACACCGTCTGGAACAGGAATACGGGGCAATGTCCGGCATAGACCATGATCAGCTTGCTGAGCATAAGACACAAATCACGCAAACCGAAAATCAATTGCATGAAGCGGAAAAAACCTTAACCGCAGCCGAATCCGCATTTATAGAAGCAAGCCAGGAAAAAGAAACTGCCGCAGCTCAGGTGCATGAAACGCAAAAAACGATCGCCAGCCTGCGCGCGCGATACAATGCACTGCACAACCTTCAGCAGAAAATTGACAACAACGATGCATTGAAACAATGGCTACAGAAGCATGGCCTGGATTCAGGAAAGCGATTATGGCATTACATTCAGGTTAAAAAAGAATGGGAAAATGCGCTCGAATCTATTCTGCAAGAGCGCCTGAACAGCCTTGCTTTTTCACAACTGGAAACCATTCTGAACTGGCAGGATGACCTACCGCCCGGTAAACTGGCCATTTATGAACTGCTGCAAACCAAAGACCATCACACCACTGCACACAGTATGATGCATGAATCCGCAATTCAGACTGAGCGCTCCTGCCCCGATTGGAAAACACTCTTTGCTTTCCTGACCTGCAATAACGAGTATCTATCAGCATTGCTGCGATACTGGCTTGACAAAACCTATGTCATCAACGACCTGAGCACGGGTTTACAGCAACGGCATCTATTGAAGCCTGGTGAACAATTCGTTACTTACACAGGACACATCATCAGCCGGAACAGCATCGTTTTTCACTCGCCCGATTCTCATCTCCACGGTGTTCTGTCGAGACAA
Source organism: uncultured Nitrosomonas sp. (assembly GCA_964639015.1). Taxonomy (GTDB): domain Bacteria; phylum Pseudomonadota; class Gammaproteobacteria; order Burkholderiales; family Nitrosomonadaceae; genus Nitrosomonas. The sequence goes on from CAZXBP010000027.1 coordinate 16,627, forward strand.
CAGGAACTGAATCATATTCAATCCGAGATTGCAGTCCATGAAAAAAACTTAACCGCACAGCAATCCATACTGGCAGAAAACGCTGCGCAACATGAAAAACTTCGGCAATCCATTCAAGCCCTGCGCCGCGATCTGCAGCTACTCACGCAGCAACGTCATACGCTGCAAATCGAGCAGGCAAAACACGCACAGATCAATATACAAATAGAGCAGCGCAAAACCCAGATAGCGGCGGAATTAAATGAAATAAATTTACACCGTGACAAGGAAATTCAGCAAAAAATGCATACCGAGCGTGAAATCTCGGCGCTCCGCGCGCAGCTGGAAGAGATCAGGACGCAGCTCATCAGCGAAAAAATTGTTCTGGAAACTGCTGTCAATGCACTCAGTGATCAGCGCCTGATTCTACAGGAGGCACTAAAAACTGCTCAGGAAGCCTCCTTTCAAGAAAAAATCTGCCAAAACAAAATCAATGATTTAGCGCTTACGTTACAATCAATCGAGGTCGATAAAGAAAGACTGCTGCAAACGCAATCAGCTTTAATTGCCGAAGCAGATACTCAGGATGATTCTCAGCTAAATTTTCAATTGGAAGCCTGTTCTCAGCATTGCCATGAATTGGAACAATCTGTTGACGAACAACGCGACAGACTCAGTCAGACCAGACTGGACATTCAGGAAATTGAGAAGTCATCTCTGTCTCTGGAACAACGGCAGACTAAACTGCGCGAATCGATTACGCAGCTGCATCTTAAAAAGCAGGCTTCCGCTTTATCTGAAGAACGGTTTAATGAACTACTAAGCGAAGCGCTTACTGATGAAAAAAACCTGTTACCATTTCTCGACACCAGAACGAATACTGTTTTACAAGCTGACATCAAACGATTGCAGCAATCCATTTCCGAACTGGGCGCGGTAAACCTTGCCGCACTCGAAGAACTGGAAGCCGCCCACTTGCGGAAAAACACACTGGACACTCAGGTACTGGATTTGCGGGAAGCCACTGCAATTCTGCAAACCGCGATTGCACAGATTGATCAGGAAACCAAAAAACTGCTGAAAAAAACTTTCGATACTGTCAATACTAATTTACAAGCACTTTTCCCGATTATTTTTTCCGGCGGAAAAGCCGAGCTTGTACTCAATGATGATAAGATACTTGATGCTGGCGTCACGCTGACTGCGCAGCCGCCCGGTAAAAAGAACGCTTCGCTTCATCTGTTGTCGGGTGGTGAAAAAGCGCTGACTGCATTGGCTTTAATTTTTTCTTTATTCCGCCTGAATCCGGCGCCATTCTGCCTGCTGGATGAAGTCGATGCACCGCTCGACGATAACAATACCGCACGGTTTTGCGAGTTAGTGAAAAATTTATCCAAACAAACACAGTTTTTGTTTATCAGTCATAATAAAATCACAATGGAAATAGCGCAGCAATTAATCGGCATCACGATGCAGGAACAGGGTGTTTCCAGGGTCGTTGCTGTAAATATTGGCGATGTAATTGATTCTGAAAAAACAAAAGATGTTGTACCATCATAACTTGGATAGGAAAACCGCGAGAAGGTTAGGCAATAGGACAATAGCATGGATATATTGAGCATGAGTGACTTGCAAGTAAGTTTGATCATCGTTGGCATCATCATCATTATTGGCGTCGCCATCTTTAACCGGATGCAACACTTACGCTATCGCCGGAAAATAGAATCCACCCTGGATCAGAAGCATAAGGATGTCTTGTTTGAAAAAACAGGCAGTTCAAATACCAGAGAAGGAAACCGCGACAAAATCCATGAAAGAGAAAGAATCGAGCCACTGTTAGACAAAAACTTTTATAACGGAAAACAGCTGCAATATGACTTAAACAAGAAAACAGGATATGGATTTTCCGAGAACTTCTTAAATGAAGCACAGGAAAAACCGGGTCAGGGTCAGTACCAGCATTCAGATACTGTTGACAATAAAGCACCCGAAAGTAATGAACCCCACGCCCTTATTGATGGATATGACGGTAACTCGAACTATATAGTCAATATCCACGCCAACACAACCATACCCCCAGACGAACTCGATGAATTGCTGCATCGAAAATTTGATTTCAATAAACCATTAAACTGGTTCGGACAAAAAAGCACGCACGGCCCATGGGAAGAAATCAACATAAAATCTGTTGATCATTCAGGCTTTATTCATTTGAGAGGATGTTTGTTACTGGCTGATCGCACAGGTCCGATCAGAGAGATTGATTTATCAATTTTCCGTGACACTGTTCAGGACTTTGCCAGGCAAATCAGCGCAAAAACCGAATGTCCGGATATCGTGCCATCGCATGAGCAAGCCGTCAAACTCGACAAATTCTGCGCTGATGTCGACGTCATGATCGGTGTTAATATTATCAGTAAAGATGAAGGCGCCTTTGTCGGTACAAAAATCAGAGGATTAGCTGAAGCGTCGGGTTTCAAACTTGATACGGATGGCGTTTTCAAATACCGTAATGATGACAATCACATCCTTTTCACATTGACCAATTATGAATCAGAGCCTTTTGTTGCTGATAACATGAAAACCATAACCACACGTGGCGTAACATTTTTACTGGATGTGCCAAGAGTTGCAAACGGTGAGAAAGTTTTTGATCAAATGACGAATTTTGCCAAAGTTTTTTCTAATACACTTGGCGGAATAATGGTGGATGACAATCGGGTACCACTCAGTGAAAATGGTTTGGCAAGGAGTAAACAACAACTGATTAACATCCAGACACAGATGAAAAAGCATCACATTATTCCAGGCAGTCCAAATGCTTTAAGATTATTCAACTGATCCGCTTTCATACTCACGAAAATTAATCTGGAGAGATAACCATGAATTCAAATATCCATAAAAAATTTTCGCCCATAGAGGTTCGATTAGAGGCTGAAAAGCAATATTACTGGTGCACTTGCGGGCGAAGCCAGTCTCAGCCTTTATGCGATGGCTCGCATAAAGGTACGGAATTTACACCCCGGGCTTTTTCTGTTGATATCAGTAGAACCGCTTGGCTTTGCACCTGTAAAAAAACGGGCAATCCACCTTTCTGCGATGGGACGCATAATAAGTTATAAGAAAACTGTAACGCCATAAATCTAACCGCAACTACGCCATAATTCTAAGATTTTCACTTACCGCCGGATATCCATGAATTCAGATCTCAAAATGCTGGAAGAGGAAGTCAGCCGGCTGGTTACTCTATATCAAGAGATCTGCAATGAAAACATTCGATTACGTCAGCAACTCGCTCAAACGAGCGCACATAATGAAAAATTGACTGAAAAAATACATCTTACCTCCAGTCGTTTAGAAAATCTTTTAAAACATTTACCTGATTATGAACAATGAAAATGTCTTAATAATCGATATCATGGGCAGAGAGTTCAGTATCAGCTGCCCAGATGAAGAACGCGAAGAAATTCTGAAGGCTGTCGAGTTTTTAAATAGAAAAATTCAAGAAATTAGAAACGAAGGTAAAATCATCGATTCAGAACGTGTAATCATCGCTGCCGCACTTGGAATTACACACGAACTGCTCATTTTACGTCGATCAAACGGTTTTGACATTGACGACATTAAGCGTAGAATCGCAGATATTCGAAAAAAAATTAATGCGACTTTGAATAAGAAAATAGAGTAATTAGAGTGATATTTCGTTGATTTATAATCACTCAGAAAAATGATATAAAGTTTATAATAGTTTTAAATGTTTAAAATTGCTCCCTGCAGTGTACGTTCAAGACTGAAATTCTTTGAGCCAATTATCAAAACAGGTTGTTGACTAAAGTGAAACAGTTGTGCGCGCCTTTCTT
>CAZXBP010000028.1:0-20447 GCA_964639015.1 uncultured Nitrosomonas sp.
ACGATGTCAGCGGTCTGGTGTTCACGATTTCAGCCGACAATCTGTCAGCCGGTATAGCATCCAGCGCATTCATCGCCTATCTTTCCGGGCTGACGAATACGGCCTATTCGGCTACGCAATATGCGTTGTTCAGTTCGGTGATGCTGCTGCTGCCCAAATTTGTTGCCGGTTTCAGCGGACAGTTTGTTGATGCATATGGTTATGAAAGCTTTTTCATCGCAACCGCGCTGATCGGGATACCTGTGCTGTTTCTGGTCAGACTGGCAGGCAGGGCGACATTTCAAACCGCCGCTGTAAACAAAACCGACATCGGAAAGTAGCAGGCTACGCGCTACTTCAGCAGATCAAACATGCCGGTTCCGCGCAATTTAGCCGGTTTTCATCAATGCCTGCGCTATTTGTCGTTTGATATGTTGAAACGATGCCCGGATCTGGTTCGAAAGTTGTTCGGCCTGTCGCCAGTCATTGTTTGTGCCGGCCATTTCAAGTTCATCGCAAAGATCGGCGAAATGATAGGCGCCCAGTGACCGTGCGGAGGATTTTAATTTATGGCCTAAAAGTCCCATTGATTTGATATCGCAATGTTTTTTTGCCGTTTCTATTTCGCTTAATGTTTCTTCTGTAACCTGTATAAATTTCCGGCTGAATTTGTGTACTAATTCGATATCGTTATTAAGCACATGTTTCAATGCGCTGATATTGATGAAAGAAGGACTGTGTTGACTATCCGTTAATTCCTGCTTGATTTCCAGCAATTGTTTCTTGTCAGGCAACCATTTCGCGAGCATCAGATACATTTGATCCTGATAAATCGGTTTCGCGATGAAATCGTCCATGCCCGCGTTTAAACAACGCTTGCGATCTTCCTGCGTGGCATTTGCAGTCATCGCAATAATCGGAAGGTATCTGAATTTCAGTTCACTGCGAATGCGGCGCGCGGCCTCGTAACCATTCATGACGGGCATTTGAACGTCCATGATAATAAGATCGTATTGCCCGGCAACTAATTTCTCCATCGCCTGTTGACCGTTATCTGCGTAATCAACCCTGCAGCCGACTATTTCCAATAAATGGCTAACGACCATCTGATTGGCAGGATTGTCTTCGATTAAAAGAATATGCGTTTCATTTAACAGCGTTTTTGCCGATGCAATTTCATCCATCAGGGTCACTTCCTGTTTTAATGTCATGACTACAGTCGCAGCTGCTCATGACAAAAGGCCGCACCGAAAGATGAGGCGGGTGCATTCATCGGCGCGGCCGGTTCTTGGGAGGCTGTCCGAGAAGATCGCTATTCTCGGACAGCCTTCTGGTCGATTGCCGATAATCAGACTCGCTGGTGGAAACGGCAATCCGTTAATCAATTCCATGTTTTACAAAGAATCTCAGGAGCTCCCCGCTTGAGCAGCTGATTTCATGGTTCCGATTGTAGTGGGCCAGATTCGGACTGCGCTTTTCTAATCTCGCTTTCCAGTTTTTCTATCTGTAATTCCAGATCTGCGACCCGGTTGTTGGATTCAGGCGCTCTTGACATGCTCTGCGACTGCGTTGAGAGTACGGCAATTTTGCTTTCCAGCGACGCCATGCGCTCCAGCAGCTGATCGCTTACCCGCTCACTTTCCGGCCCGGTCACATGGGTAAACTCGACACTGTCCTCGTAAGGTTCACGCGTGGTGCCGGTAATCCTGATTATCACACCCGCGACAAGGCCGCCGGTCAACGCGATACCCAGCGTAATGCCGATACCGGTTAATTGTGCGGTGGCTATGCCTGGCACTACCAGCAGCGCGCTGAATCCGCCCAAAAGTCCGGGCAAACCATGCAGGTTATGCACACCGCAAGTGTCTACAAGATTAAACCGGCGCTCCAGCAGCGGTAACAGGAAAACATAGCCAATAACCGATATGGCGCCGGACAGAAGGCCGATTCCAAATGCGCCCGTTGGAGAAACGACATCGCATACCGATCCTATGCCGACACCGCCGGCCAGAGCGGCATTCGCCATATCCACCATTGATGTCTTGCCGCCATTCAGTTTGTAACTCAAAAAATAGGTCGCAATTGTCGCGCCAGACAACGCCAGCAAAGTATTGGCAACCACTTGCGGCATGTCCTCAAGCGGCGACAGCGCTGTCGCGAAGCTTGGCCAGAAAAGCCATAACACCATGGAGCCCAGCATTGCGAAACGATCCGATGTGGGATCCGATTCGATCGGTTTGCTGCGCTGATACTGCGTGGTCAGTACGATGGACATCGCCAGGCCGAAATAGGCGCCAAACGCATGAATGACAATTGATCCGGCCGTATCCTGGAAACCGTCGGTCAAACCGAGAGCATTATCCAGTACGATCCATTCATTGAGCAAATAAAGCGGCACCAGTAAAAGCGCCAGCAGCGCATACTGAAATACGCGCAGCCGACCAAGCACTGCGCCCATTGCGATTAAAGCGGCGGCCACTGAAAGTTCGGCAAATAAAATAGCATCCAGGGTATGCGGTGACAGCGCATGTCCGAAAATGCCGTTGGCGCGCAATAAAACATAAAGCGGTAATCCCGTTGCAACAACGAGGTATGTGCCCGTAACCGCGCCAAAACCATAGCGACGGACAAAAACCATCAAAAAGCCGAAACCGACCAGCAGCATGGCGAGAATATGAATAATATAATTGTATTGCGCGACAGTGCGCGCCTCACTCATAACCGCTATCTCTTCAGCGCTGACCCAGCAACTAAAGCTCAACAAAAATAAACCTGCTGCACCCAGCAGCATCAAGCTATGGCATTTTTTCATATGAATTTCCTTGTATTATTAACCTATAGATTCATCCTATAAGGTATTTCTTGAAAGAAAACTACTATTGCTGCTTCAGCAGGGTTGACAAATGTATGCGAGGTAGCCGCTACAAGGCAAAAACAGGCGAGGAAGCGGAGTTTATGCCTGATAAATGAGCATTCCGAGTCCGCTTCCGACGCCGCAGCGGCAACGCGCCGATAGATTTTCAACAACCTGCTAACTCAAGCAATTTCTTGCCTGCGTGTCTGCCGTACCTAAGTCATCGTAGCGAGCCAGGTGGGAAGAGCGGGTGCGAATTTTCTCAATTTTGCGGCGCATAACGAATCTATGCAGCGAAAATGAAATTTCGCGATGCAAAAATTGAGGAAATACAAACCGTTATCTTATTGGTGCAATAGATGAATCTTGAACCCGACGGACGCCTAGAGTCTGAACGCAATTTCCCATTTAAACAATAGGGTCATGCAAATTTTAACCTAAAAACCTCAATTGAGCGTTATCCGGGATGACTAACAATATGAATAAATGAAACAATTCGAGCAATGTTGGTTCATTCGGATGGTGAGTCAAACTATGCTGTTTACAGCACGCCGCTTTTTAATTTTTGCTGCGTTACAATGCGGCGTAATAACGCGTTATTACGCCGCATTGTGCCTTGCCAAAAATAAAAATCAACACACTTTAAGCCCTTCTCAACTGAGTTTTTTTAGGATTAATGATGCATTCTGAAGTGACTCAGAAGAAAGAAAAAACAAAAGATTGGAATACTACTGTTGGAATGTTTCCGGACGCGGTTGGGTTGCACTGATTTAACTGCGGTCTCAGCACAACCCTGTTTTATTAGCATTCAACACACTTTTTCCAATGATGCCTATGATAAAAAGGCTTTCGCCAAACGGATTGCTGTAGCTTAAAGGAATTTTTCCTCGTGAGAAACAATCAATACTTTCCGACTATCTCCCGCCGAATATCCTTGTCGTCAAAATAGTTGTCGTCATCGGTAAATTCCATTTCGTCGATAATTTTTGCCACACGGCTATCTTCGAAGAAATCTTCAACAACACAATCGTCATTAAACTCGTCAATAGAAAATTCAGTTTTCATTTTAAATACCTCCTTGAATAAACCAGGAAAATCTATTAGACATCAATTAGCGTATGTGCAAAAGCGAAGAAAGTCAGTGATTTATCCTACAATTCTTCTTTTGATGCTTAAGCGCTTCATTCTGGCGGAGGAGCGTTGTGATTGTCTTTGCAGCGCTGCCGGGTTGATACATTTCAGCAGCATCAATCCTGTGCTAGTATTTAACCTAAACAGGCAGTCAGGTTCAACCTAAAAACCTCAGTTGACCGTTATCCGAGATGACTAACGATATGAATATATGAAACAATTCGAGCAATGCTGGTTCATCCTGATGATGAGTCAAATTATGCTGTTTACAGCACGCCGCTTTTTAATTTTTGCTGCGTTTCAATTCGTTGTAATAACGCATCATTACGCCGCATCGTGTCTTGCCAAAAATAAAAATCAACGCACTTTAAACCCCATTCAACTGAGGTTTTTAGGTTTAAGGGTTAGGCCTTGCATGGAGAATAATCTGAGGAGAGCAATGGATGGCTACACTGCGTCACATACCAACTGATCGGGCATGTGCAATGCTCTCGGCAATAAGGGAATTTCACGATCTGTCCGCTTCTGATCTGGAGGAGATTGCCAGGATGTGCAACTGGTATCGCTATGAAGAAAATGAAAAAATCGTTCATTTTCAGGACAAGTCAAACAGCGTCTTTTTTATTGCTCAGGGAGACATAAGAGTTACCTATCATGCGTTATCCGGGCATGAAGTCATCTTATGTGATCTGGCAACCGGAGAAATGTTTGGTGAACTGACGGCAATCGATGGCGAATCCCGTTCGGCGACGGTCATCGCCAGAAGCAGCGTGCTTCTGGCTTCCATGACAGCCGCTGATTTCAAGCATGTCATTTATACCAACCGGCAGGTGGCCGAAGCCATACTCAAACGGCTTGCGGGTGAAGTGCGCCGATTAACGGAGCGCGTTTATGATTTCAGTACGCTCGCTGTCAGCAACCGCATACAGGCTGAACTGCTGCGCCTGGCGAAAAACCATATGACGGGACCCAATGTTGCGGTTGTTTCCCCTTCGCCGACACACTTTGATATCGCCAATCTGGTCAGCACACACCGCGAGGCCGTAACGCGGGAATTCAGCAATCTGGCCCGCAATAATCTGATTATTCGAAAAGGGCATGATCTGCACATTCTTGATGTCGCAAGACTGGCGGACATGGTCAATCTGGTGCGCGGCAATAGCTGAATAAATATCGGCGCGCACACTTGCTCCATAGGCGGTTTTTCTCGTCTTCAGAAATAGTCATGCGTCAGTCCGGCGGTTCTGAAATGGCGGCGCGGGTTTGTCGATGCCCAGTAAATCATAGATATTGATCCAGGCGTCTTCCACTTTGAGTGCGAGATCGGGATTAAAGACATAAATGCCGCGCATCACGCGGTAAAACAGTTTCCGATTATATTTGTCGCCCTTGTTGATTTCATTCTTGGACAGAATGCTGGATAGATACGCGCGTTGCTTGCGCCGTTCAGGCAAAATGCCATAGGGAATGTGTCGCACCGCATCGATAAAATCCTGGCTGGAGAAACCGGCCGGATGAAAAAATGGTTTTTTCACCATCACGCGGCCTGCCAGGGCGATCATCAGATTAAGCATGAAGAATTCCATGGTATGCTGATCAAGCTTGATCAGATGATTGTCGACCTGAATCCGCATGCTGGTGGGTTCGAGCTGTTGATAAATGTCGGTTAGTTTCCTTTTCGCGTAGCTTTCGTTGCCGACTGTTTGCGCAAGCGCGATTTGAAATGCCGTCAAGCCGCTGCCGCTTACCTTTTCAGTATCGGCGCCCCGCTCGACGAGTGCCTTGATCACATCGGTGTTGCCCATCCAGGCGGCAGCCATTAAAGGAGTCTGATTAAAAACATTGCGAAAATCCGGACCGTAATGATCCACCTGCCTGAGCACCGCATCGGGTTTTTTAAAACTGTACGCGCTGTAGTGCTTTTGTTGCAGCATCTGTATGCTTTTCTCGGGATGTAGCGCAGCCTTGAATCCGACGTTTTGCAGACTTTCGATAATGGACAGATCCTCATAAACCAGGCCATATTCAAGCAGTAGCATCCTGGCGTTTTTGTCTGCGCCGACGATAGCCTGCTGTTTCAGGTCATCCAGGATGGAAGCGGTAATGACTTGCCAGTCCGGTGTTTTTTGTTTGAGAATTTCATTGCGTATGCGCTCGGCCTGTTCCTGCTTGCCTTGCAATTCAAGTTTCTGCGCTTCCAGCCGCCAGGCATCCAGGCTGGATTGCTGGCTGGCAAGTTGCAGGCTTTCCTGGGCGTTGCGCAGGCCCAGTAAATCGAGTAAGGGCTGCCTGGGATAACTTTCAATCCAGTACAGATTTTTGACCGCCCGGGTCAGCGCAACATACAGCGCATTGATATAGAATTTGTAGATCTCCAGCGACTTGTCGGTTTTATCTCTGGCGCGGGCGTATTTAATGTCGGTGTCGAGATCGGATAAACTGACGCCTTTGCTGATTTCACGGTAACGACTTTCTTCCTGGCTCAGGAAGTTGTAGAGAATGATATTTTCATATTCCAGGCCTTTGGCCTCCTGAATGGTGAATATCAGCGGTGTTCTGAAGTGCTGTTGTGCAGCCGGTTTCTGGTCTGCCGACATGACGATAATGGCGAACAGCGCGGAAGCTTTTGTTTTATTATCCAGCTCTTGACGGATGACAGCGGTGTCCTGCAGAAACAACACTTCACCTTGCGTGTGACCGTTACTTTCCACCAGGTAATGGCTTTCTTTGTCGATGGAGCCGAAACGCTGATTTTTGAGTTTCAGAATCTTGTTGGCAATTTCGGTGACCTGCGGTGAATTACGGTAGTTGGTATTGAGAATCCGGATCAATTCACCGGATGCCTGGATATCGTCCTGTCGGTAAAACAGGGTTTTTACTTTTGACCAGGAAAAGAAATTGGGGTGAACAATCTGATTGGAATCGCCGCATAAAATAAAATTCTCTGCTTCACGAAGCGACTTGATAATCAGATAAAGCTGAATATTGGTTAAATCCTGTACCTCGTCAACAACAACAAAATCGTAGCGTGGTTGCAGGCAGGGCAGGTACTGATGGCTGACGATATTGCTGTCATAAAGCTGTTCTTTCTGAAGAAAAGCCAGGTATTTTTCAAAGAGATCGTACACCTGCGCGCGTTCATCGGCGAGAAAGATCGATTCCTTGACGCCCAATTGCAGATAATCCTCGCGGCTTAACCAGCTTTTGTCGGTAGCTGGTCCGGTAATGACGCCGCGAAATTCCTCGAACAATTTATGTGCATCCTTCAGCGCACCCTGGCGATAACGGCCAAACCACTGCTGAAAAGCCGCAAAAGTGACGGGTTTCCCGTCCGGCACACGAATACTTTCGAGAAACTCCTGAAAGGATAAAAAATCGATCTGCTGGTCAGGGTTATCATAGTGGTGAGCGTAATACAGATCGCGGGAATTTTGGACCAGATAAGGCGACTGCGTGACATACAGGACATCGCCCGCAGCCTGTTTCATTTTTTCAAGCGTCAGCGCGGTTTTGCCGCTGCCGGCGGAGCCAATTACGATGAGCGGCGGTTCGAGCGCGTAAATCGATTGCTGACGATCATCAAATGAGATGATTTTGTCGAGCAGATTAAACGATGAGCTGCCGGGATTCAGATAAGCCAGTTGTTTTTCACCGGTTGTGTCTGGCGCGGATAGTGTCGGAATTTTATCTTCATCGATACTGCTCACCTGACGGAGAAACCGCGAGTCCTGATAAGCGTGGTTTTTAATGAACTCCAGAATCAGTGCGCAGCTTTCATCCTGATAGCGGTAAATCGAAAAAAGCAGCCGGTCACGCTGATTAAGTTTTGCCCGGTACAAATTGTCGCCGACTTTTTTGACCTCGGCTGATTTGAAGTCATCTTCCTCCAGGTATTTCCGCAACTTGGCGAAGCCGGGAATGACGCCGGGGTTAAGTTCGTTGTAAAGCAGGATTTTCATCAATAATTACGGAATTATTGCCGGATGTGTCGGCGTGGTAATGTGTTGGTGTGGTTTATGGAGCTAAGAGATAAGGAATAGAAGTACGCTTTTATATGAAAAGAAAAGTACTGAAAAATGGGGTGGATGTCAAATGCGCTGGCGTATGAATATTTTGAGCTTGATTTTAACGCGGCAATGTGTCCTTCAGTGAGGTATTGAACAAGTCCCTGAAAAAACGCTACCCCTTTATCCGTAAACATCCTCACTGAACTGACATTGTATCCGTTCGATCTCGGCGCGATGCTCGATGAGTGCGTTGACGCAGTCGATATCGAGTTTTTCTCCGGCCAATTGTTTGAGTGTGTCGAAGGCTTGGTCGTTGCTCCAGGCTTCCTTGTACGGCCGGCGTGAAGTCAGTGCGTCGAAGATATCGGCGACTGCCACGATACGCGCTTCAAGCGGAATATCGTGATTGACTTTGCCGCATGGATAGCCGCTGCCGTTGACCGCTTCGTGATGGAATTCGGCAATGTTTCTCAGGATATCAATATGCGAGATGCTATCCAGACCGAAGTTTGCGACGATTTCATCGATCATTTCACGGCCTCTGCGGGCATGTGTGTTCATGATTTTTCGTTCTGAATCACTCAATGGCCCCGGTTTTAACAGAATACTGTCCGGAATAGCGATCTTGCCGATGTCATGCAGCGGTGAAAACATAAAAACATATTCGATATATTCGTCGTTAAGCTGATACTGCCTGGCCAGAGATTGAGCGATCAACCGGCTGTATCGCGACATGCGATCCAAATGACTGCCTGTTTCGGGGTCGCGCAGATGGGTGATCTTTCCGGTGGTCTTCAGCGCGGCGTCCATTACTTTGACGGTGGATAGTTCATTAATAATCATCAATGCGATCAGGTGGCCAAAGACATCGAGTTCTTTGAGCACTTTTTCGGTAAACACATCGGTTTGATACGAATTGAAGAAAAGAAATCCGATGAATTCGCCTTTGTGAAATATCGGCATGGTATAACTTGCAGCATAACCCTGGCGGCCGATGCGTCTGGTATGTTCGTGCTCGCCCTGTTCAAAAGTGATCAGGTTGTTGACGACACGCGGGCGTCTTTTTTCCAGTATTTCCTTCAGTGATTCCGCCTGATCGAGTGATGCCTGGTAGTTGCTCAGCGGACTGTCTTCGCCGCTGCTGTCGATATAGGTTTTTAAAACGTGAGTTTGTGAATCGTATAGCGTTACAGCTATGCGCGCCACAAAATCGAGATTCTGTCGAATGACCTGATGCGCGCTGACAAGCCTGTCTTTCAGCGGCAAATGGCCGTTTAAATCTTCCAGCGTGTCTTTGTGATCAAACATCATCGGTATAATCACTTGTTTTCGAAGGAACGGTTATCGGGATAGCCATATCTGAACTGACTTCCTCATTACGAAAAAAGGGCACCTTCGACAATAAAGGTGCCTGATTCAAGGGGAGGTGAGCAGATCGTAATCCAAGGGAGTAAAGATACAGACTGCTCGATTATTATTGTACGGATAGTGCTGATATATGATTGTCTGAAGTATTATTGATTTACCCTCTATTTCAGGAAATAAAAATGCATTCCGTTTGCAACTGCATGAAATCGCGGTATGACGGGTTTTGTCGCATGGCTTGTTGCCGTCCATCGGTTCAGCATCGATCACGCTTGAGTTCGCGCTACAGACAAGGAATAATGCAATATCGTCAGGAATAAAAAAACTGATTCGCAGTTTCTGAGAAAGATCGAGATCTGATGCAGGCAGAAAAGAGAGAGTAATAGATATGGCAACTTTTAGACAAGTAGCTGATTTTGATGTTGCCCGTTATATGGGCGTTCGTTCCGGATTGGGTCAATGTGCAGACGGATTCTTCCGGGATTTGTTTGTCGGCCATAACAATGCATTGCCGGATGAAAGACTTCATGGCGCTTTCGATTGGGATGGCGAGATCATTTATGTTCCATGTGGTTATGAACCCGCATTTAATGCATGGTCAAGCATCGGTCGTTTTTTGAAACATGTTCAAAGTAATGATGATGCAGGCCGGAAAGCCTCTTTTGTTTATCATTGCGTTGCTGATGGCGGCATTATTTTCGGCAATGACCGAACAGTATTTTCAGCCTCCATACACACAAGTACAGCAGTACAGAAAATTTTTGAGGCAAAGGGGGGAAGCACGATTGATGTGCAATCTTTGTCGGTCACGACTGATGGCACGATTGTTTTCAAGGTCGATCATGTTTTGTATATCCTGTCCCGCTCCGGCGATGCGATAACCGGGTATATCACGCATACTATTCCTCTGAATTCCCGAATAAACAGATCCAAGTTGTTGGAAAACAGGCTGGATAGCGATTTTTCTTATGTCGCTGTCAGCGAAACAATTAAATCCGGCGCAACGCCTGAAGAGTCTGCCAGATTATGGTTGATTGGCCTGAAAAGTAACAGCGTGATCAACCGGCTTGAAATGGAGCATATTCTGGATTTCAGCCGACATCCATACAAGCCTGAATTGGTTGTTCTGGGGCGTAAACTGACTCTGCTTTCGTTGCCTGATCTAAAGACAGTCAGGTCTGTAGAATTGTCTTTTGCAGGCAATGCCGGTAATGTAAATCCGGCATATGCGATTGTTGCACATAGCTCGAATGGTCAGTATTTTGCTTTGGTGCGCGCGGGTAATGGCGATGTGGAAATTCGTGACGCCGGCACTCTGGAAACTGTATATGCTCTCGATAGCCGTGGCTTCTCATTGTCTGATATAGCCTGGGACTGCACGGGGAATTATCTTGCGTGCAGATTTGCGGTTCCGTCCGATCCAGTAAAATCCGAGTTGACGGTATTCGATATCCGCTCACAGGAAATAGTTTTCAACATCACTATCAGCAATAAGAAAGAGAAAGCAGGAAAATATGCTGATACGGTTTTCAGATGGTCGCCCCGCACAATGGAACTTGCCTGTTTGATCGACAATCAAAGAATCCGAATCTATAAACTGGTTTAAGCAGAGAAGCTAATATTGCATCCTGTTTGCTGTAAAATAGGCAGTAAGAGATCCCATACTTTTACAGCATCTTCAAATACCGTGAATGATCATTATCCAAACCGTACACATACGACAGATTCCATAACAACGCTTTCCTACCGAGAGGCCGGTGTCGATATTGATGCCGGCGATCGCCTTGTTCAGAATATCAAACCTTTTGCCAGACGAACGTTGCGGCCGGAAGTTCTGACCGGCATCGGTGGATTTGGTGCGTTATTTGAAATTTCTAAAAACTACCTTAATCCGGTGCTGGTTTCCGGGACGGATGGCGTTGGCACCAAACTGAAACTCGCTTTTCAGATGAACAGGCATGAAAGTATCGGGATCGATCTGGTTGCCATGAGCGTCAATGATATCCTGGTGCTTGGCGCAGAACCGTTGTTTTTTCTTGATTACTTTGCCTGCGGCAAGCTTAATGTCGATATCGCAACACTGGTTGTCAGCGGCATAGCCGCCGGTTGTGAACAGGCGGGCTGCGCGTTGATTGGCGGTGAGACCGCGGAAATGCCGGGTATGTATCCGGTCGGCGAATATGATTTGGCCGGATTTGCAGTCGGCGTCGTAGAGAAAGCGCAGATTATCAATGGCGCAAAAATCGCGCCGGGCGATGCTGTCATCGGCCTTGCATCGAGTGGTGCGCACTCCAATGGCTACTCACTGATTCGCAGCATTATCGACAGCCATCCGGTTGATCTGGCCCAGGATTTTCATGGCAAACCGCTTGGCGATGTCCTGATGGCGCCGACGCGTATCTACGTCAATCCGTTACTGGCTTTGCTGAAACAGTTCCCGGTCAAAGGCATGGCGCATATTACCGGTGGCGGATTGATCGAAAATCTGCCGCGCATTTTGCCGACGGATACCCGTGCTGTGCTGCATAAAGATGCCTGGATTATGCCGCCGCTGTTTAGCTGGTTGCAGCAGCTGGGTAATGTCAGCGACGCCGAGATGCTGCGTGTTTTTAACTGCGGCGTAGGCATGGCCGTAGTCGTTTCTGCTGATCAGGCGGATGCTGTTATGACGTATCTTGGTGAAACTGGCGAAACGGTCTGGCGTATTGGCGAAATAACCGAACGCACAGCCGGTCAATCCGAAGTCACTATAGAATAAGCACTCAAGCGATTCTGTCAGTAATATTGGATGAAAACGCTCGTTATTTTAATATCCGGTCGTGGCAGTAATATGCGGGCGTTACTGGAGGCCGGTCTGCCGATCGATCGTGCCGTGGTGATCAGCAGCAATCCCGATGCTGAAGGATTGGAAATAGCCGAATCTTTAGGTGTTCGCGTCTCATGTATTGATCACCGTGATTTTCAGAACCGGGAGGCATTTGACGCCGCGCTGGCTGCTGAAATAGATCGTTATCAACCGGATTTGGTCGCGCTCGCCGGTTTTATGCGTATTCTTACCGATGGTTTTGTGTTGCGCTACCAGGGTCGGCTGATCAATATTCATCCGTCACTGCTGCCTGCCTACCCAGGCTTGCACACGCACCGGCGCGCATTGCAGGATGGTGTTAAAATTCATGGCTGTACGGTGCACTTTGTAACAGCAGCAGTTGATCATGGCCCCATCGTGATTCAGGCGGCTGTACCCATTATGCCTGATGATACGTATCAAATATTGGCCGGCAGGGTGCTGCACGCGGAGCATCGCATATATCCGCAGGCTGTGCGGTGGTTTCTGCAGGGCCGACTGAAGCTTTCCGGGCAGATGGTTACTGTGTCCCGCGCAGCGGTTCACGATTCAGTTATTTATTCGCCAGGATTACAAGATTGAAAGTGAAATTTATCTTCCTATTTTTCATTTTTTTGAGTTACGCAATGCCGGCTTATGCTGCCGAAACGATAAGCCGGTCGGCAATGCTGGAATCCGGTAAAATACCGACGCGCATTCATGTCGGTTACACGATTACGACCGGTATCGGTAACGGCGAATTGAAAGAGATCGTGGATATCAGACAGGAAATCGATGCGCATACTTTCAATATTTCCAGTAATGCGCAAGCTACCGGTATCTTCAAAGTCATCAAACCCGGTAACATTATACGTAGCAGCCGCGGATTGATAACTGATAAAGGCCTGCAACCGGATTACTATTCCGATCAGCGCGCCAACAAGGAACCCAGTCTGGCAGTGTTTGACTGGGGGAAAAAAATCCTGACGCTCAGACATGAGGGCAAGGAAACAGCAGAGCCTTTGACGGTCGGTACACTGGATCGACTGAGCTTATCCTATCATTTTATTTTTATGCCGCAAGCGGAAGTGCAGGACAAAATGCAAACCGGCAAGCTGTTTAAGGTTCATGTGACGGACGGGCGCAATACGCAACTGATGCGATTCAAGATCAGCAGTGAAAAGCTGGACACTCCTGTCGGCAGGCTGGATACGCTTGTATTGACCAAGTTATATGATCGGGATGATTCCATGCGAAGAAAAATATGGCTGGCGCCCGACTATCATATGATACCGGTTCGCATTCAATCCGTTGAGAAAGACGGATTGGAAGTCGACAAAATGATTGCCGAAATTAAACTCGGTTACGATAAACCCGGCGCTTCCTGCTGCAGACGCTAGCTGTTCGCCGAGAAACATAATCCAGAATCCATCCTCATGCTTTTGAATCCTTTATTATTGGATAAAACGGTTGTTGCCCTGCGAACGATCTTGCCGCTTGAATATCCTGCGGACAATGTGTTGCGGCGGTTTTTCCAGGAAAACCCGAAGCTTGGTGCGAATGACCGGGCATTCATTGCGGAAACCGTATTCGATATTTTGCGACATCGCCTGTTTCTGGAGCAAAACGCGGATAGTGCGACGCCGCGCGCGTTATTGCTGGCCCATCTGGTTCGGTTCAATGGCGTCAACCTGCGCGAACTTAAAAACTGGGCGAAAGATTCCGAGATCAAATGGCTGAAAAGCGTGAAGGCGGTTGTCATGGAAACACAACCGCTGGCTGTTCAGGCGGAGTTTCCGGATTGGCTAGTGGAGAAATTAAGGCTTTTCATGTCCGATCCTGAAATTCTCAGGTTGGGTTTGTCATTACAGAAAAGCGCGCCGCTGGATTTGCGCGTCAATACACTGCTGGAAAAACGCGAGCAGGTGCTGGAAATCCTGACGCAGGAAGGTTTTAAGGCTGAGGCGATGACTTTTTCGCCGTGCGGTATCCGCTTGCGCGATAAATCAGCGATTAATCGCCATCCCCTGTTTCTGTCCGGAAAGATTGAAGTTCAGGATGAAGGCAGTCAGTTGCTGGGTTATTTGCTGGCGCCGAGACGGGGGGAAATGGTTGCTGATTTTTGTGCCGGAGCGGGTGGTAAAACGCTGTTATTGGGCGCATTGATGCATTCCAAAGGACGGTTGTATGCCTTTGATACTTCCGAGAAACGGCTGAGTAATCTAAAACCGCGTCTCAAACGCTCCGGCCTGTCTAACGTGCATATTCAGCGTATCACGAGTGAGAACGATATCAGACTTAAGCGCTTACAGGGAAAGATTGACCGCGTGCTCGTCGATGCGCCATGCAGCGGATTGGGTACATTGCGGCGCAATCCCGATTTGAAATGGCGTCAGTCCGTGTGCGCCATTGAAGAACTGAAAGTCAAACAGGCTTCGATTCTTTCCGCCGCCGCTGCATTGATTAAGCCGGGCGGGCGTCTGGTTTACGCAACATGCAGTTTTCTGCCGGAAGAGAATCAGGAAATCATTGCCGGATTTATCGAAAAAAACCCCGGATTTGAGCTGCTAAATTGTGCTGAGTTACTGGCGGAGCAGAGGGTTTCTATCCAGACCGATCAGTTTCTGCAATTATCGCCTGCTACACATCAGACTGATGGATTTTTTGCTGCTGCATTAATGCGCAGCAGCAAGTCTTAACTGCGTTTCAAAAAATCAGATAACTGGCGTCTTGTTGTTTTCCAGAGAGTGCAGCAGCGCCGGCAGGATAATCAGCACGCAGACAAGCGTCAATATAACGCCTGCCAGCAGCAGTAATCCCATGCTCGCCGTGCCCTGATGCTGTGAAAATATCAAGCTGCCGAAACCGGCCATTGTCGATAAGGCGCTGTAAAAGATAGCGCGCGCCGTGCTGGTATGTAACAGATTCTCATAAGCCTCACCGGTGTTGCTGCTTCTGTGCACCATATGCACGCTGCAATCGATGCCGATGCCAAGGATGAGCGGCAAGGCGATGACATTGGCAAAATTAAACGATATGCCGAGTAAAACGGTGCTGGCGCCGGTAAACAAGGCGGCCAGCAATAATGGAATTAAAACCAGCACCGCTGATTTCACGCTTTTGAGCAGCAGCAGAAGCGCGATAGTCACGCCGATCAGCGCCAGAGAAAACGCATGAATAAATGCATTGACAACCGCCTCCCCGGCTTCCAGGCTGATGACCGGTACGCCGGTTGCGCCAGGTGCTATTTGCTGTACTGCGCGCACAAAGTGAGTCAAGGTATCGTTATCATCAATGTTCTCAGCTGGATAAATCGCGATGCGAAAAATATGCTCAGCACTGAGCCAGTGTGTTTTGACGGATTCAGGTATGTTTTGACGATCAAAAGGCTCAGCCTGTAACGCAATTTGCAAACGATGGATAGATTCCGGCAAAAGGTGCAGCAGGTCATGAGTTACTGCGGCCAACAGTTGTGTCTGTGCGTCGTGAGCGTCAAGCTGATCAAGTCGTGTTAACAGCCTGGACAGTGATGTCCGCAGTGCCTGTGCTGTGTTCATCGCGGCATGCGCGGACTGCTCATTAATCAATCGGCCCAAAGCCAGGTGCAGTTCCTGCAAGGCGGCGCGCTGCTTGGCTACATTAATTGCTGTTTGCGCCACCGGTGCAAACGTTATCGGGCCGAGTGTCATCGCCATTTCCGCTATCAGCGCTACTTTCTCATCTTGATGATCCGGCACCATATCGAGCAATGTAACGACTTTGTCGACTTCAGGTAAGGCGGTGAGCTGCCGCACAAGCTGTTCGGTGTCAGTCTGATCGTCTTCCAGCGCAATAATATGCCAGGGCGAGTCATCGGCATTTTTCAGCAAGTCACGGAAAGTCTCAACCGATTCGACGCGCGGATCATTCAGATTGAGCAGATTATAGTCGAAGCGGATGTGCGGTAAGGCCAGCAGGGATAGTGCGACGGCAAAGAAAGTGAGTATATAAACTGTTCTGCGGGAGCGTCCCGGCCATTCCAGCATGCGGTGCACGGGTTGTATGGCGATGAGTGGTTTGATCGCTCGAATCGGAAAATAACGTTGTAACGCAGGCGCTACGGTCAGTGTTACCAATAAACTGATGATCATTCCCGAGCCTGAGATCAGACCAAGTTCAGCCACGCCGTCATACGTTGTCGGCATGAAAGCATAAAACCCGATCGCGGTGGTTACCGCGCATATCATTAAAGCACGGCCAATATCGCCGCTGGCTTTCGGCAATGTTTCAGTTACCGGCAGACCGGTTCGGCGAACTTCTTCATGCCGCAACAAAAAATGGATGGCATAATCGACACCAAGACCGATATAAAGTACGGCAAAAGCAATGGATATCAAATTCAGATGACCGACTGCAAAAGTGGCAAAAGTGGCTGTCAACAATAATCCAAGAATAAGACTGAAAAGCACGGTCATGATCGCACCGAAGGTGCGCAGCGCGATCAGCAACACCGCAATCACCAGCACAAGCGCGAGTATGCCGGCATCCTGCGCGCCACGCATCGCGCTGTGCAATTCGTCAAAAGCCAGCGCTGCTTCGCCGGTAATACGAAGTTTTATGGAAGACTCCGCAGTGATGCCGAGATTGGCGGCGGCCTCCCGGATTGCGCTCATTGGTTGCTCCGCGGCGAATAGCTGGGCGTAATCAAGCTTCGGTCGCGTCAGAATGAGTTCCTGGTAGCGCTCCGCCTGTTGTTTGCCATCGAGTAAAATCTGCCATGACAATGCGCGTGGCGCATTCGTAAGCCGCGCATCCACTGTCGAAGAGACGCCGCTAAAAACAGCATTCAGATCCAGATTTCTACCGCGGGTCATTTCATCGACCGCCTCCGTCAATACGGATGCGAAAGTGCCCAAAGTCGGGTTTTCCGATAAACGTGCGATCAGCGGCTGTGCTGCCGCAAGGCGGTCGGTGATTTTTTCGAGTTCTGCAATATCCTTGAAAAGCAGGCCGTTCTGTTCAAAGAAGGCATCTCCGCTCAGATAACTCGCTTCATAGAAATGCGCGTCATCATTACGAAGATGATCACTTAACTGCTTGGCCGCTACATGCGCCTGTTCAGGTGTCGGAGCCTCCAGAACCAGGAGAAATGCGTCTTCAAACTGGGGGAATGCTTCTTTATAGCGCTTGTGGTTGACACGAAAGGGTACTTCTTCAGATAGCATATCTGTCGTGTCTGTATGTATGCCCAGATTATTCGCGGTATATACAACACTCACGACAGCAATGATGATGCTCAGTAAAATGATCCAGATTGCTTTTTGATAGGAAAAAGCCGCCCAGCGCGCAAAAAAACGGTAGTCTGCGCCATGTGTTGTGTTCACAAAAATCCCTTTCAAGTGATAAAGCAGAAGAAACAGAGCACGAGAGTTACAGTTCGAATTGTGTACCGGAATACTTATCCGGTATGTTCTGTCTCGACAATTTTGACTTTCAGCATGTCGATTAATGATTGGAATCCATCGCGTTGCATGATTGAACGATATTCGCTGCGTTTTATCGCCAGATCACTGACACCATCAAACAGAATATTAATGATCATCCATTTTCCATCGGTATGGTGCAGCACATAATCAAAAACGACGATACCTCCATCGCCTTGTATGAGCTGACTGCGTACCAGTTTCTGCTCGCGCGGCAAATCGCGCTGCTCGATAAAATTGAATTGCTCGCCATCATGTTGCTTGAACTGTCCGGCATAGGTCACAATGCTGAGCTGGCGGAATGTGTCAATAATTAGATCATGCTGTTCCGGGCTCAGTGTATTCCACAGCGTTGCACCAATAATCGTCTTGATAATCAGTTCAATATCATGCGTTCGATTAACAACGGGTGCTAGAAACTCCACGCGTCCGGAGAAACCCAGTTGCGCGCCATCACGCATGGATTGCAATAGCGACTGCTGAAGATCATAGATTGTCGCATAAGCGCTATCAGGTTCAGGTTCTTGTGCACTCGCTATTTTGACGACCGAAATGAGTGGCAGAAGAATGATGCTGATCAGGATCAGTATCCACGGCAATTGTTTAATGATCTGTTTTGCTTTCATAGTGACGGTCTTTCCAGCGAGCGCGCTCCCCGCGCCAGTAGCGTATTGCAGATGTCCATGTCATGGCAAGGTACAGTGCGCCGGTAAGAGGGAGTATTAAAGTCCATAAAGGGGAACGGCGGTAATATTTTAAAGTTGGTTTGTAGGCATAAAACATAGCCGCACAGGCGATAAGGCTGATCATATAAGTTTTCGGATCATGCGGCAATAAAAACGCAAAAGGTGCGAGCCAGAACATCGATAGCATGATGATCGTGCACAATAGTAATAAAATCAGTGAATAGTTGAGCTGAGTATAAGCTGTGCGCGCAACCATTTCCCAAATTGGCCCGAGTCCATAATAGCCACGATGACTGCGCGCGGCATGGCTCAGTCCCAGCCAGATATTTTTGCCGGAATGTTTAATACGTGCGGCCAGCGTGCAATCATCAATGAGTGCATTATGCAGGCTGTTGAAAGCCCCGGCAGAACGCAATGCCATGGTTTCGACCAGTATGCATCCGCCCGCTGCGGCGGCCATGCGTGAGTCCGGTTTGTTGGCCAGAGCAAAAGGGTAGAGCAGTTTGAAAAAAAAGATGAATGCCGGCATTAACATGCGTTCAACGAGAGTTTCCATTGGCGGCGCCGCCATTAGCGACACCATTGAGCGGTTTTCCGTCGACGCTTTGCTTTTCAATGTTGCAATAATGCCTTGCGATAATGTGATATCCGCATCAAGCAGCAGTGTGTAAGGTGTATTGACATGCTGCAAGCCTTGCTCAAGTGCCCAGAGTTTTCCGCTCCACCCGGCCGGTGGTGTGGTTCCTGCAATCACTTGCGCACCTTTCAGATGCGCCAGCTGTGCTGTTTCATCGGTCGATTGATCGTCAATTACGATGATCTGCAAGCCTTCGCCTTGCATCTTTAAA
This sequence comes from uncultured Nitrosomonas sp., assembly GCA_964639015.1. Lineage (GTDB taxonomy): Bacteria > Pseudomonadota > Gammaproteobacteria > Burkholderiales > Nitrosomonadaceae > Nitrosomonas. Next base: position 19,157 of record CAZXBP010000028.1, read on the forward strand.
CCGTCGAGCGTTTGCTGAATGAACGGTGCTTCATTCCGCGCTGGAATCAGCACCGTAATGTCATTCAAGTTTTGGCCTCGCTGTTGCCCGGAATCGGGCTCGATTTGTTCACGTGTGCTGATCGATCGCCAAGGGAGCAGCAACAGAGACAGCCAGCAGACTGCCCCGAAAGCGCCACCATACATGGCGCTGTGCAATAACAAGTCAATCATTACGTTTTATGTGTTCCAGACCAGAAATTCTGTCACACCGGAGAGCTGGGCGCGATTATTTATTCGAAATGGTAACGGGGATTTCAGCGAGTTTCTTTCCTTTTTTGCTTTCTTCGGTAGCCCATTTTGGTAACGGTTCTGCGACCATTTCTCCCGTTGTTTTCGGCCCCTTCAGGGACATAACAAAAGCTTTCCAAGGATTATGCAGGGTATCTTCCACGGCGGTTGCCTCATAACCGCAATGCGCCATGCATTGTGCGCATTTGGGATTGTTCGCGTTGCCGTATTTTTCCCATGGCGTGGTATCGAGCAATTCCTGAAAAGTTTTGACATAACCTTCGTCAGACAACAGGTAGCATGGTTTTTGCCAGCCGAATACATTGCGGGTCGGATTTCCCCACGGAGTGCATTTGTAATCCTGATTACCCGCCAGAAAATCCAGGTAAAGCGCTGAATGATTGAGTGGCCATTTGCGTTTCAGTTTTTTGCCCTGTTCAAAAATACCCCGGAACAGCTGTTTAGTGTCTGCACCTTTGATGAAAACATCCTGCCTGGGCGCGTGTTCATAACTGAATCCTGGTGCGATTGTTACGCCCTCCACACCCAGTTCGGTAACGTAATCCAGAAACTCGGCGACATCTTCTGGCGTTTCTCCCTGAAACAGGGTGCAATTAACGGTGACGCGAAAACCTCTCTCCAGCGCTAATTTGATCGCTTCAACCGCGCGATCAAAAACACCTTCCTGGCATACCGACGCATCATGACGTTCTTTCATGCCATCGAGATGCACGGAAAAAGTCAGATAGGGCGATGGTGTGTAATCACTCATGCGTTTCTTGAGCAGTAGCGCATTTGTGCAAAGATAAACATATTTTTTGCGCTTAATGATTCCTTCAACAATGCGCGGCATGTCTTTATGCAGCAGAGGTTCTCCACCGGGAATCGAAACCATGGGTGCGCCGCACTCATCTACTGCCTGCATACATTCTTCATACGACAGGCGTTTATCCAGAATTTCTTCCGAATGTGCAATTTTTCCGCAGCCAGCACATGCCAGATTGCAGCGAAACAACGGCTCA
>CAZXBP010000029.1:0-20435 GCA_964639015.1 uncultured Nitrosomonas sp.
CAAGTAGTAGTTATAGCGACCACTTAGGCAGAAAAGTAGTAGTTATAGCGACCACTTAGAGTAAGGTAGTAGTTATAGCGACCACTTAAGACAGAAATAAGCATTTCAAGCAATTGATACTTAATGCTTTTTCTTGACACTAAAATTTCCTATTCTTTCTTCTTTTAATCATATAAATATATTAGTCTTTTTTAATCGTAGTTGTGTAAATGTGGATAACTCTAATGGCCAATATAAGAGATCGCTCACGCTCACCTCTTTAAAAAAACTACGGTCACCACGTCACACCATAATCCTTTTGCTTTTTCTTCCCCACCTCGATACAAATATAAAAATCAAGATCAAAGGCGTTTAGCAGGAAAAGGGTAGGGGATGAAACTCACACAGGTAGATATGTTTGGAGATTTTCGGGAACAAACAAAAGTTATCAAATGTGTAGCAGGACATTTCATTGGTAGTTTTAACGATGAAGACCCAGAAAATCCAATTATTCAGAAAAGTATTTTCTACGCTACAGCACACGAAGCTGAAACAGCCCTAGAATCTGGACAATGGGAACCACCGGAACCAGACGGGCTATAGCAGAAAGTTAAGTCTTGTTTTCAATATTGGAAGATTTAGAGCCTGTTTTTCAGCTTGGCCGTCATATTCCGCCCGAATTATTTCCGCTCCTCTTTGGCGTTGCCTTTTGGCTGTTTGCTATCCAATGGGGTAAGAAACGGCATCTCCTTTGCAAATGGGAGGCCGCACAGCAGCTTAAACGTTTGAAGCGGTTGGAAACACCACAGAAGCAAATAACGCATCTACGGGGCGTTAATCCTTTCGTATTTGAAGAAATGATCTTGACCGCATTAAAACAACGCGGGTATCAGATCAAAAGAAACAAGCGCTATTCAGGGGATGGTGGTATTGATGGTCAAGTGATCATCAAAAATTATTCCTACCTGATACAGGCCAAACGTTACGCCAACCACATCAATCCAGCCCATGTTCAATCATTTGCAGGGCTATGCAAAAGACGCGGGAAGCGGGGGCTTTTTGTTCATAGCGGAAAAACAGGCAAAAAAAGTTATCAAATCGCCCAGTTTACTGAAGTTGAAATAATCAGCGGAGACAGGCTCTTAAATATGCTGATTAATGGACACAGGAGGCCGCTGGAACGCATGAAGTTGTTTTCTGGTGCAAGGGTACTAAAATAACAAAGGGACGCGTCAGCGAGCATATTTTTGCTTTTATTGTATGAAAATGTAGTCCTAACTTTATGCCTTGATCTTGGAAAAATAATATTATATATTGTAACAATAGCATTAATTATGTTTTATCCGGTTAACAACAGGAGATTATTACGATGGCTGGAACAATGAAACCCGTAAGTTTTACACTCGGTGAGCGAGATGTCGCGTTTCTTGCGAATATGGTGGAGAAAGGACGCTTTGGCAACCGTACAGAAGTTGTGCGGGCTGGCTTGCGTCTTCTGGAAGACTACGAGAACAATCAAAAGATTAAACGCTTGCGGACATTGATTGCCGAAGGGGATGCAGATATCGAAGCAGGGCGCGTTACTGAATATGATAGTGCACAAGCTCTTGAAGACAGCATCACCAGCTAAGGAGAGAAACAATTCAACGTTTGCGCCTGATTGTCACCGATACCGCTAGAGCGGATTTGTTAGCGATGTATGAACATATCAAACAGGACAATCCGACAGCTGCCAAAGTATTCGTAAAAGATTTAACAAGCAAACTTTTCAGTTTAGCCAAATCCGGTGTCACGGGTTCGTCGCGTGACTGGATAAGTGGCGGTTTACGAGCTTTTCCTTATCGTGAACGCTGCTTTTATTTTCGTGTTGTTAAAGATACGATGATTGTTGTGCGGGTTCTGCACCAGAAACAAGATATCAGTGGGCAAGAATTTGACCTGAAGTAAACATAGGCGCGATGATGGCAAGATAGGGTCTATCCCAACAAAGGTACGTTTTTAGTTTTTAGAATTTTGAATAAAATAAATTCGTTTCTGCTAAAGCAGAAACGGCCTTTCTAATTTCATTAAAGGCTAACATGGACATAACAAATGAAGAAGCCCGCGAAGAACAGCGGGAAATATTTGGCAAGTTAAGGGCTGATATTGAAGATAATCCCGAGCTTTCCGACACGGAGAAAGAACGGCAAGTTAATCAATTAGAAATTGAATATTTGCAATTACAGGAACGATGGCGTGCCGAGGATGTGCAGCAAGAACAAGAAGAAAATTATGTTTCAAGGGAGAGCGGTTTTTTTTCTGAATAATTTGTAAAAATAATAAACTATGTGGCCTTTTAATAAAAAAACGCCTGCCGCGCTCAAGAAACACGGCTGGTTACACCTGTTTTACGTCATTCTCGTTGTTGTCCTAACATTTTTACCGTTTTTTTCCCTGTCCTATGTGTTTGCATCTATGGAGTTGGGCTGGCTGTTTTATGAAGAAGGCGGATTTATTTTTAAACCAAGGGATACGTTTAATGAACTTTATCATGACGCTGTATTTACAGGTCATATAGTCTCACCTTTATTGTTTCCACTTGTAGATGCGGTGAATATGTTGGTGAAAGATGACCGGGAAGTTTCAGATTCTGCGCCTTTTCTTATATTGAGCAGCGTTATCCTGATTGGCCATTTTTTCTTATATAAAGAATATATTTTCGATCGGCATTTTGCGCCCTATTTTGTTCATCCTCACGCGATAAAAAAGACTTTTTTCAGAAACATCATCAACAGCTTCAAGAAATTACCCTTATCAGAGAATAGTTTTGCGGCTGTGTTTGTATGGTTCGTTGTACTCGTTAGTGCTGTTACTTTTCTCCTTGCCAACCCTGATAAGTATTATGCCTTTTGGGAATGGTTTAGTGATGTTTTTACTATATTTGCGCCAATATTTTTGGTTGAAGTCATAGCCAAACTCACCATACCGTTTTTTATTTTATATGTGTCTCTTGCGATCCCCATTACATGGCAAATCTTCACTGAAAGCAGGGTGTTAAGACGGCTGAGTAATTTGGGGAAACCATCAGCGCGTTGGGGTGGGGTGGGTTCTTATATTGTTCATGATTTTGATACGATCATGAAAAGAAATAGAAAAGCATTTTGGCGAGACCCAACGAAAACCGCACCGATTTATTTAGGGACGACCACCTTTTCAAGTGACCCGCATCTAGGTGGGCGACATTTTGGGCTGGATAGTCACACGCACATGCTCACGATTGCCCAGACCGGTGCAGGAAAGTCACGCGATGTGTTGCACAATAATATTCCAATATGGCCACATGGCATGTTTATTCTTGATCCCAAGGGTGAACATGCGATGCGTACCTATGAGATCAGAAAAAAAGCGGGCTTTCCGGTTTATCTGCTCGATCCTTATGGACTTTGTGAACATATTGCCGAGACGGATTGTTTAAACCCATTAGATGAAATAGACCCGAACCGTCCAAGTGCCGCCGATGACATACAGGCCATCACATACGCTTGTATTCCACCGGATGATAAAGAGACCGGAAACGCTAAACATTTTAGAGAAACCGCACAAATGTTGTTTGCTGGCATTGTTGCGCATGTGTTGACACGTTACCCAAAAGAAGAGCAAACCTTGGTCACCGTTTTTGATTTATATCTGTCTGGAAAACCGGACGGGACATTAGTCAATAAAGACGGGTTTTATAAAGTTTTGGGAGAAATGGCTGGTAATCCTGCTTGTGGCAAATTGCCGATACAGGGCGTTAAAATGTTGCTCGATGTCAAGGAAGGTGAGCGCGGTTCAATTTACTCCACCTTTATGCGTTCTGTGTCTTGGACACAAACGGAGGCGGTTAGAAAAGTTTTAGGCACATCGACATTTTCATTGGATGAAATTAAGCAAAGAAAAGCCACTGTTTATGTGGTGTTGCCGTTTGGTTATATGAAGCCGCAAGCGCGTTGGATTAGAACGCTATTAGGGCTTGCTTTTAAACGCGCTGAATTTCCAATCGAGGAAACCCAAACACGGCAGATTTCTTTGTTTATTCTGGATGAGTTTTTACAACTTGAAACCTGTAAGGCGGTACAGGATGCTTTTATTACGCTGAGAGGGGCGGGGGTAAAGCTTTGGTTGTTGTCGCAATCTTTATCAGAATTTAAAGAATATTATTCCAATCATGAGGCGATGATAGGGGCGTGTGATAAACAGTTTTTTGGGACAGATGGAAAACCGGATTGTAAATATATTGAGGAAATTCTGGGTGAATATCAGAAGATCATAGAAGAAGGTTTTGAGAGCCAGACACGCAGCCATAGAGAAATTGATAATTTATGTACGGCCTCGGAAGTTAGTCACTTAATTGGGCAAGTTGAGAAAGGTCAAGTAGGGGAGGGGTATCAAATTGTAAAACCCACCAACAGTTTGCCGGTTATCTTAAATCTTGTGCCTTGTTTCTGGAATTTTGCACCGGAACGCTATGGCGTATTTAAAGAAAAGTTTTTAAGGCCGCCGCTGGATAATATCGTTTCAGATGATCCTGAAAACGAGAAAGAATATATAAGCTCGGAAGAAGTTAAAAAAATTCTTGAAGGGGAAAGGGCGGGGCGACCGATTGCCAAGACGACGATTGAACCGTTGCCAAAAGCGGGAGAGAAAGGGCCATTGAGACAATCACTGGATGCTCTGGAAGCAGAAATAAAGCAGCTTAGAGAAGAAATTGATGCGCTGAAAAAAGTCTAACTATTATTTGAATAACGAATAGTATTTGGAATGACAGGAATACAAACAAAAAGCCCTGCTTTTAAGGGCAGGGCTTAGGTGAGTTATCACCGTTCACGGTCATCGGGTTCCCACCCTGTACCGTGGAAATAGCTTAACATGGCACTTGACTTATTTCAAAATCATTAATGCGAATATTTGCTTTAAACTTTCATCATTGTTCTGGAAATATCCTAGCGGGTGAATTGTCCCCGAAGGGGGCAAGAGGGTCGGTAATGAGACCCTTTAAAAAGTTGTGAGCGTTAGCGAACACATTAGGCTTATTAAAAAGAACTTGACCGCGTAGCGGTCTCACTATTCGGTTCTGTTGGCGCAAGATTATGTGTATTAGGCGCGGGGCTTGGTTGATTTTGTGATAAAGGTGGCAGCCCTAGAAATTTACGATCTTTTTCATTGGTTACTTGTTTGTTAATTACAGGTTGTAACGATTGCTTTAAGGCTTCATTTGTCTCTATTTCAGCAAGGATAGCCATGCCTATTATTTTCGCTTTATTGTTGCGAATTTGTGCTTTCTTTTTTTCGTCCTGTCGTCTGGCCTCTTTGATCTTCAGCTTTAATGCTGCCTCTTGTTCGAGTAGCTTTTTCAGCAATGTATTGTCATCACTCATGATGTGCCCTTTATCTGTGTTTGGTATAACTCATTATGCCAGATGATTGCTAATCCCGCGAAAATAGTGGGGGTGTGGATACATTGGTGGTCATTCTTGTGATGGTTGGTGATGGGTGTATAATTTGGGAGTGGACAGAGTAGCAAGATGGGGAAATGTATATACAAAACTAGCGTTTTGCATCTCCATATTCCCATCTTGGCAAGGGGAGCCGTTACACTTTTCCCCGTTGCATCCCCTATCGTTTAAGCGTGCCGCGCAAAAAAACAGGAGGTTTTTTTATGATGCCGCAGCCAGTAAAAAAGATAAAAGAGAACCGCACCTGTGTACTGCCGCCCTTACGGGTAACTGAAACAGAACGCGATTTAATCAAGGCGAAAGCCGCCGAATGCGGCTTGCACCTTTCAGCATATTTGCGCAACGCTTCGCTTGATGCGGTCATTATTACGCGCAATGATCTCATCGACCGAGAGACTTATCGCGCATTACGCGGTATTGCCAATAATCTCAACCAGCTCACACGCAAAACACATATCCATGATGAATATGACAAAGAACGCCTACATGAGATTTTGAGCATCATTGAAGAAATCGGGATGCGATTATTGGGCTATAAGAAATGATCCCCAAGGTTAATAATCGCGGTCATAGTTTCAAAGGCGTTATGGCTTATTTAATGCATGATAAAGAAGCCGAAACGTCAGAGCGTGTGGCGTGGTCAGAGACCGGAAACATGATCACAAACGATCCTGAAAAGGCAGCGTTTGTTATGGCGTGGACAGACCAGAATGCCGATATCCTAAAGCGAGACTTTGGCGGCAGTCTTGCTGGAAAAACAACTGAAGCCGGTGGGGTTTATCATTATTCTTTGTCATGGGCGCATGGTGAGCAACCCGACCAAGCACACCAACGCGCGCAAGCATTAGAAACATTGGAGCGCTTGGGACTAAAAGAACACGAGTATGTGTTTGTGGCACATAATGATACCGACCATGCCCATCTTCATGTGGTAGCGAATTTAACCAATCCAGAAACAGGTAAACGCCACACGCCAAGCTTTGATAAACGAGAGCTGCAATCTTACGCGTTAGAGTATGAGCGTGAACATGGTTTGCATTGTTCTGAGCGTGAAGAAAATGCCGCCAAGCGTGAACGTGGTGAGCATAGCAAATACCAACAACAAAAACAGGATTATAGCGAGAAAATCACCCGTGCTTATTATGCTGCGGATAGTGGAAAAGCGTTTATCAATGCACTAGATGCAGAAGGCCTACAGCTTGCCAAAGCGCGGCGCGGAAATGGCTTTGTGGTGGTTGATGAAAAGGGAGACATTCAAAAGCTGGCACGTCAGTTAGACATTGCTGAGAAGGGCAAAGAAAAAACCGCCGCAATTAATGCCAAGCTTGCAGATATAGAGCGCGAAAAGTTACTTGATGCTGATGTATTGGCAAAGCAGGTCAAGGCAGAAATAGCGGAGCAATCAAAGTCCTTTGATCGTGATGCACAGGAAGTAAAACAACAAAAAGACCTTGAAGAAGCGGCGCATCAATCAGGGGAAGAAAAAGCCCGGCAACAGGCCTTGGATGAAGCCGCTACAGCGGCTTCGATAAAATCAGAAAAGCAATATCAGCAAGCCAGAATCAAGATACTGACCGCATCAAAAAAGGATTGGGCAGACCTCAATACACGGCAATATCAGGAACGCACCAGCTTAGAGGAAAAATTACGCCAGCAGGACAGCCAAAAAGAAAAGGTACACCGCCAGCATTGGCAAGCCATTATTGAAAAAGATGAGCAGTATAAAGCGCAGCTTGAGACCGATTTAAACAAAGCAGGTTATGCTGGTTTGTGGTTTCGTTTTCGGCATGGAAAAGAGACACGTGAAGAAATCGAGGCACTTAACAAAAATCTGGAGAATTCACGCTTGCGACTTGCTGAAGGGGTCGGTGGTTTATCGAGTGCAGACCGTTTTCAATTAAAGAATTTGGGACAACTGCATAATGAACAACGCAAAGACCTTAGAAGCCGGATTACTGACGAATTAAAACTTGCCAAAGAACAGGCTAGAATAGAACCCGAGAACAAATTATTACAGGAAGCTGTTTCCAGTCCTGAAAATGCCGAGCGTTTACAACATGCTGTAACAGCAAAAACAACCAGCCAGAAAGCGGAAATCTCGCGGGTGAATGCGAAAGCAGAAGCCCACAAAGAAATGAAAGTCGTCGAGAAGGCTGAACTTGAAAAACAGGACGAAATAAAGGAGGCAGTGCGCGAGCATTTAGCCGACAGAGAACAAGCGGCGCACCATCAACAAACGGAGGAAATTTCTATGGCGAGGAAGAAGCGACCGGGAATGAGTAGTCTTGATAACTGGGAACTTGATGGGCTTTATTCTATTGCCGAGGACGAGCAGACCAAAGACCCACGCCGTAATGAAGTTCGAGAAGAAAGAGCCGATCCGAAATTTATAAAGCATGATTTCTATAAATCTGGGCGTCAACAAAGTGAAGAAATAGATTCTCAGGAAATTGCAAAAGAAGAAAAGCAACAAGAACAATCCCGCGAAATGTCACCAGAAGCGGCGGGAATTGCCGAAGAATATGAACAGGTGTCAGTGGAAAGAAACCGTGGCTCATTGGATGAAGAATATACGGTTGAGGATTGGGAAGAATTGCGGGAAATATTTGCACAGCGTAGAGAGGAAATAGAAAACCACCCGGATTATTCAGATACGGAAAGAGAGCAGGCGGTGTATGACCTTGAACTTGAATATGAGGATGTGCAAAGTCAATACAATCAGCAGCAGGTACAAGTACAAGCAATAGAACAAGACCACGATCAAGGCATGGAGCATTAGAAGGAATTCCCCCCGCCCTGCCTTTCCTATTTTCCTTCAAGGTTTTTTGTTTTGTTTGAAAAAACTCAGGGGCTTTGCCCCCCGCGCCCGCAAGGGTGAAGGCTTTGCCCATATTGAAAAACTTTTCCCCTACCCTATTCGGGCATTCCTCGCGCAGCAAAACTTTTTAAATCTGCCCTTGCAGTTTCTACCCCCACGCTTCGCCAGCGGGACAAGGTTGCATATGCAACCCTAAACCACTAAAAGAAGATGAAGGAGTTTTTAACATGGCAGATAAAAAGGACGTTTACAGCAGAATTACAGAAAAAATCATTGCTGATCTTGAACAAGGCGTTAGACCTTGGATGAAGCCTTGGAATGCAGAACATGCCGCCGGAAAAATTACCCGGCCGCTGCGACATAATGGCCAGCCCTATTCAGGGATTAATATTTTAAATCTTTGGATGGAAGCAACGGATAAAGGTTTTGCTGCGCCGATATGGATGACATTTAACCAAGCCAAGGAGCTAGGTGGCAATGTCAGAAAAGGTGAACGTGGTTCCTTGTCTGTTTACGCCAACACCTTTACAAAAACTGAGATGGACACGGACACAGGCGATGAAGTGGAGCGTAATATTCCTTTTATGAAAGGATATACCGTGTTTAATGTCGAGCAAATCGAAGGTTTGCCAGAAAAATATTATGCGCTGGCCAAAGCGCCGGATATCACGCCGGAGGAACGGATTATTGCACTGGAAGAATTCTTTGCCAATACTGGGGCAGAAATTAAACATGGTGGAAACAAAGCTTATTACTCCGTATCTTCCGATCATATCCAAATGCCGCCGTTTGAGGCGTTCGAGAGCCGTGAAGGGTATTATGCGACACTTGCCCATGAAACAACACACTGGACGCGCCACCCTACCCGCTTAGAGCGTGAATTTGGCCGCAAGCGTTTTGGCGATGAAGGTTATGCGATGGAAGAGCTTGTTGCGGAATTGGGTTCTGCGTTTCTGGCCGCTGATCTTGATATTACGCCGGAGGTGCGCGAAGACCACGCCGCTTATATCGGAAGTTGGCTCAAAGTGTTGAAGGAAGATAAAAAGGCCATTTTTACGGCATCTGCACATGCGCAAAGGGCTGCGGAGTTATTACATAGCCTACAGCCCAATAATCCAGAGCTTGAAGTGACAGCAGAAAATAACCAAGATATGGACAGTACTCAACCCGAACCCGTTTAAGGCCAGAACATGAATTTAGAACAATGGAAAATCACGCCCGAGACAATTACACACACCGGAAAGCCAGCTTTTAAAGCAAGCTGGCTTTCCGGCGAGCCAGATTTTGAAAATATAACTGGCTTGTTCTGGCATGAAGAAAACAGTGAGAGTGAGGATGACGGCCTGTTGATTTTTGATTTTGAGTGGAAGAGCGGAGTGCCAGATCAGGCCGCATTTGAAGAATTGATGAGAAGTGCAGCAAGCGCTCTTGATAACTGGATTACAAACAGAATGTGAGATTCTTTCTAAGAAATAATCTATGATCCTGATAGATTAGGCTATTTCTTATAAATTTAACTAAAAGGGCACCATGCAAAATCTTTTACAAGACCTTGTTAATTTACTGGAACAAGATGATCGTTTGGTTGTTAATGAACAGCTACTTAAAAATAAAGTCATTGAGCTGGCACTAGCACTCGATAGCGGCCTAATTCGCCTCTTACTTTCAAGCGAAGTAATTCGCAGCCATTTCTTTCAAGATGTGGACGGTATTCTGGTTTTCGACAAAATCAAGTTTCAGCAATTCGTGAGCAACAAGGCATTCCTGCCGGACAGTTACACTGCCTTTAAGAATAAGATTGGGCTTACAATAGAAGGCTCTTATCTGACTGACAGTAAGGAAGTGGTTCTAGCATGGCCATATAAAGACTGTGTATTGGAAGGAGGTCAGACTAAAGAAGACGCAAAACGGAATGAAATTTTCTGGAATGAAACACTTGCCCCTGACCAAATTGATCGTTTGCTTTCTCCAAAGGTGCTTACGAATTTCAAGAAATATGACAAGGAAGGGGAACATAAAGTCACAAACATAACCAGTGACAACAATCTGATTATTAAGGGCAACAATCTTCTGACACTGCATACGCTGAAACATGCTTATGCCGGAAAAGTGAAGCTAATTTACATTGATCCACCTTATAACACTGGGAATGATGGTTTTTTATACAATGATAGTTTTAGCCAATCAACTTGGCTAACTTTCATAAAAAACAGGATCGAAATAGCAAAGAGCTTGCTATCTGATGATGGCGTATTTGTAATGCAGTTAAGCGACCATCGTGTTGCAGAAGGAAAAATACTTCTGGACGAAGCATTCGGACGGGAGAATTTCATTAATCAGGTTACCGTGAAAACACGATCACCGTCAGGGTTTAAGACCGTCAATCTTGGTGTTTTTGAAACAGCAGAATATCTTTATTTTTATGCGGCAAAGAATAAAAAATCAGTAAGTTATAAACCGCAGTATGTCGTATCTAACTATGACGGTAACTATAAATTTGTTCTTGACAGAACAGATGATAATTTGGGTAATTGGGTAATTGTTGGCCTAGATAGTATTATCTCAAACGAACTTGGTTTCGATAGCGTTCGTAATTGTAAAAAATCTTTAGGGAATAGTGCATTTGAAATAAAGATGGCGGAATACGCCCTAGCTAATTCTTCACGAGTTTTTCGCTATACGGAAATAAACGATGACGCGTCTAAGGAAGCCGTGGCACTTAGGAATGAATCCAAGAACGATCCAGAAACAATTTACAAACTTGGTGAAGGACATAATGAAATATTTATCCGTGGCGGAAAGCAAATATACTTCTATGACAAGAAGGTTAGGGAAATAGACGGAGAGCGTTCTCCTACAATGCTTCTTACTAATATATGGACGGATATTTCATGGGAAGGTATTGCTAGCGAAGGCGGAGTAAAGCTAAAGCAAGGAAAAAAACCTGAGCGACTTATTAAGCGCATATTAGATATGTATACGCAGGAAAATGATATTGTTCTGGATTTTTTTGCGGGAAGCGGAACGACAGCAGCAGTAGCTCATAAAATGAAACGTAAGTGGATTGCCATAGAACAGATGGACTACATGCACGAACTGCCGGAAGCCAGACTTGTTCGGGTAATAGGTGGTGAGCAAAGTGGAATATCAAAGGTTGTTAAATGGACTGGAGGCGGTTCATTCATTTATTGCGAATTGGCGAAGGTTAACCAAAAATTTATTGACCAGATACAGGAAGCAGAGAACAGCAAAAAACTAAATGAAATCTGGCAAACAATGCAAGATGAGGCGTTTTTAAGTTACCGGGTTGATCCGAAAAAGCTTGATCTTGGCAGTATCGACTTTACAGCCTCGAGTCTGGATGAGCAAAAAGCGTTTTTGACCGAGGTGATGGATAAGAACATACTTTATGTCCTTGTCAGTGAAATAGACGATGTAACATATGAAATAAGTGACGAGGACAAGAAGATAAATCGTCAGATTTTCGGTGAACTGTAAGGCAGACCATGACTGAAATAAAAACATTGCATCAGAGTCTGATCGAAGAGCTTGGCAAAAGAACGATTGAGGGTACACAAATTCCTACCTTCATCACTGGAAATCTGAATCCAACTTTTATAATTAGACCCTATCAAATTCGCGCATTCCAATATTTCTTGAATTATTGGCAGGAATCATTTGACGGGAAACCGCGCCAAAACCATCATTTGCTTTTTCACATGGCGACCGGTAGCGGTAAGACATTGATGATGGCGGGACTTATTCTGTATCTCTATAAACAAGGTTATCGCAATTTCATGTTTTTCGTGAATAGCACCAACATTATAGACAAGACACGCAATAATTTTCTAAACCCTTTGTCTAGTAAATTTCTTTTTGATCAGCAATTAAGTATCGGTGATAAGAAGTTTTCTATGCATGAAGTCTATAATTTTCAATCAGCTAATTCTGATGATATTAATGTCGTATTTACAACCATTCAGGGCTTACATCTTGCCTTAAACTCGCCCCGCGAAAATAGCCTCACTTATGATGATTTTGAAAATCAGAAAATTGTTCTGATTTCGGATGAGGCGCACCATATCAATGCTGATACCAAAAAAGCAGGAAAACCTACCCAAGAAGAGCTTTTTGAAACGATGAGTTGGGAAGGAACCGTAAAACGGATTTTTGAAGCAAGTCCTGAAAATGTTTTGCTTGAATTTACGGCTACAGTTGATTTCTCAGACGATAATCTTGCAGCTAAATATCGGCCAAAATTGCTATTCGATTACACCCTAAAAGAATTTAGGAAAGACGGTTATTCCAAAGAAGTTAAAGTTTTACAAGCTGACTTGCCGCCTTTTGAGCGTGCGTTACAAACCGCCTTACTTTCACAATATCGCCGCAAAATTTTTGAAAAAAATAAACAGGCTATTAAACCCGTAATTCTTTTTAAGTCCAAGACTATCAAGGAGAGTAAGGAATTTTTAGAGCGATTTAAAACAGGCATGGAATCTTTGACTGCCGGGCAGCTTATCGAGGTACAACAGAAAGCCGAAGACCCCACTTTAATATCCATGTTTTCTTATTTGAGGACAAACGGTATCACGCTTGAAAATTTAGTAACTGAACTACGTGGAGATTTCAGCGAAGATAAATTAATCGAAGTAAACAGCAAGGAAGAAAGTGAAGCGAACCAGCTTGCCATTAATTCACTCGAAGACTCCTCAAATGAGTATCGCGCCGTTTTCGCCGTGGATAAGCTCAATGAAGGTTGGGATGTTTTGAACCTGTTTGATATTGTACGGCTTTATGACACGCGGGATAGCAAAGCCGGAAAAGTTGGCAAAACGACAATGAGTGAAGCGCAGCTTATTGGTCGCGGAGCGCGATATTGTCCTTTTCAATTATCACCAGATCAGCCACTTGATCAACGGAAATACGACCAAGACCTGAAAAACGAAATGCGGATATGCGAGGAGTTAATTTATCATAGTGCGTACAACCCTAAATATATTCAGGAGCTAAATACAGCTCTGCATGAAATCGGGATCAAGCCGAAGGATATGCGGCAACGCAGTGTGAGACTGAAACCTTCTTTCAAGGACACGTCGCTTTATAAAGCTGGCCATCTTTTTCTGAATAAACAGCAAAAATATGATCGTAGCGACATAATGGGGCTTGATAATAGTTTGATACAGAAACTTTACAAAGTGCAGCTTCATACTGGTCATAGCCAATCAAGCGCCGTATTTATTGAACAGGCCGGTGGTAATTCTGCTATTGAACGGAAACAGAAAGATTACGCGATTGCTGACTTTGGTATAGCGATTCTGAGAAAAGCGATGCAAAAGCTCGAATTTTATGAATTCAAAAATTTGAAAGCATATTTGCCAAACCTCCAATCAGCACACGAGTTTATGACAGATGGTCGTTATATTGGGAATATTCGCGTTGAAGTATCTGGTACTCCCGAACATATTAATAATCTAAGTGCGGGTGACAAACTACGCACGGCAACGCAGATTTTGGCTGAAATTTCCGAAGTTATTGCTTCGGATAAAGTGGAATATAAGGGTACTAAGGAATTTATACCATTCTTGTTAAAAGACAAAATTACTGATAAAACGCTTAACTTCGCCGGTGACGAGGGCGAAGACCAAGAATTTGGGAAGTCCATGAACGATCCGAATGATACGGCTATTCACCTTGATTTAAGTAAACGTGATTGGTTCATTTTCGATGATTGCTTCGGAACTTCGGAAGAGAAGCTGCTTATTAAGTATATAGACAAGCATTTTGACGACCTGAAGAAGAGATATTCAGACATCTATCTGATCCGCAATGAACGGCATTTCAAAATTTACAATTTCGACGACGGAAGACCGCTTGAACCTGACTTTATATTGTATCTAATAGGACAAGAAAAATCAGATACTATGCATTATCAAGTATTTATTGAACCAAAGGGCGGCCATCTTTTAAAGCAGGATCAATGGAAAGAAAAATTTCTTATGCGTTTGCAAGCGGACTCTGTTATTGAGCAACTCTGGAAAGATAGAAAATATGCTATTTGGGGGCTTCCATTCTTTAACAGTACACAAAGAATGCCAGAGTGGGAATCCAAGTTTGAAGAATTAACCTGAAAGGTTTCTTGATACACAGGAAAAGAGTGTCCTATTAAACGGTCGTTTAACGGGACACTACCGCCCTACCCTGTTTACCCATCAAAACACCCCCAAAACTGTCTCGTTTTGTTGTCTCATAAATCAATGCTTCGTAAATCCGTTGAATTGATAGAGCATGTGTTCTATTCGTTGAATCTAAATCCCATTAGGCTATCTCTAGGATCTTGGTCATTTAATCTTAAACGAACAAAATTTTGAATGTTAAAGTCTTCACTAAAATCTGATGTGGGTAGCATGTCTGAGTTAAATGCACATATGTATTGGAATCCGTTTTGCATTGCCTGATGATTGGCATGTTCAAGAGCCTGTGCGGTCTGGCGAGAATCAACGCCATCAAAGATAGTGCTATCGTGGACTAAAAAATCTATCTTTCCACGTCCTGCAAGAAGATTAACGAGCATTAGATCATAACAAAAAATTTTCATTTTGCTGACACCTTCACTGCTACTTCGAGGTATTTCTACATCAAAGCTATAGCCATTGTCTGAAACGTTGATGATAAGTTTGCCGGACTCATTGTAAAGAGCTTGAGAGTTTTCATTGAATCCAGAGACGGCTTTTTCCCATTCTGGACGAGATTGTTCATAATCACGCTGTAACTTTGTTTCAAGTTCTATTTTTTCAGCTTTAACTTCTTTCTTTCGTGCTGAAATTTCTTGTATATCAGTGATCTTTGTTTTTATTAATTCTAGCTGGCTTTTTTTCTCAAGTAATCTTTCTTGAAGCAGAGTAAATTCTTCTAGCGCACCATACGTCTGTAAGATATTCATAAGCCCCGCACGATCAGAAGCCCCTGATTCAATTTTTTTTCTATTGGAAGAAAATTTGTTCTTTATTTCCTCTACTTCGGCTTGAAGAAAGTGCTTTCTATTTTTTACAATTTGATTGTGGAAGTTTTTTGCTTCCTCCAAAGTTTTTTTCAGGGACTCTCCGAAATGAAGCCCTGCTTCCTCATAAAGTTGTACTACAGCGGAATTCTCTGGGGCATGTTCTGACTTAATAGAATTTTCATAGCGTTCTAATTTGCGTCGAAGCATTAGGTTTTCATTTGAAAGGTCATGAATTTCTCGCGTTATATAATTCGCTTGTTCCTGAATTTCTTGATATTGGGGATGTACCTTGAATTCGGCCAAGGCTTTTTTCTCTTTATCGGTCTCCATTTGGAGGCGAATACGTTCGGCTTCTAACTCACCTTGGGAGGACACTATGCCCATTTTAATTGCAGTATTAAGAGAGGTTACAGCTTTGTTTTTGTCCTTAATTTCCTGTGCGGCTGAGGCATGATCCCAATTTAAACCTAATAGAAACGTATTATGAACCTGTGTGTTCCATGGTGGTTGGCTTCTGAAATAACTGAATGGGTTGCTGTAGGCATCAACACCACTTCTCATGAAGTAAGATATAAGGTTTCTGAAAGTAGGAATATATTTTGTTCGGCTAGTGCTTGTAAGCCCGAATAGGCATGTTCCCAGTAATTTCTTCCAGTCGTTAGCCTTATAGAAATCGAATCGTTCTTTTTCGTCTTTTTCTGGTTTTATAGGAAGTCTGGTTACATTTCCTTGTACTCTAATGATGCCAGAATTATCAATTTTACGGGCGGCGGTTATTCTTTCGCCACAGAGGTCAATTTCAATAAAGAATGTCCAATCTTTTATTTCCTCTACGGGAAATAATTTTTTATTTAGATCAGCACCAAGACAAAAATGCATGACATTAATCAGTGTTGTTTTTCCAAGCCCATTTCGGGAGTCTTTTTTTTCAGATTCTTGTTTTTTATCAGCTAAGATGACATTCAATCCAACTTGAAATTCAACACTCTTAAATCGGTTGTCGCTGGCATAGACTTTATGAATCATAATGCCACTTTCACTAATTTTTCACTTTTAATCTCAACAAGACCTAGAACAAACAGGAGGTCTAATCCCAAGACAAAACGTTCGAAATTTCCAACACTAGGGGTATCTTTGACAATTTCCCATAAATCAGAGAGATTTCTTTCAACAGATAGATGATTAAGTAAGATAGAGCCAACCCCTATTAATGCCTCTTTTTCGCGCATATATTTGTTTGGCATAATCACTTTTCAAATACCTCGCACAAATGAAATAAATGGCTCAATATTGCTAGGCTTGCGGCCTGTTGTTTAAAGTCACTTTGTCCGGCCTGAGAAAACTCAAACATTGCCATAAATAATTCATCTCCCGACATAACGTTTTTTAATTCCAAATATTTTTCCTTGAATCCATCTTTTAATCTCACAGGGAATTTTTCATCTAGATAGGAGGCTTTAACTAAATACTCATTCACCTCAGAGCTTCTACTAAGGCCTGTTGCAATTAAGGCATGAATTTCACTAGTAAGGCCATTCTTTTTAATTTTCTCTTCGGGCGTAATTACATAAAAATCACCGTTTCCCGTATATTTACCTGATGAAATAGCCTTCGCTGCAATCTCTAGTTCAGCAAATGTAACATTGGACATATTTTCATCCAGCTGTTTTAAAACCCACATCTCGTGCTTACTCTTGATCTCAAAAAGAAGCTCCGCAGGGTAGTCACTTTCTTGTTTATCAATCTTAGTATGGCAAGTAGGACAGAGGTAAATAAGATTATTGTAGTGGTTCCTTTCCTCGTCTGTCATATCAGATTTATAACGGGCTGAAGGTGGTTTTGTATTCGTTCCAGAGTTTTCGCCATAAATGTGAGCCGCCTCACCAACTACCACTGGGCTAGCTTTACGTCCTTCTGATGTCAAAGAAGCGTGGCAATCTTTCATAGCACATTTATTACCGCTTTTCATCGCCAGATATATTTTTGTTGGATAAGAGGCACTCATCACATACCTCCCATATTTTCATTCATAGCAGCTATCTTTTTTACTTCTCTTCCTATTGTATTCGTTGACACTCCTAATAGTTCAGCTACTTCTCTTTGTGTCTTCCCTGTATTTAATAATTCATGCATATGCTGTATTTGTCCTTCTGACATGGCTTTTGGTCGTCCCACATGCTTTCCACGTTTTTTGGCAGCTTTCATTCCTGCCTTTGTGCGTTCGCGGATCAAGTCGCGTTCAAACTCGGCCAATGCTCCCATGATATGAAAGACCAGTTTGCCACCTGTCGTGGTGGTGTCAATGCCATCGGTCAGGCTTTGGAAACCAGCCCCCTGCCCTTTCAGACTTTCGATCAACTCACACAAAAACCCTAGAGAACGCCCTAATCTATCCAGCTTCCAGACAACCAGAGTGTTATTTCCCTTCTCTAAAGCAGAAAGAGCTTCCGAGAGCCCCTTTCGTTCTTTGGTAATACCGCTGATGCCCTCATCCATAAATATTTTTTCACAACCAGCCGCATTTAGAGCGTCAATTTGTAAATTGAGATTTTGTTCGTCAGTGGATACTCGTGCATAGCCGATTTTCATCGCAACATAATGACACACCCTTTTGATGTATTCAAGGGTATTATTTATCAATTAGTTACGAAGTTCAAATTCCCGTGTCAAAAGGGTTCCCTTTTGGTATGAATCCCCTCCCCTATTTACAAATGCAGTTTGAAGCTGCCAGATATATTAACAAAATATAAGATAGCTATCTGGATAGCTATCCATTATGATATCTAGATAGCTATCTTATATAATACTTGCCATTAGATAGCTGGATAGCTATCATTATTTTCAGATAGCTATCTAATTAAGGAGTTTTTATATGCCTGTTATTGTTTTTGCATCTTCTAAGGGAGGGGCAGGGAAAACCACAGCTGCAATCGTTCTTGCCTCAGAACTGGCGCGACACAAGACAAGCCTTACATTAATTGATGTTGACCCAAACCAGCACAGCGCAAAGTGGGCGTTAAAAGAGGGGTGCCCAGCAAACATACAGCTTGTTGAGAAATCTACAGAAGAAACCATCATAGATGATATAGACAATGCACAAACAAAAACGGCTTTTGTCCTTGTAGACTTGGAAGGCACAGCAAGCATGGCTGTTGCCAGTGCAATTAGTCGAGCTGATTTGGTGATTATACTTTGTCAGGGTTCGCAAGATGATGCAGATGAAGCAGTAAAAACAATCAAGCTGATCAATCGACAAGGTAAAGTTTTAAATCGTACTATACCGTTTTCTGTACTTATGACCCGTACAAATCCCGCGATAACACCTAGAACCTTAAAACATATTATGGGTGAGTTAGAGGCTGCTGGAGTAGATATCTTTGAAACCAGCTTGATAGACCGAGAGGCATTCCGAGCTATTCGCTCCTTTGGCGGCACTGTAAACGACCTCGATACAAAGCAAGTATCAGGAACCGAAAAAGCAGCCGCCAATGCACGAGCATTAGCTGCTGAAGTTATAGAAAAAATAAAGAAAACTAATGAAGAAAGGAGCGTGCGTCATGGGTAAGGAGCGTGCGCATTTAAACCTTGAAGATGATTTTGACGTGTCGGAATTTCAGCCGATTAAAAAGGAAGGGCAGGGAGCAACAGACAAAAATACAATTAAGAAGGTTGCGGAAGAATCAGGTTTTCCAAGTCGTGAAAATAAGGTGCGTCGAAGAATAAGACAACAATCACCATTTAAAAATCAGCTTAATCTAAAATGTCGGGACAATATGAAAGAATTGTTTCAGGATATAGGTGCTTATTTGGACGTGCGCGATCATACGACCTTTGAACGTGCTGTTTTAGCTTTGCTGGAAAAAGAGGGGGCAACCGATCTATTACAGAAATATCGGAATATAACGAAATGACAGAGAAGAAGACACTAGCGAAAAAACCGCCAAAAGAACCCATAAAAAGCGTTCAGCTTGATTTGTTTTCACAATTTGTAACCAACGACAAAAGCGAAGTTTCAAACACTGTTGAGGTATGGGAGAGTATTCCTAAATATTTCTTTACCCCTAAACAAGTAGAAAAATTGCGTACTGCAACTGGGCATGCAGACCCTTATAAATTGGAATATTTATATGATGGTATTTCTTGCGCCGTTAAGCTTCAACCTGCCTTAATTGAGCAGAAAAATGGAAGTTATAAAGCTTTCTTTCCTAGTGTCACAGAAGAGCTTGTAGAGGAGGCCTTAAAGAAAATCTTCACGAGCCAACAACACGGAATTCATGATCCTAAAAACGTGGAAAGCTGGGTAAGATTCACTTTAAGCATGATACAAAGAGAGCTTAAAGCCAGAGGACGAACCCGTGATCGTAACCAGATAAAGCATGCTATAGAGGTAATGAGTTCGTGCGTAATGACACTTTACAAAGAAGGAAAAGAAATCTGGAAAGGCTCTATTTTGCAAGACCTTGTTACTGTTGGACGAGATGAATATATAGCTGACACGGACGCACAGCATATCGCAAGGCTACCACTTTTTATCAGTCACAGCATAAACAGCCTTGAATACCGCCAGTTTAACTATGAACGTCTTATGAGCTGTAACGAGCAGTTAACCCGCTGGATATACAAGCAACTTATACATCGCTTTAAGCAAGCTAGCTTCATGAATAACTATCATTTTATGTATTCAGGCCTTGCACGTGATAGCGGGCTATTGCAGCGAGATACCGAGCGGAAAAATAGACAAAAAGTTAAATCTTCTCTTAATGAGCTTGTAGATCGAGGAGTATTGATAAGCTACGCAGAAGATGATCGAAAAGAAGGACGCAAGATAATTGATGTTAAATATACAGTTACACCCACATCTGATTTCATATCCGAGCAAAAAGCTGCCAATAAGCGAAGCAAAGACGGACACATACAAGCAACGAATGCTGGACTTTTAATTAATTGAGCGTGTGGATAAGTATGGAAAGAGTAGTAGTTATAACGACCACTACGTAGTAGTTATAGCGACCGCATGTAGTAGTTATAGCGACCACTATGTAGTAGTTATAGCGACCACTATGTTTTTAGAGCAAAGTTATGACGAATCATATGCTTTATTTTGTGGGGCAAGTAGTAGTTATAGCGACCACTTAGGCAGAAAAGTAGTAGTTATAGCGACCAC
>CAZXBP010000030.1:0-19347 GCA_964639015.1 uncultured Nitrosomonas sp.
TTCGTTTTATGGCGGTAAGTCATTATTCGATTCATGGTGCAATGCAGCGCATCACACCGAGTATCGAAGAAGCTGCAATGGGCATGGGGTTACACGGCTGGGTTCTGCTGAGAAAAATTCACTTTCCGATTCTGAAGTCCGGCATTTTCACTGGTGCGACACTGGTGTTCGTCGACGTCATGAAAGAAATGCCGATTACATTAATGACCCGCCCTTTCGGTTGGGATACCCTGGCGGTACGTGTTTATGAAATGACCTCCGAAGGCGCATGGGAACAGGCGGCCGTGCCCGCTGTAACGCTGGTATTGGCCGGACTGCTGCCAATTTTGTTTTTCATGCGTCAAACTGAAAACTGAACAGCCACCAGCAACAAAACCAGCAATGTGTTATCGGCCGGAGAAACAAACGTTATGAGTTAAAGTACTGATGCATTCTGTGGTGATAGTAGTTCTGCTGAGGGAACAGTTCTTTTGTGTTTCATCAAATTGAGGATTAATCTTAAAAACCCCAGTTGACCGTTATCCGAGAAGACTTACGATATGAATACATGAAACAATTCGAGCAATGCCGGTTCATCCGGATGGTGAGTCAAACGATGGAGTTTATAGCAGGCCGCTTTTTATTTTTGCTGCGCTATAATTCGTTGTAATAACGCGTTGTTACGCCTCATTGTGTTTTGCCAAAAATAAAAACCAACGCACTCTAAACCCCATTCAACTGAGGTTTTTAGGGTTAATTTCTTTCAAAATCATTCCAGGTCTCGTTACTGTTGACTACTTTTTTACCTGCTATTCTGCTCTGATTATGCATTGAAGACATAAAATCACGTTTGCGATCACTCGACCTTTCTCCATTCAGTCGCACAACATTGGCTCTGTCAGATACTGCCGAATGGCCAATCTTAAAAATTGATATAGCGCCGGTCAATTCTCTCGCCTGTTGCTCAAGGGATTCCGCAGCTGCCGCAGCCTCCTCAACCAGCGCAGCATTCTGTTGCGTAACCTCATCCATTTGCATAACTGCTTGATTAACCTGATCTATGCCGGAACTTTGCTCTTGAGACGCTGCGGTTATCTCAGTCATGATGTCTGCTACGTGTTTAATTGAATTAACAATTTCCTGCATGGTCATGCCCGCATCGTTAACCTGATGAGTGCCATTTTCAACCCTTTTTACAGAATCATCGATCAGTGATTTTATCTCTTTCGCGGCTGCCGCGCTTCTCTGCGCCAGATTGCGAACTTCAGTAGCAACAACGGCAAACCCCCTGCCCTGTTCACCTGCACGAGCAGCCTCAACGGCCGCGTTTAAAGCCAGAATATTCGTCTGAAAAGCTATTCCGTCAATAACATTGATGATGTTTGCGATATTCTTGGAGCTGTCGTTGATTGAAGTCATCGTAGTGACAACATTGGCCACCATCTGGCCACCTTTCAAGGCAACATGACTAGCATTCGTTGCCAGCTGGTCGGCCTGTTTCGCATTCTCGGAATTTTGTTTTACAGTCGAAGCAAGCTGTTCCATGCTCGCAGCAGTTTCTTCAAGTGAAGAAGCCTGCTCTTCGGTGCGCTTCGACAAGTCCATATTGCCACTGGCGATTTCCCCGGCAGCCTGGCGCACCATTTCAGCATTATTATTAATATCAAGTATTGTCGCTTTTAAATTGAGATTCATCTGGGATAATGATTTGAACAGCAAACCGAATTCGTCGTGATAAACTGCGGAGACTCTAGCGCCCAGATTACCCGCCGCAAGCGTATTGGTTACATCGATAGCATCATTTAACGGCCTAAGTACGCTGCGCACCAGGCAATAACCCATTGCACCCATCGACAACACACCGGTTATGGTAGCCATTAAGATAAAGTGGCTTAACCCGGGTGGCGTTATCGCTTGATTGATCCCCCACCAGCCTGCACCTGCAGCGCAAGCCAATAACAGCGTTGGCAGCGACAAGAATAATGCCGCCCGCTTGCTAAAAGTCATTCTAAATAATGTTGCTACTTTTCCTATGAAATCGGTGCGGACGATACTACCATTTTCAATCTTAAGATTCCTGGCTTTGCCATCACGTATCTGCCGATAAATGGGTTCTACTTTTTCCACCAATTGACGTGACGGTTTTGTACGTACCGAAAGATAGCCTGTGATTCTTCCATTTTCAACCAGGGGCGTAGCATTTGCCAACACCCAGTAGTAATCACCATTTTTACGACGATTTTTAACGAAACCGGTCCAGGGCTTTCCGCTTTGCAGGATTTTCCAGAAATCAGCGAAAGCCTCCGGTGGCATATCCGGATGACGGATGATATTGTGCGCCCTTCCCAGCAGCTCATCCTCCGAATAACCACTTACTTCCAAAAACGCTGGATTAACGTAAGTTATTCTTCCTTTAGCATCGGTTGTAGATACTAACAATGCTTCATCATCAAGTGGATATTCTATATTTGAAACAGGCAAATTTACTCTCATGGCTCATTATCCTTGGATTTAACAGACTGGCATGATCAATCACGACAACCCTGGGAGGCTGTCCGAGAATAGCGATCGCAGTGAGGGCGAGGCTGGTTGAGCGGGATTTTTCGATCTTTTGAGGCGAATAGTCGTTCTATTCAACGAAAAGGATCGGAAAATCCAGCCAGCCGGAATCGTCCGCAGTAGATCAGTCTATTCTCGGACAGTCTCCTGGCTTTAACGTCAATCGTCATTGAATATTTTGTAGGAAAAGTCCGAAACTAAACCCTGTTGTTAATGGTGGTTTCTACCAGACAAAGTGATATAGTGGAAACCATTCAAAAATGGCTAATAAAATATCAATTAATCTGTACTGTACAAACAGAATACATATAAATGCTGCACGCACCAGTGCAAATTCAACTGCGTTTACAAATTCAAAGCTGGCGAAAAATAAAATTCCAATCAAAACGCAAAACAGTTGTTCTTTGACAATTCAAAGGTATTTGTTAAAAACCAGTTTTGCAATTACTATTACATAATGTTCAGCATTCGGCATGCACTCAAAAACCGCCTCCGCTGATTTCATTCGATGTCCAACTTTAATGGAGATGACCAATGAAACGCCTTGCCTCACCTCACTCCCGGTTAAAAGAACGTTATGATGCTATTGTAATTGGCTCAGGTTATGGAGGCGGTATCGCCGCATCACGATTAGCAAGAATGAAACGCAGCGACGGCAGCAAGCTTGACATATGTCTGCTGGAACGCGGACGGGAAATACAAACCGGCGAATACCCGGATACGTTATTTGAGGCTGGCAAGGAATTCCAAATCAATTTCCATGACAAGCATATCGGTGAGTGGACCGGCTTGTTCAATCTGTACGCCAACAAGGATATAAATGTCATTGTCGGCTGCGGTCTGGGCGGCACTTCGCTGATCAATGCCAATGTGGCGCTGAAGGCGGATGATCGCGTTTTTGAAGATCCCTGCTGGCCCGATGAAATCCGTCAGGATAAAGAACGGCTGACTGCCTGTTATGACCGTGCGCTGAAAATGCTCGGCGCTACACCGTTTCCCGATGGCCAGGACGGCATACCGGTTCTGCCCAAGGTCGAAGCGCAAAAAAATTCCGCCAAAGCAGTTAACCGTCCACTGGCCTTCCCGCCGATCAATGTAACATTTAAAGATCGTATTAACGAAGCCGGCGTACATCAACCGGCTTGCACGTATTGTGGCGATTGCGTGTCGGGATGTAATTACGGCGCAAAAAATACCACGTTGATGAATTATCTGCCGGATGCCTGGAACAATGGTGTGGAAATCTATACCCAGATTGCGGTGCGCTGGCTGGAGAAAGATGGTAGCGATTGGCTGGTACACTGTCAGGTCATGGATGTCGGACGTGAAGCTTTTGACGCGCCTGATCTCGTGCTGCGCTGCAAACAAGTTTTCCTCGGCGCCGGCACACTCGGCACGACCGAAATTCTGTTGCGTTCAAAAGAGAAAGGACTGTCCCTGTCGAATCAGGTCGGCGAACATTTCTCTTCCAATGGCGATGTGCTCGGATTCGGGTTTAATAACGACAAGCCTATTAATGCCATTGGCTTCGGTAATCAACCGGTCGGAAAAATTGATCCGGTCGGCCCCTGTATCACAACCCTGATCGATGACCGAAACACCCAGAATCTCGAACAAGGCCTGATTTTGGAGGAAGGCAGCCTGCCAGGTGCGCTGGGCAGCATACTGCCCGGATTGATGTCAACAGCCGCCGAGCTGATCGGTACGGATACCGACAGCGGGTTGAAAGACAAGCTCAGTGAACATGCGCGCGTTGCGGAAAGTCTGTTGCGTGGCCCTTATCACGGCGCTGTACATAACACGCAAGTCTACCTGATCATGAGTCATGACGACTCGGATGGCTGCCTGGTACTGCGTAACAACACAATTAACGTCGACTGGCCGAATGTCGGCGATAAGCCGGTATTCAAGCGCGACAATGAATTCATGAAACGCGTTACTGCTGCCAATGGCGGCACCTATATTCCCAATCCAACCTGGACAGAAGCACTGGACAACAGTCTGATTACAGTGCATCCGCTCGGCGGCTGCGGCATGGGCAAGGAAGCAGAAAGTGGTGTAGTGGATCATCGCGGCAGAGTGTTCAGCGGTACAATCGGTAGCGCAGTGCATGATGGGTTGTATGCCATCGACGGCAGCATCGTACCGCGTTCTGTCGGCGTCAATCCGCTACTGACAATTTCCGCATTGGCTGAGCGCAGTATGGAATTGATGGCCGAAGCAGAAGGATACAGCTATGATTTCACCAGCCTGTCACAGCCTCGTGAAGCGGAACCGGCCACAATAGGCGTACGCTTTACCGAAACCATGCGTGGCTGGTGGTCGGAAACCGGTGATTTTGAAACTGCCATGCGCGTCGGCAAGGAATCCGGAAATACCATTGATTTTACGCTGACTGTCAGTGTCTATGACCTAAACGCCCTGATCGAAAAAAATGGTGATTATAGCGGCGGCATGATCGGCACAATCAACGCACCGGGTCTTTCCGCTTCACCGCTGACCGCAACGAACGGCATTTTCAACCTGTTTGCGCGCGATCCGTCACGGATTGGTCAGGAATACATGAAATACCGCTTTCAGGTAAATTCGGAAGAAGGCAAAACCTGGTGTTTTGATGGTTTCAAAATTATTCATAATGATTTTGGCATTGATGTCTGGTCTGATACTACCACCATGTACGCCACGTTGTATGAAGGTCCGGATACCACCGGCCCAGTCAAAGGGCGCGGCATCTTGTACATTCAACCGCATGATTTGATTCGCCAGTTGACTACCATTGCTGCGACTGGCGCACAGACGAAAATGGAGCGTCTGAAAGCCATCACGCGTTTTGGCATTTATTTTGCCGGCGATCTTTACCATATTTATGGCGGCATATTCGTACCGCCTCAGTACCTGGACGACAACGCCCCGCCGCGCAAAAAACGTACCCTTCGCACCGAAGCACCGGAAGTACATCATTTCAAGGCAATTGATGGCGTACCGCTGCGCCTGACACGATATCAAGGCGGCAAAAAAGGTCCGCTGCTGATGGTGCATGGCGCAGGTGTTTCCAGCAAAATTTTTACCACCGATACCATTGATACCAATCTGCTGGAATATCTCTATGCCAACGGTTACGACTGCTGGCTGCTGGAAATGCGCATCAGCATTGATCTGCCCAGCGCCAATCAGGCCTGGACACTGGATGACATTGCCCGTTACGACTATCCGGCTGCGATCGAGACCATGATGAGAATCACCGGCAGTCGTGATGTGCAGGCGTTTGTACACTGCGCCGGTTCAACAACTTTCTTCATGGCGATGATGAACGGCCTGCAGCATGTGCGCGCCATTGTCTCGTCACAAATCGGTCCGTATCAAACCGTTTCTGCTACTGCGCGTGCCAAAGCCGGACTACATCTGCCGTCCCTGCTTGATGCTATTGGCATCGACGCATTAACAGCCTATACCGATGACAGAGGTAACTGGCTCAACCAGTTATACGACAGAGCGCTCAACTTGCAGCATTTTGAACTGGAAGAACAATGCGCCAGTGCGGTATGTCACCGCATTAGCTTCATGTATTCCCTGCTGTACGAACATGATCAGCTGAACCGCCTGACACACGACAACCTGCATGAATTATTCGGCATCTGTCACATGGATATCTTCAAGCATCTGGCGCTATGCGCGCGGGAAGGTCAAATCGTCACCGCCGAGGGCAAGGATGCTTATCTACCGCACTGGGAGCGGCTTAATTTGCCGATCACCTTTATCCACGGCGCAGAAAATGCGAGTTACCTGCCTGAAACGACTGAACGCAGCTTTAAAAAACTGGTTGAAGTTCATGGCCCGGAAAAGTATGCCCGCCATGTCATTCCAAATTATGGTCATATCGACTGTATTTTTGGTCAGAATGCGGTAAAGGACGTTTATCCGTATATTTTGTCAGCGTTGGACAAAACCAGCAGTACCTGAGGTCAACCCAGTCAGTCGGTGATTCACAGTCGTTGAATCACCGACTACCTGCCCCACCGTTTTTTTGCAGAATTGAAACCGCAACAACAAAATGCCTGACACAGGAGGCATTACTTATCCGAAAAAAAATCCTTTACCTTGTCCATCCATGAGTTTGCCCGGGGACTATGGCGAGAATTGTCCTTCTGGCTGATTGATTCCAATTCTTCAAGCAGTTCCTTCTGGCGGGGTGTGAGCTTAACGGGCGTTTCCACCACCACATGGCACAGCAGATCGCCTTTGCTGTGACTGCGCACACCTTTAATGCCTTTCTCACGCAGGCGGAAAATTTTTCCGGTCTGCGTTTCAGCAGGCACCTTGATTTTTGCGTGACCTTCAAGTGTCGGTATTTCAATTTCTCCGCCCAGCGCCGCTGTCGTAAAACTGATCGGTATTTCACAATGCAGATGATCGCCATCCCGCTGAAAAACAGAATGCGATGCCAGATGGATAACAACATAAAGATCTCCCGGTGGGCCACCGTTAGTTCCGGCCTCCCCTTCTCCGCTGACACGAATCCGGTCCCCTTCGTCAACACCAGCAGGAATTTTCACATTCAGGGTTTTGTGCTGTTTTACACGTCCAGCGCCATGGCAGGAAGGACACGGATGCGTAACAATCTTCCCGCTGCCATAACATTTCGGGCAGGTTTGTTGAATAGAAAAAAAGCCTTGTTGCATTCTGACCTGACCATGACCGTTACAGGTCGGGCATGTTTTGGGACTGGTGCCGGGCTTGCTGCCGCTTCCATGACAAGTATCGCAAGCCGCCATCGTGGGAATGCGTATTTTCGTCTCAGTGCCATGCGCCGCCTGTTCCAGTGAAATTTCCAGACTATAACGCAGGTCAGCGCCTCTATGCACATTAGAACGCCCGCCACCACGACCACCGCCAAAGATATCGCCAAAGATATCACCGAAAGCATCCGCAAATCCTTGGGCACCGGCACCTCCTCCACCCGCTGCACTGGCATCCACACCTGCGTGGCCAAACTGGTCGTAAGCGGCACGCTTACCGGAGTCGGACAGTATTTCGTAAGCTTCCTTGGCTTCCTTGAACATTTCTTCGGATTTCACATCGCCCGCATTTCTGTCAGGATGATGCTTCATTGCCAACTTACGATAAGCTTTCTTAATGGCACTTTCATCGGCATCGCGGTTAACACCGAGCACTTCATAATAATCACGCTTAGCCATGAATCAATCCTGTCGTGGTAAAGTCGATTCTTCTGATGCTTACAATTTTGTGAAGATATTGCAAATACATAGCATTATTTTTTATGTTGAATAAACGCCAAACGCAGAGTGCGAAAAGAGCTTCCTGCTCCTCTTTTCTCTGCTCTGCGTTTTGAGCAAAAACGACTAACGTTTATTTTTTGTCTTTCACTTCTTCAAATTCGGCGTCAACAACATCGCCTTCAACCGTCTTTTCACGCTTACCAGCGCCAGATTGATCAGTTCCTGCATCACTATCACCATCAGTCTGCGCCGTATTGCCCTGCTGATTCTGATACATTTTCTCGGCAAGTTTGTGCGAAGCTTCTGTCAGCGCCTGAGTTTTTGCGTCGATTTCATCTTTGTCGTCGGATTTTAATGCCGCTTCGGCTTCCTGCAACGCTTTTTCGATTCTGGATTTCTCATCCGCATCAAGTTGATCGCCATACTCCTTCATCGATTTTTTAACCGAGTGAATAATGGCATCGCACTGGTTGCGACTGGATACCAGTTCCAGAATCTTGTGATCTTCCTCCGCATGCGCCTCGGCGTCTTTAACCATGCGCTCGATTTCATCTTCTGATAAACCTGAGCTGGCCTGGATTTTAATTTTATTTTCCTTGCCCGTCGCCTTGTCTTTTGCCGACACATGCAGAATACCATTGGCATCAATGTCAAAAGTCACTTCAATTTGCGGCATGCCGCGCGACGCAGGTGGAATATCCGCCAAATTGAATTGTCCCAGACTCTTATTACCCGCCGCCATTTCGCGTTCGCCCTGCAATACATGGATAGTAACAGCGGTCTGGTTGTCATCCGCGGTAGAAAAAACCTGTTGCGCCTTGGTTGGAATGGTTGTATTTTTCTGGATCAATTTGGTCATGACACCACCGAGTGTCTCGATACCCAGAGACAATGGCGTCACATCGAGCAACAACACATCTGTAACATCACCTTGAAGTACACCGCCCTGAATGGCCGCACCGACAGCAACGGCTTCGTCAGGATTAACGTCCTTACGTGGCTCTTTGCCGAAGATCTCCTTGACTTTCTCCTGCACTTTAGGCATCCGGCTTTGACCACCGACCAGAATCACATCATCAATTTCAGAAGCGGATACACCCGCATCCTTCATGGCAATACGGCAGGGTTCAGCCGTTCGTTCGATCAACTCCTCAACCAGACTTTCCAGTTTGGCGCGGGTGATTTTGACAGCCAGGTGTTTAGGGCCGCTTGCATCCGCAGTAATATACGGCAGATTCACTTCGGTTTGTTGGCTGGAAGACAGTTCGATTTTGGTTTTCTCGGCAGCATCCTTCAAGCGTTGCAATGCAAGCATATCCTGCTTCAGATCAATACCGCTTTCTTTTTTGAACTCATCAACCAGATATTCAATGACACGCGAATCGAAATCTTCGCCACCCAGGAATGTGTCGCCATTGGTTGCCAACACTTCAAACTGATGTTCACCATCAATATCCGCAATCTCGATAATTGAAATATCGAATGTACCTCCGCCCAGATCATAAACAGCAATTTTACGATCGCCTTCTTTCTTGTCCATACCAAAAGCAAGCGCTGCGGCAGTTGGTTCATTGATAATCCGCTTGACTTCCAGGCCGGCAATTTTCCCTGCATCCTTGGTTGCCTGGCGTTGCGAGTCATTAAAATAGGCAGGTACGGTAATTACCGCTTCGGTTACCGGCTCGCCCAGATAGTCCTCCGCGGTTTTTTTCATTTTCTTGAGTACCTGCGCGGAAACTTCGGGCGGTGCGATTTTTTTGTCTCTCACTTCGACCCAGGCATCGTTATTGCTCGCCTTGATAATTTTGTAAGGTACCATCTTGATGTCTTTTTGCACCATCTCCTCATCAAACCGGCGACCGATTAAACGTTTTACCGCAAACAGAGTGTTTTTCGGATTAGTAACCGCCTGACGTTTGGCTGATGCACCAACCAGAATCTCGCCATCTTCTGTATAAGCAACGATAGAAGGGGTCGTGCGAGTACCCTCCGAGTTTTCAATAACCTTGGGTTTGCCATTTTCCATAATTGCAACACAGGAATTGGTTGTACCCAGATCGATACCGATAATTTTTGCCATATTGAATTCCCTTTAAATTTAATAACTGTCTGTGAATTAATCAGATAAATGGAGTCGTTTCACTGAATTTCAAGCCGGATTTAACCGAACGTTTTTGTCAGGCATCTTTTGCTTTCGATACGGTAACGAGTGCCGGTCGGATCACACGTTCATGCAGCTTGTAACCTTTCTGCATGACCTGCACGACAGTATTAGGTTCAAGTTCGGAATCAACGGTACACATGGCCTGATGCTGATGCGGATCGAATTTCTCCCCAGCCGGGTCAATTGCTTTAATGTTGAATTTATCAAAGACGGTGACCAACTGTTTCTGTGTCAGTTCCATACCGTTCTTGAAGTTTTCCACGCTGGCATTTTCAACAGCCAGAGCCGCATCGAGACTGTCCATCACCGTCAGCAACTCGGTAGAAAAATTCTCGACCGCATATTTATGCGCATTGGAAACATCGGCTTGAGCCCGCCGGCGCACATTTTCAGCTTCCGCTTTGGCGCGCAGCCAGGCATCATGATGCTCGGCCGCTTTACGCTCGGCCTCTTTCAATGACTGTGCCAGATCAGGTTGCACATTCTGGTTTGCTTCGTTCTGAACACCTGTGCGTATGATTTCATCCGTCTCCGGAAATGACTGATTAGATGATTCATTGTTTACATTGCCCGGCAACTCTCCGGATTCATCGGACTTCAAGTCCTGTGGATTCTTTGAATATTGCATCGTACCTCCTCTTGACTATCTGGGGGTTATTGGGACAGTTTTACCGATTTCAAGCCTTGTCATGCGATTTTTTTGCACGCAAAATCGATTTTTACTTGTAATGGAATGTTTTAAAACAGATTTTGTTAATTCTTTATTTTGCGTGCGAGTATCCCCGCCTTACCGGTATAGTCACTCGGCTTCATCGCCAGCAACTTTTGTTTCTCGGTTTCAGGAATTTCCAGCGTCTGAATGAACTGATGCAACACTGCCTGGGTAACACCGCTTTTACCGCGCGTCAGCGCCTTGAGTTGTTCATATGGATGCGGCACGGCATACCGGCGCATGATAGTCTGAATGGGTTCAGCCAGCACCTCCCAGGCATCATCCAAATCTCCGGCGAGTTGTTCAGGATTGGCTTCAAGTTTACTCAAACCTTTACTGCACGCGTCATAGGCCAGTAAAGTGTGACCCAGCGCCACACCCATGTTGCGCAATACGGTTGAATCCGTAAGATCCCGCTGCCAGCGCGAAACCGGCAGCTTTTCACTCAAATGCCGCAACAATGCATTTGCGATCCCGAGATTACCTTCCGAGTTTTCAAAGTCAATCGGATTAACCTTATGCGGCATGGTCGAAGAACCCACTTCATTCGCTTTTGTTTTCTGCTTGAAAAAACCAAGTGAAATATATCCCCAGATATCGCGGTTCATATCCAGCAAAATAGTGTTGATACGCGCATAGGCATCAAACAGCTCCGCAATGGCGTCGTGCGGCTCAATCTGCGTGGTATAGGGATTAAATTCCAGCCCGAGCGATTCAACAAACGATTGCGCAAAACTTTCCCAATCGAAATCTGGATAAGCGGACAAATGCGCGTTGTAATTACCGACCGCACCATTGATCTTCCCAAGCAGGACAACATCCGTCAATTGTTTTCTGCCGCGCTGCAAACGATACGCCACATTGGCCATTTCCTTGCCGAGCGTCGTCGGCGTCGCCGGTTGCCCGTGCGTACGCGCAAGCATAGGCAAGTCCGCCAACTGATGCGCCAGTTCAACCAACCTGACGATAATGTTATCCAGCGCCGGCAGCATAATCTGCTCCAGGCTCTGTTTAAGCATCAAACCATGCGACAGATTATTGATATCTTCGGATGTGCAGGCAAAATGAATGAATTCAGCGACTCCGGTGACTTCATGGTTGTCTGCAAGCTGTTGCCTTAACCAGTATTCAACCGCTTTGACATCATGATTCGTGGTCGCTTCTATAGCCTTAACGGCTTCAGCATCCGCGACGGAAAAACCAGCTACAAGGCCGTTCAATTGCGCGCTGGTTTCACTTGAAAATGGCGGCACTTCAGTGATTTCGACTGCGTTGGCAAGTGCCTGCAACCACGCAACTTCCACCTGAACGCGATAGCGTATCAATGCAAACTCACTGAAATAATGCTGCAATGGCGCGACTTTTTGCCGATACCGGCCGTCCAGTGGCGACAACGCTGTAATAGAGGAAGAACCCATATTATTATTTTTAAATTGACTCAAGTTAATGTAACTGTCGATTTTATCATGCCGCGCGCGGGCAATTCCGGGCAATTGAAATTGGCGGCAACATTTTACTTTCAGCCGAAATTCGCAATGTTCGGGTAGAATATGCGCATCGTTGAATGAATCAAGGAAAAACACCAAAATCATGCTGCGTAAAATCCTGATCGCCAATCGTGGTGAAATCGCCGTGCGCATTATACGAGCTTGCGCCGAAATGGGTATCCGTTCAGTCGCCATTTATTCGGAAGCGGACCGTTTCGCGCTGCATGTCAAGAAAGCGGATGAAGCTTACTGCATCGGCAATGAACCAATGTCCTGTTATCTGAATATCTACGCACTTGTTGATCTGGCGCTCGCTACCGGTTGCGACGCCGTTCATCCGGGCTATGGATTTCTATCCGAAAACGCACAGTTTGCCCGGGCGTGCAAAGAACGCCGATTGATATTTATCGGCCCCGGTGCAGACGTCATTCATCGCATGGGGGATAAAACAGAAGCCCGCAGCGCGATGAAAGCAGCCGGTATTCCGGTGACACCCGGATCGGAAGGCAACCTGGATTCAGTGGAAGACGCGCTGGAAGTTGCCGAACAGATTGGCTATCCCGTCATGCTGAAAGCAACCTCCGGTGGCGGCGGTCGCGGTATCCGGCGTTGCGACACTGCCGACGAACTCAAACGCAACTACGTGCGTGTAATATCCGAAGCAACCAAGGCATTTGGCCGCGCCGATGTGTTTCTGGAAAAATGCATCGTTAATCCCCGTCATATCGAAGTACAGATTCTCGCAGATCATCACGGCAACGTGATTCATCTATACGAGCGCGATTGTTCTATTCAACGCCGCAATCAGAAACTGATCGAAATTGCGCCATCGCCACAACTCGACGAAGCACAGCGTCAGTATATCGGTGGCCTGGCGGTTATCGCCGCCAAATCGGTCGGCTATACCAATGCCGGAACCGTGGAATTTTTGCTCGACGATAATGGTCGCTTCTATTTCATGGAGATGAACACCCGCGTGCAAGTCGAGCATACTATTACCGAAACGATTACCGGCGTTGATATCGTCGAGGAACAGATTCGCGTAGCGGCTGGCTTGCGATTACGCTACAGACAGGACGAGATCGTGCGGCGGGGTTATGCGATTCAATTCCGCATCAATGCCGAAGATCCGAAAAACAGCTTTCTGCCGAGCTTCGGCCGTATTTCCCGTTATTATGCGCCGGGCGGACCAGGAGTGCGAACCGATACCGCCATATACACCGGCTATGAAATTCCACCATTTTATGATTCCATGGTCGCTAAAGTTATCGTCAGCGCGCTGACCTGGGAAGATGCCATCAAGCGCGGCGAGCGGGCATTACGTGACATGGGCTTATTTGGTATTAAAACAACCATCCCCTATTATCTGAAGATTCTAAGACATCCGCAGTTTCGCGCAGCACGGTTTAATACCGGTTTTGTCGAGCAGAATCCCGCACTGATCAATTACTCCGACAAACCTCGTCCGGAGGTTCTGGCCAGTGTGATTGCCGCCGCAATGGCATCACATACCGGGTTGTAAGCTTGTAAGTGCTTATCTGGTTATTCGAGGAAGAATATGCAAAAAGTTTATATTACCGATGTGATTTTACGCGACGCGCATCAATCCCTGATTGCAACACGACTGCGTACCGAAGACATGCTCCCTGCCTGCCCGATGCTGGACAGCATCGGTTACTGGTCACTGGAATGCTGGGGCGGCGCCACTTTTGATGCCTGTCTGCGGTTTCTCAAGGAAGATCCGTGGGAACGCCTGAACAAACTGAAAGCCGCGCTGCCCACCACACCCTTGCAAATGCTGGTGCGCGGACAAAATCTGCTCGGTTACCGCCATTATTCCGATGATGTCGTGCGTGCATTTATCAAACGAGCCGCGGAAAACGGCATGGATGTTTTCCGTATCTTTGATGCGCTCAACGACGTGCGCAACCTGACCACCGCCATTGAAGCCGCAAAAGAATCGGGCAAGCATGCGCAAGGCACGATTTGTTATACAACCAGTCCGGTGCATGACATCAACAGTTTCGTGACACTGGCAAAAGATCTGGCAGCATTGGGTTGCGATTCCATCGCGATTAAGGACATGGCGGGTCTGCTCACCCCCTATATCACCAGCAAGCTGATGAAAGCACTGCGCGATACCGTTGACCTGCCGATTCACCTGCATTGTCATGCGACAGCGGGGCTGGCTGAAATGTGCCAGATAAAGGCCATTGAAGCGGGTTGCCGCCATATCGACACGGCATTGTCATCCTGGTCGGGCGGAACCAGCCACCCGCCGACTGAAAGCATGGTAACGGCGCTACAGGGAACGGAATATG
Source organism: uncultured Nitrosomonas sp. (assembly GCA_964639015.1). Lineage (GTDB taxonomy): Bacteria > Pseudomonadota > Gammaproteobacteria > Burkholderiales > Nitrosomonadaceae > Nitrosomonas. The sequence goes on from CAZXBP010000030.1 coordinate 14,460, forward strand.
ACACCGGCTTGAATCTGGACGCGCTGCAGAAAGTAAACAGCTACTTCGTTGAAATTCGCAGAAAATACCATCGTTTCGAAAGTGAATTTACCGGCGTCGATACCCGCGTCCATGTATTTCAGGTACCCGGCGGCATGATTTCCAATCTCGCCAATCAGCTGCAGGAACGTAACGCGCTGGACCGCATCAATGAAGTTTATGAAGAAATTCCACTGGTGCGCAAAGATCTCGGTTTTCCGCCGCTGGTCACCCCGACGTCACAGATTGTCGGTACCCAGGCAGTGCTCAATGTGCTTACTGGTTCACGCTATTCCACGATTACCAACGAAGTGAAGCGCTATCTCCAAGGTGGTTACGGCAAGGCGCCCGCGCCTATCAATGCCAATCTGCAAAAACGCGCCATCGGCAAAGAGGAAATTATCGACTGCCGTCCGGCCGACCTGTTAAAGCCGGAACTTGAGCAACTTCGCCTGGAAATCGGTCATCTGGCGTTGAATGATGAAGACGTTCTCAGTTATGCGATGTTTCCGGAAGTCGGCAAGCAGTTTCTGGAATTACGCTCAACCGGCCATCTGGTACCCGAGCCATTGGAAACAGCGGTTAGCACCACAGGCGGCGTTCAGAAAGCACCTACCGAATTCAATGTGGCGCTGCATGGTGAGTCTTATCACATCAAGATTACCGGCACCAGTCCTAAAAATGACACGCTACGACATTTTTACTTCATGGTTGACGGCGTACCCGAAGAAATCGTCGTCGAAACACTGGATGAAATCGTACTCGATGGCGGCACGCAAGGTGCGGTGCAGAGCAACATTGCCAGCAAACGCCGGCGTCCTTCCGCCGAAGGCGATGTAGTTGTCAGTATGCCATGCAACATTCTCGACGTACTGGTGAAAATCGGACAAAAAGTCAATGCCGGACAGCCGGTTCTGGTCACTGAAGCGATGAAAATGGAAACCGAAGTCACCGCGCCGATTACCGGTATCGTCAAGGCAGTCCATGTGATCAAAGGCGAACCGGCCAATCCGAATGAAGTGTTGATTGAAATTGTCGCAGAATAAAACGAATCGATCATTATTATTAGTATGCTGTGAATCTATAATACTGCAAAGTCGTTTACCGGATAACTCACCGGGCCCTGCGACGCAAATTGCTCTACACCGCGAGTTCCCGGGCCAGTTGGCCAAATTCGCTTTGATATTGCCGGATTTTCTGCAGCTCAGTCTCTGCTTTCGGTTGGTCGATACCGAGATCAGTCAACACTGCGACAGTCTCGATCTGATCATGCGCAGCGGATAAATTATTGTCTTTTTGCAACAGACAATTAGCTACAACAAGCAGTTTTACGTATAGCGCATGCTTTCCGGCAGAGCTCGGAAAATGATGTTTTGCTGCCATCAGAATTACCTCTTCCGGAAGATTCCACGCTTTAAGCAGATAGAAGCCAAGTAAATCATGTGTCATACCGAAGTGTTTGATCTCAAGCCCCCTTATGTCCTGCTCCGGGTCTTGTGTAATCATATCATTCAGGATTGTAAATTCCTTAGGGCAGAAATGCGCGAACAGGAGGTAACCGAAGTTATGCATCAGTCCGCCCAGATAAGCAAGTCCGGAATTAACAACGCTTTTATCGGCGACATGCCTGCTGAGTTCCCGGCATAATTGCGCGCATTCCAACGCCTCGCTCCATAACCGGACACGTCCTAACCGTCCATAATTCGGTATTTTAAGACAGCCTGACGCTGCAATACCCAAAGCAACATTCAGCGCCGTTGCAAAACCCAGAACCAACGATACAGCATGTGTTACCGATGTGATTCGATCTCCATATCCAAAAACGGCCATGCGCGCATATTTCATGATAAAAGCCGCCAGGACCGGATCATTTTCAATGACACAAACCAATGTATCCAGATTGGCATCCGGTTTGTTGCGCAATTCTAGCAACCGGCGTGCTGTATCGGGCAACGGTGGGATTAAATCAGTCTGTTGCAGTGTTAACCTCAAGTTTACAGCCAGTTCCCGCCTGTCAGTCTGATGCAAGGATTTCTTCGTAGTATCTTTTGAAAATGTATTTTTCACGGTGCAATTTAATTACAACAGGTTTCCGCTGTATGGGGTTATTGATGTTTTGTATCTATCGTACTGAAAGGCACAAGCTTTAATTAATGGCAGATAACTTCTCTGGAAGCGACAGGGAAGTTATCTGCCATCAAACTGAGAATCAGACGAATCTGAAAACAACAAAGATTCGCACAGTTGAAGGTAGCGCCCTCCAGGAAAGCAAGCCGGAATGCTCAAGATTTTTTGTCACTGCACCGGATTCCAGGAGAGCAAAAAAATTTTCAGAATCTGATCCCGATGCATTGAACAGGTAGTTTCGCGTTTTATTGCTCTGACCAGGCACTCTTGAATTTCCGGTAAAACACTCAATATTAATAGCAATCAACAATTTCTGAAAATGAGTGCCATGGAACAATCCGCTATTACCCCATTCGAACTGCCTGCCGATGTCATCGCACTGATACCCATGCGCAATGTCGTTTTATTCCCGCATGTATTGATGCCAATCACTGTTGGCCGAATGCGATCTGTCGCCACAATTCAGCATGCGCTGCAATCGAAAGCGACTATCGGCATTGTGCTGCAGAAAGATGCCACGGTCGATGAACCAGGTATTGAAGCGCTCTGTCCTGTAGGAACGATTGCCAATGTGGTGCGTCATATCGCGTCCGAAGACGGCAGCCATCATGCCGTCTGCCTTGGCATTGAGCGTTTTCAGATTGAGGAAATCATTGAAGGTTATCCTTTTATCGCCGCACGAATAAAACGTATTCAGGAAGCGGATTCCTTTACCACACATATAGAAGCGCTGGCGCTGCAATTGCGTGAACGCGCGATAGAAATTCTTTCCCTGTTACCGGGCGTTCCGGCGGAACTGGCGCATGCGTTGCAGGCAACACGCGCGCCGTCCGATCTGGCCGATATTACCGCCAGCCTGCTCGATACCGAGATCGTTGAAAAGCAAAAACTGCTGGAAACAATTGATATCGAAAAACGCCTGCAAAAAGTACTGCAAATTCTTACGCGCCGCATCGAAGTTTTACGGCTTTCACAGGAAATCGGCGAACGCACCAAAGAACAAATGGAAGACCGTGAACGCAAGTATCTGCTGCGGGAGCAATTGAAAGCGATTCAGAAGGAACTTGGCGAAGAAGGTAACAACGATCAGGAAATTGCAAAACTGGCTGAAGCCATCGCCAATACCGGTATGCCAAAGGATATCGAAGAACAAGCACGCAAGGAATTACAGCGTTTGCAACGCATGCCCAGTGCCTCCAGCGAGTATTCAATGTTACACACCTATTTGGAATGGATGACGGAATTACCATGGCAACTGCCGGAAGAAAAGCCGATCGATCTGAATACTGCACGTGAAATTCTTGAAGCGGATCATTTTGGACTGAATCGCATCAAGCAGCGGATCATAGAATTTCTCGCGGTGCAAAAACTGAAGCCGCAAGGCCGGGCGCCGATCCTGTGTTTTGTCGGCCCGCCCGGTGTCGGCAAAACTTCACTCGGTCAGAGTATCGCGCGTGCATTACAGCGCTCCTTTGTCAGGGTTTCTCTGGGCGGTGTCCACGATGAAGCGGAAATGCGCGGACACCGTCGTACCTATGTGGGTGCAATGCCGGGTAATATCGTGCAAGGTTTGCGCAAGGCCGGTGCGCGCAATTGCGTGATGATGCTCGACGAAATCGACAAGATGACCATCAGTGCGCACGGTGACCCATCTGCCGCGCTGCTTGAAATTCTCGATCCGGAACAGAATTCGACGTTCCGCGACAACTACCTTGGCGTGCCATTCGACTTGAGTCGAGTGATTTTCATCGCCACCGCCAATGTCATCGACCATGTCACACCGCCGGTGCGTGATCGTATGGAAATCATCGATTTACCGGGCTATACACAGGAAGAAAAATTGCAGATTGCGCTGCGCTACCTTGTTCAGCGTCAAAGCGAAGCCAACGGTTTGCAGACTGATCAGTGCGTGCTGACATCCGGCGCATTGCAAAGCATTGTAGAGAATTACACCCGCGAAGCCGGTGTCCGTCAGTTTGAGCGCGAAATCGGACGGGTCATGCGGCATGCCGCGCTGCGCATCGCGCAGGGCGAACAGCAGCAAGTGCGGGTTGATACAACAGATTTAAACGCAATTCTCGGACCCAAAAAATTTGAACATGAACTGGCACTCCTGAGCGACTTTCCCGGTGTGGCAACCGGCCTGGCCTGGACGCCGGTCGGCGGCGATATTCTGTTCATAGAAGCCACCAAGGTCAATGGCACCGGACGCCTGATACTGACCGGACAGCTTGGCGACGTGATGAAAGAAAGCGCTCAGGCAGCGCTTACCCTGGTAAAAGCACGCGCCAACAATTTGAATATTCCGGCATCGGTGTTTGAGGGCGTCGACGTTCATTTGCACGTGCCCGCTGGCGCTATCCCTAAAGACGGTCCAAGCGCCGGGGTGGCCATGTTTATCGCACTGGCTACGTTATTTACCAATCAGCCGGTGCGGCACGATGTCGCGATGACCGGTGAAATCAGTCTGCGCGGTCTGATATTGCCGGTCGGCGGCATTAAGGAAAAAATACTGGCGGCACAACGCGCCGGCATTACAACCGTATTAATACCCGCACGCAACCAGAAGGATTTGTACGATGTACCCGAAACAACCCGCCAGGCGATACGGTTTATCTTTCTCGAAACCGCGGATGACGCCATCCGGGCCGCAATAAACCAAACCGGCCACTAATCGGATCTGCTGATTTAAACCTAAAAACCTCAGTTGACCGTTATCCGCGATGACTAACGGTATGAATAA